>JBBQDH010000170.1:0-12797 GCA_038319515.1 Bryobacterales bacterium
TTCGTAATCGTCCAGCTTGGTGTCGAGGTCATCGGCCTCGTCGTCGTAGTCTCGGAAATCTTCCATCTCGTCTTCGTCTTTCATGGCAAGCTTCAGATCATCGAACATTCGGTGAGGCTCCTGTTTTGGGGGCAGTCATCATTAGCATACCCCTTTCTGCTTTGTTCGCAAATGCGGGGCGCTTCTGTCAAGTGCATGTTACAAAAAAAGAGCCCGATGCCATGATCGGGCTCTTATCAAAGGACAAGCAACAAGGAAACAACGGACGAACCTGTTCTAACGGTTGAGCGGCTTCGCCTTACGGTTGGAGGCGATGGTGCCGGCCGTCTTGTGGACAGGCCGTTTCGTGGCGGTCACCGTGATCGCGCGGGGAGCAACAGCGTTCCGGCGTACGGTGGTCGTCGGGGTCCGCTTCGCCGCGCCTGCGCGAGCCACAACAGCCTTCGTTCGCTTACTGGCCACAGGAGCGAGCTCACGATACGCCGCCGGAATCAACAGGCGGTCGCCCGGCGAGGGCTCGGCACCCGCCAGCTGGTTGGCGCCGGCGATTGTTGCGGGGGAAGCATTAAATCGTTTGGCGATCGCGGACAGGCTTTCGCCCGTTTCCACGCGATGCATCCTCCAGGAACTACGGCGTTCTGCGGGAACCAAATCCAGACTCGCCATGGTGGCATCACCGAGGCCTTTGGGGATCTTCAGGTCAAAACCTTCGGGAGCAATGTTCTTCAGTAAAGACGGGTTCAGTTGCTGCAACTCAGGAATCGACGCGTCGGTCAGGTCGCCAATCAGCGCCAGGTTCGTCGCTGCGGTAACTCTTACCGTGTCGTATTCGAGCGGCTGTTCGGGAACCACCTGGTCAAGCCCGTATTCTGACGCATTCTTCGCCATGATGGTCATCGCCAGGATGATCGGCACGTAGTTGGTGGTTTCGGCCGGAATGGCATGCCGAGCCCGGAGTTCCCAGTAATCGGCATATCCGGTATGTTCCACGGCCTTTTCCACACAACCCGGACCGCAGTTGTAAGCGGCAATCGCCAGGTACCAGTCGTGGAACTCGTCGTACAGATCTTTCAGGTGTTTGGCGGCAGCGCGGGTGGCTTTTTCCGGATCGAAGCGGTCATCAGTGTTGGGCGACTGCATCAGCCCGTACTGGTTGCCCCGAAACTTAACGAACTGCCACATCCCGCCGGCAGCAGCATGCGACATCGCGCGCGGCAGGAAGCCCGATTCCGCCTGCGCCAGGTGGATCAGTTCCTGAGGAACGCCTTCCTCGGCAAGAACCCGCGAAATCATGGGGCGATATTTGCCGGCCCGGGCCAGCCCGTATTCCAGCGTCTTGTGTCCGCGTCCGGCGAAGTAGTTGATATAACCGAGGACCACATCGTTCACAACCAGAGGCAGCGCCGAAGAAGTAGTCTTCAGTTCGGTTTGTACCTTGTCCTTAATGCGCGGGTCCACCGGGAAGGTCATCTGGACAATATCTTCGAGCGGAGCCTTGTCGAACTGGGGAACGGTCTGCTCGCTCGCAGCGCCCATCCCGGCCAGATCAAAGCGGTGAATGGCATCCACCATCTCTTCAAGGCGCGATTCGTAGAGGCTGCGGTCGCTCGGATTCTCCGAGCCCTGCAGCATCAGGTCAACTGCGGCATCAAATTCACTGCGAGCCTGATCGAAATTCCGATCCTGGTAAGATTTCCTGCCATCCCTGAATCTGTCTTCCGCCTGCTGAATCATATGATCAGAGGCGTTTGGGCGGAAGATTGCAGAGATCTTTTTCTGCTCCTTCATGAGCTGGTTTAGGTAAGAGAGATGTTCGGTCTCAGCGATATCAGCGGCAACTGCGGCGGGTCCACGAACGGCGGCGGGAGCAAGGAAGGAAGTTTGGAAGCTGGATTGCTGGGAGAAAAGCAGAGTGGGGATCAGACTGACCAGAAGCGCCTTGTGCAGTACCGTTCTGTGATGAACCATCCAGTCTCCTCAATCGAATAAACAGAAATAGCGGACTGCCGGACCAATGTTGGTCCGGTTCGAACACCTTCAGGCTACCCTGGAGGTTACAACTGCGTCAACTTGAAAGCGTGTAACGCTTTGTTCCTTTATGACACGGGGGTGGGGCTGCAGATCACGTCCGCAGCCCGAATCCCCCGGTCACCCGTCAATCCTCGTCGGCTTCTTCCACCCCGCCACGTGCTGCTTTCGCTGCCGCAATGATCTTGTCGGCCTGCGGCTGCGGCACGTAGTCGTAGTGGTCGAAAGCCATGGAAAACGAGGCTCGCCCCTGCGTCATGGATGTCAGATCGCTTTGATAACTCAGCATTTCCGCCATCGGGGCCTGCGCCTTGATGATCTGCGTTCCGCCCTGCGTTTCCATACCAGCAATGCGTCCACGCCGCCCGTTCAGGTCACCCATCAAGTCGCCGGCGAACTCTACCGGAGCGTGGACTTCCACATTCATCACCGGTTCCAGGATTGTCGGATTCGCTGTCACCATCGCCGCGCGGAAAGCTTTCCGCGCTGCCAGCCTGAACGCCAGTTCGGAGGAATCGACATCATGGTATGAACCGTCATAGACAGTCACCTTGAAATCCACCATGGGGAATCCGGCGAGGTACCCCTTCTCGGCGGTTTCGATTATCCCTTTTTCCACTGCTGGAATATAGTTTTTGGGAATCGAGCCCCCAAACACCGCGTTCGCGAACTCAAACTTGCCGCCGCGGGGCAGCGGCTCCACACGGATCCAGCAATCGCCGAACTGGCCGTGGCCGCCCGTCTGCTTCTTGTGGCGACCCTGCACGTCGGCGTTTCCGCGAATCGTCTCCCGGTAAGGAATGCGCGGGGCTTTCAATGTCACGTCCACGCCGTAGCGCTTCTTCAGACGGCTAACGGCGATTTCGACATGCTGTTGGCCTGTGCCCGCAAGCAGGAAGTCCTTCGTCATCGGATCCCGATAGAAACGCAGTGACAGGTCCTCTTCCAGGATCTTGTGCAGTGCGTTGCCCATCCGGTCTTCGTCGCCACGGCTCTTCGCCTCCACCCCAAACGCGATGGACGGCTCCGACAGCTTCACGGGCGGGAAGTGCACCGGCGCACTCCGGTCGGTCAGAGTGTCACCAGTGAGCGTGTCTTTTAACTTCGCCACAACACCTATATCCCCGGCATGCAGCTCTGTCACCGGACTGACTGTCTTTCCCTGGGGCACGCCGATGTGCGCCAGTCTCTCCTCCGTGCCCTTGCCCGCCACAATCACGTGTGCGTCGTTCTTCATTACGCCGCAGAGCACGCGGAAATAGGTCAGGCGGCCCGCGAATGGGTCGGCGGTCGTCTTGAAGACGAATGCGGCGACAGGCTTCGAATCGTCGCAGGGCCGCTCGAATTCCTGGTCATTGAAGGTAACCTTTGCCGGTGGTCTGTCCGCCGGTGAGGGAAACGCTTCCACAATCAGGTTCAGCAGCCAGTCCGAACCGATATCATGCAGGCCCGACATACAAAGGACCGGGAAAATCCGCATTTCGCGCATTTCCTCGTCAAGCCCGCTGATCACATGTTCTTCAGGCAGCGTTCCCATTTCGAAGAACTCTTCCATCAGGGCATCTTTGCCTTCCGCCACTACTTCCACCAGTTCGGCGTGCGCCTGTTGAGCGGCTTCGGCATATTCCGCGGGGATCTCGATTTCCTTACCCTTGCCGTCGCCGTCGATTGTGTAGACGTAAGCCTTCATGCGGATCAAATCGATCACTCCCCGGAAATCCTTGTCGTTTCCGAGAGGTAGCTGAATCGGCACCGCCTGCCTGCCGAAACGCTCGTGGATGCTCTCCATGGTGCGCGCAAAACTTGCGCGGTCACGGTCCAGCTTATTGATCACGATGGCGCGGGGCAGATTGAACTCCTCGGCCGTCTTCCACATGGTTTCGGTCTGCGGCTCGACGCCCGCCACCGCGTCGATTACGACGATTGCCGCATCCACCGCGATGAGCGCGCTGCGTGCGTCGTTCAGAAACATGTTGAAGCCTGGCGTGTCGAAGAGGTTGATTTTGGTCTTCCTCCATTCGGTGGCCGCTATTGAGGTGGAGATGGTGAGTTTGCGTGCAATCTCCTCCTCATCAAAGTCAGTTACAGTATTTCCTTCGTCGACCCGCGTCAGGCGGTTGGTGGCGCCTGCCGCATAAAGCAAACCGGCCACCACGGAGGTCTTTCCGCAGTGGCCGTGGCCTACAATGCCGACGTTTCTGATGTCCTTCGTTTCGTATGTTTTCACGGTTGCCTCCAAGCGACACCGCACTTACGACCGGAAGCGTATCACAATTGAGACATTGTGGCGAAGGGGGGAACCGGGCGTAAGGTGGAGGCACAGGCAAGCGCAAGGCAGGGACGATTTGATGGCATCGCTTTTCAACAACAATCGCATTGGCGATCTGCAAGGAAACCCTGCGCGCGGGAATCAAGGCCAGCGCCGCTGAACAGGCGGTTCGACTCGCCGGGCAATCGGCGCAAATCGCCGAACTCCGTCACGTGATCGAGATGCGTTCCACCGAACTGAAGTAAGATATCCCGGTCAAGGAAAATCCCGCCGGTCGCCGTCGCCGACCGAAAAGCGGGCGGGTTCCTCACAAGATCCTGTCCTTATACTCACCAAGCGCGGCCTTCACCAGCTGGGTACGCGTTTTCACGCCGAGTTTCTGACAAACGTGTCGCAGCGATGCCTTCACCGCGCCCTCGGAAATCTCCAGCCGCACGCTCATCGCACGGTTGCTCAGACCGTCCAGCAGGTACCGCAGGACCGCCTTGTCGCGCTCCGTCAGGTTAGCCTGCTTTGTCGCGCGGGAGCGGTCCATGGCCCTCAGCAACGGGCTCAGATACGCCTTCTCCAGCCAGGCCTCCCCGCGCGCCACCTGACGAATCGCCTCGCAGAGTTCTGAATAAGGGCGCTCTTTGTGCAGAATTCCGCCCACCCCCGCATAAATCAGCTGCAGCGCGTCCTCGTCGTTGAGCCCGGCCGCTAAGATCAGGAACCTGCCCCGATAACCCAGCGCTCTTGCGCGGGCCACGAATTCGATGGCACGCGCATCGCCCAGGTCCACTTCGGTCAGCACCAGATTCGCCCCCGCATGCATCGTCAGCTCCAGTCCGTCGTCCGACGAGCCGGCCTGCCCCGCCACCTCAAAGTCCGGCTCTTTCTCAAGCAGGCAAGTCAGGGCCTCCCGGAACATGGCATGGCAGTCGATAAGTAAAAGTCGGATCAATGGGGCCTATCGATTCTTTCGATACCATCTCCGGATGTACTGTCAGGGCGCGCTCCGAAGTCCAGGACAGCTTGTTACAGGATGGAAAACTATCTAAAGATACACGCGGGCCTTTCTTTTTGCAAGCAGTACGTGAAATCAAAGACATGCGTATCCAAAATATCGATTGGACAGAGTAATATGCCTGCCGATAGACTTCAAATTCCGGTAATTTCTCAGAAACGACCAAGTCGGTCGGTACCCTCCCTGCGGCTCCCGTCAGCCCGCTCCTGCGCCGGAAAAAGTACCACAGTCAGAGCCGCTTTGCGGCTGGAAATTCCAAAAATCCTGAAGGAGCAGTGACGTTATGAATCAAAATCTATCTATGTCGCAGAAGTTGTCCCGGTTGGGAGAGCGGCTGAGGGAGCCGCAATGGCGCCGATACGGGGGACTGCTCCTGGCAGGTAAGTTCACAGCCATTGCCGCCCTTCTTGTGGCCTTCGCATTCCTGAATCCAGACCTGGCGGGGTTCCGCGCATTCGCGGCAGACCCTCAGCTTACCGGCAACGCGATCGTCAACCCCATCAACACGCTCTGGACGCTGATCGCTGCATTTCTGGTATTTGCGATGCAGGTTGGCTTCACCATGCTCGAAGCCGGTTTCTGCCGGTCGCGTGAAACAGTGAACGTTCTGATGGAATGTATCGTGGACACCTGCCTTTGCGGCCTGCTGTTCTACGCCTGGGGCTTTGCATTTATGTTCAGCCACGGAAATGGCTTTATCGGACTGAACTGGTTCTTCCTGCAAGGCGCGCCACCCACCTATGAAACCACCGGCATCGCGTTCCTGGCCGTGTGGCTGTTCCAGTTCGCGTTTGCGGACACCTGCTCCACCATCACATCGGGCGCCATGATTGGCCGCACCGGCTGGATCGGCGACCTGCTTTACAGCTTCGCCGTCTCCGGTTTCATTTATCCGATCATTGGTCACTGGACCTGGGGTCCGGACGGCTTTCTTGCCACCATGGGCGCAAAGGACATGTTCCTCCCCTGGGTTGGCACGGGCTTCCATGATTTCGCCGGTTCCACGGTTGTGCACTCCATCGGCGGATTCATCGCTCTGGCCGGCTCCATGGTTCTGGGCCCGCGCATTGGTCGCAAATTCAAGCGTGACGGCGGTGGACCCATGCTGCCGCACGATCTGACGATTGCAGCTTCGGGCGGCCTGCTCCTGTGGTTCGGCTGGTACGGCTTTAACCCGGGCAGCACCCTGTCGGCCATGGACTTCATCGGCGTCGGTCGTGTTGCGGCGAACACTACTCTCGCGGCCTGCGCCGGGGGTCTGGCGGCCATGTTCGTTTCCTATGGGCTCTGCAAGAAGTGGGACGTCAGCTTTACCATCAATGGCTTCCTGGCCGGGCTGGTGGCGATCACCTGCCCCTGCTACTGGGTCAGCCCGTTTGGCTCAGTCATTCTGGGCGGCGTAGCGGGCGTGCTGGTTGTTGCCGGCGTGGAACTGCTCGAATATCTCCGCATTGACGATCCCATCGGCGCAGTTCCCGTGCACGGCTTCTGCGGCATCTGGGGCACGCTCTCACTCGGCCTGTTCGCCTCTGGTGAATTCGGCGCGACGGGTCCGTTCGCTCCCGATAACGCGGCGCCTCTGAAGGGCCTGTTCTACGGCGGCGGCTCGCAGTTGCTGATCGCACAGGTCATCGGCAGCGCCATCACCGTGCTCGCCACTTTCGGTATTGCAATGCTTGTGATGTATGCAATCAATGCAATCGGCCTGCTGCGCGTTTCGAGAGAGGGTGAACTCGAAGGCCTCGATCTGCATGAACACGGTATTTCGGCGTATCCGGAATATGTAATCTCCTCTATCGGTGGGCCTGCGGCACAGACTCTCCCGATGGAACGCAAGGGACTCTGACGCGAAGCGACGCAGGAAGACTGAGGACACCATGAAGAAAATAGAAGCTATCATTCAGCCGCATAAGCTGGACGACGTAAAGGAAGCTCTGAAGGCGGCTGGCGTCGACGGCATGACCATTTCCGAAGTCCATGGTCATGGACGTCAGAAGGGTCATACGGAAACGTATCGCGGTTCGGAATATAAGATCGATCTTCGACCGAAAATCAAGATCGAGATTGTTCTGCCGGAGACGGAACTGGATCGGATTGTCGGCGTCATTTCGGAATCGGCGCGCACCGGAAAGATCGGCGATGGAAAGATCTTTGTTTCCACCATCGAAGAGGCGTACCGCATCCGCAACGGCGAACGGGGCGGCGGCGCTCTTTAAGCCGGAATAGTTATTGTTGGAGAACCCGCCACGCCGGCTTACTGCCTGCGTGGCGGGTTTTCGTTTAGCGGAGGTAATCTGACACCGCAGCGCTGCTTTCCCGTCGCTGGCTCCCAGGTAAATGCGATATGCGTAATATCGTCAAAGCCGAAGGAGATGGAGAGTCCATCCGGCGCAATACAGGACACATGCCGCGAACAAGATGCCCGCCGATATGAAACGTACCCGATCTGGCGAAGGAAGTGCACGTGGCAATCCGAAGTCTGCCATCGAAAGGGAATCTGGCATGATGAAACAAACACGATGACATCTGCCTCGCGGCGCTTCGGGCTTCTTGTGACGGCATTCCTTCTGCTCGCGGCAGCGGGCCTTGCGCAGCGTTTTGGTCGTGGCGGGGGCGGCTTCGGGCGCGGCGGGATTGATTTCACCGGCCACGGCGAAGGGCCTAAGGCCGAGTTCCCGGCCAACGGCGAGTTCCACTTTCTGCGGCTGGAATATGACGATTTGCCGCAATTCCATCGGGGGTATGGTTTCGGCTCCCGCAACGGCCAGGGCAACGGCTGGTGGCTGGTCGACTGGCCAGACTCTGACGAGCACTTCTCCCAGGGCGTGCAGCGACTCACGCGGCTCCACACGGGCGAGCCTCGCCACATGCGACTCACCGATAGCCGAATCTTTGACAACCCCTGGATTTACGCTACTCAAACCGGCTGGTGGGGGCTGAGCGCGGCGGAGATTGATCGGCTGCGCGAATATTTGCTGCGTGGCGGATTCCTGGTGGTGGACGACATGTGGGGGCCCGATCCCGAACAATGGCAGATCTTCACCTCCACCATGAATCGCGTATTTCCCGGCAAACCGATCACGGATATTCTGGAAAACGATGCCGTGATGCATGTTCTCTACGACATTGCGGAGAAAGACCGCTCATTTATTCCGGGTACGAGGCATTTACGGCGCGGGCCCGGTGGCGGCGTGGTTGTGCAGCAGCCGTTAGGCACGAAACCAGCCTGGATGGCGATGTATGACGACAAGTCTCACCTGGTGGTGGCGGTGAACTACAACACGGACATCGGCGATGCCTGGGAGTATGCGGATGCGCCGGAATATCCGGAGCACATGACGACGCTGGCCTACCACTACGGGATCAACTATCTGATCTACGCCATCACTCACTAAAGCGAAGCATGGTAGTCCGGCCAGGTGCGCAGGCTGTTTCTCCTGCCCATTTCGGGCTTTCGGCCCTGTCGTTCTCTTCCGCAGACCCGACAGGCAAACCTTACGCGAGTCCTGAAAATGCTCGCTGCGCGCCCGCGATACTGGTTGCATGGAAAGTTCCGTTCGGCTGATCTCTTCCCGCGAGGTTCACAAAGGCAATCTGGTCCGCCTTCGGGAGGACAAAGTGATTCTCCCGCAAGGCACTGAAGCGCTCTATGAATACGTGGAAATCAAGCATGGATCCAGCACGCTCGCAATGGAAGATAACGGCGATGTCTGGCTGGTGAAGGAATGGAAATATGCCATCGGCCGGCCTTCGGTGGAAGTAGTCAGTGGAGGTCTGGAACCCGGCGAATCGCCCCTTGACGGAGCGCGGCGGGAACTGCGCGAAGAAGCCGGACTGGAGGCCATGGAGTTCATCCCTCTTGGCCACGTGGACCCTTTTACAACCATGCTGCGATGCCCGAACTATCTGTTCCTGGCACGCGGGCTTTCTGCCGTACCGCACGAGCGCGAAGAGGCAGAAGTGATGGAGCTGATGAGGGTCCCGCTGGCGGATGCCGTCCGCATGGTGATGGACGGCGAAATCACCCACGGCAGCAGTTGCGTGCTGATATTTAAGGCGCGGCTGTTTCTACAGGAAGCGTCGAAATAAACCACTCGGCAACCAGCTTCTGCACACGCGGAGTCAGCCCGCCGGAAAGATCAAAGATCTTCTCCGGATTCGGCGGTTCGCCCTGGCGCACAACCTTCATTTCGAACGATCCCGACCGGGCAACGCTGACATCGAACGTGGCCGGATAACTATGCTTCCGGGCCAGCGAAGCCAGCAGTTGCCGAAGGTCTTGCTGGTATGACATGCGCCTTAAGGGTAGCGCGAATTGCCCTATTCCACCAGCCCGAACGACATAATGTTGGTGCCGGCCGCAACAGCGATATGCTGGTTTCCGTCAAACTGGTAGGCCATTGGTGAGGCTTTCCAGTTCTGGCTGGTCTGGAAACTCCAGAGCAGTTTCCCGGTGGTGGCGTCGGCCGCGGCGAAAGCCCCGCCCTCATCGCCGAAGAAGACCAGGCCGGTGGAAGTGGCCAGCGTGCCGCCCCAGGACTCCACCGTTCCATACTGCGGAAGCTCCCATTTCGTGGCACCGGTCTGCAGGTCGAGAGCGCGCAGGATGCGGGTGGCCTTCGTCGCCACATCGGTCTTCTCCGCTCCTCCCAGGAATGCCTTGCCCGCTTCCCATTCCGCCGGACGCAGCGAATAAATGGAACACTTCTCGTTGGTCTGCATGTAGAACAGGCCGGTGGCCGGGTTGTAAGAGGGCGAGTACCAGTTGGTTGCTCCATCCTGCGACGGGCAGACGCGGGATCCCTTTTCCGAAGGAGCCTGGCCGGCCACCTTCACCGGACGCCCGTCGGGCCCCACGCCGGTTGCCCATGTCAGTTCCTTAATAAACTGTTTCGCCAGCAGCAGCTTGCCATTGGTGCGGTCGAAGATGTAGAAGAAGCCGTTGCGATTGCCCTGTACCAACAACTTGCGTGGCTGCCCCTGCCAGGTGGCATTGATGACCAGCGGCGTCTCCGTGGTGTCCCAATCCCACTGATCATGCGGCGTGGTCTGGTAATACCATTTCAGCTTGCCGGTCTTCGGATCGAGAGCAATGATGCTGTCGGAGTAGAGGTTGTCACCGCCCCGCTCATCGCCGTTGTAGTCCGGGCCAGGGTTGCCGGTCTGCCAGAAGAGGGTGTCGGTTTCGGCGTCATATACGCCGGTGAACCATGTGGTGGCTCCGCCGTGCGCGATGTCGCGGCCCTTCCAGGTTTCAGAGCCCGGTTCACCGGGTGCAGGCACCGTCCAGAACTGCCACAGGCGCTTGCCGGTCGCCTGATCGTAAGCCGAAAGGAAACCGCGCACGCCTTCTTCACCGCCTGCCGTGCCACTGATCACCATGTTGCCAACAATCAGCGGAGCTGATGTCGCGTTGTAGTTTACATGCCAGTCCGCCATCTCGATTTCCCAGGCGACAGAGCCGTCGGTTCGGTTCAGCGCCAGCAGGTGCGCATTGTCCGTCACCATGAAAATCTTCTCGCCTGCAATGGCGACGCCCCGGTTATTCCCGCCCGCCGCATTGCCAATCAGGTTGCGCGTTCGGGGGCGCTCAAAATGCCAGATCACGCGGCCACTGCCGGCATCCAGCGCATAGCACTGGTTGGCGCTGGTCACATACATCACGCCATCCACCACCACAGGTGTGCCTTGCAGCGGGGAGGCGTTCGGGACCGTGAACGTCCAGCGGGGCGCCACGCGCTTCACGTTAGCTTTGGTGATCTGGCTCAGGGTGGTGTAGCGATTACCGCCCACTTCACCGTTGTAGCTCGGCCAGTTTACTTCGGAAGTCACTTCGCGGAACTTGCCGCCATCCACACGGCGCAGCAGGTGGATCTTCTTGTCGGCGGAGCGCAGCTGCAGGTCCGTCAGACTTTCGTTGAGGACCATACCTTCCAGCGTCTTGCCGGTGGTGAGCGGTGCCTTGAGCGAATACGACTGGAAGCCCGTCATCCGCGGCTCCAGAGAATGCAGAAACGCAATCAGCTTCGGCATATCCGCATCGCTCACGTTGTTCCCGGGCATGCCCTTAGTCGGCAGTCCTTCGCGAACCATGGTGGTCACCTGAGCGTCCGGGATGGCGCGCACGCGGCCGGCAATTGGCGGACCCAGTTCCCCGCCGTTGCCGTCCGAGCCGTGGCACCCGGAACAGCGGTTTTCAAATGTCTTGCGCCCGTCCGCGAGTGCATTCTGTGCATGCGCGGATGTTACCGCAAAAAATGTTGCCGCCATAAACGTGATGGCGCCGTTCAGTATAGTTGACCGATTCAAGCTTGTCTCCCAGCCTTACCGATTGTACGTTAGGCCGGGAAACTACTTAGCAGGTGCGGCGCAGGTGCAGGTGGGGCACCCGTTGTCGATCACGATCTTCCATGCTCCATCTGCCTCGCGCCGCCAGATGGAGTTGAAGGTGCCCACCCGTTTGCCCGTGCCGTCACGAACCGGGCCCGACGACATCGCGAGTGCACCGGATTCCAGCACTTCCACGAACTCCGGCTCCCAGGAGAACGGTGCGGCAGTGCCCGTGAAGAAGGCCTTCCAGTTCTCCAGAACGTCCGCGGGTCCGGTCAGCGTCTTTCCGCCGGACATGAAAATCACTTCCTTCGAAAGGAATATCGCAAACGCGGCCACGTCCCGGTCCGCCATCGTTTTCGCGAAGGCGATTTCGGTTTTGCGGACCTGTTCTTTCATGTCAGCGTTGGTCTGCGCGCACGCGGGGAGCGCCAGGAGCATTGCGATAAACAGCTTCATACGGCGGATTGTAGCCGGTTTCGTGGTACGTTGGGCCTAAAAGCCTCATGTCGAAATCCCTTCTCGTTTTACTTCTGTGCAGCGCAGGTCTGGCGCAGCCACAAACGCAGTCTGTTGACTGGGCTGCACAAAAAACGGAAATTCTGGATCGTTTCCGTACCCTCGTCCGCATCGATACCAGCAGCCCCCCCGGTAACGAAACAAAGGCTGTGGAATATCTGAAGAAGGCGCTCGAAGCCGAAGGGATTCCCACGCAGGTGTTCGCGCAGGATCCCAATCGCGCCAATCTTGTCGCCCGCCTGAAAGGCAACGGCAGCAAAAAGCCGCTGCTGATTCTGGCTCATACCGACGTGGTTCCGGTTCAGCGCGAGAAATGGCCGGTGGATCCATTTGGCGCTGTGATGAAAGATGGATTTATCTGGGGCCGTGGCACGCGGGATGACAAACCGCATCTCACTGCGGAGTTGATGGTGATGCTTCTGCTGAAGCGCAGCGGTGTGCAGCTGGATCGCGATGTAATCTTCCTCGCCGAGTCCGGCGAAGAAGCGGACCCCACCGGCGTGGGAATTAACTTCATGGTGGCGAACCACTTTGATGCGATCAACGCGGAATTCGCGATTACAGAGGGTGGCGGCGGCACGCTGACCGGCGATAAGGTGACAATCCTGAATATCGGTACCGCAGAGAAAGTGCCTGCCCGCGTGA
>JBBQDH010000171.1:0-12711 GCA_038319515.1 Bryobacterales bacterium
CTGAGTCCTCCACACAGTGTCATTGCAATTGCTTTTGCGATCATCAATTTGCCGCCCTCCTGGCGTTATTCTAGCACGACTTCGGCAGAGCTCCCGCGCCACGGAATCTCCGCCCAAACGGTTACTAAATGGCTGCACGAAGCCGCGCGGAATGCGTTGGTCCGCATCAAGCTTCAGCGCGCGCAATGTCCCGAAGCGACCGTTTCTCCGCTGCGCCCGGCAATCGCCGCGACCGGCACCATCAATGCGCTCTCCCGGACCCGCTCATTCCGCTTACTCCTCCGTCTCGCTGGTTCTGTTGCGGGCACAACGCCCCCAAAATCGGGCTCATTGGTTCGCGTCTGGAAATGCCTTCACCGCGCAGCCGGCCTCGCGCGCAATCATCCCCTTTTCCCCGCTGCCGTCCGGGCCGTTCACAAGACGGACGAAAGAATTTGCCGCGACTCTAACTCATTTATTATGAAGTGGATACGGCCTGCTAAGCCGCCCGGTTCCGCCCCTGAAACCCACGCGCCACAGATCCGCATGCATCAGAATCAGGCCGGAAGGTATAAATCGCTTGCCCGAGACAGTCTACAAACTACAGCCCGACCGGACCGTTCAGCTCCGGGGATTTGATTCGTTTGCTGCCGCTGCTTCCATCCACTCCGCCACACCGGAAGGATTCAAGGTCAGTGGTACATTCCGGGATCCCGCCGATTTTGCCGTCGCGGTCCTCTACGATGCCGACAATTTCTTTGAACATCCCTCCATTAAATACCTGCCGGACTTCAATTTCGCAGGTCTCACTCTAACCTTTGACCTCCGCTGTTCGCCCGGACTCCAGCCCATCGACTCGCCCAAATACAACTGGATCGATTGGGCCACCCTCGATTGCATTCGGGCCAACGGAACGACCGCGCAGATCCGGCTCTGGGACAACGCCATGCTGGTCGATTACACCTTCCCCGCCGCCTCCGGATCCTGCTCCCTCGTCACCTCAGGTGATGGCATTCAGGCCTTCGACCGCGCCACCCTTTGGTATCAAAACCTGGCATTCGACTACATCGTGCCCGCAGGAAAGAAATCCCTCGAATTCCGGTTCTTCGCCGCAGGCACCGGTACCACCCACTCCATCACGGTGAACGGTCGAACCTACTCCCACTCCGAAACCGAAACCCTGGGCGAAAGCAGCGCCGCACAGGCCGACGCTCTTCTCAGCCAAATGGGCTCTGATCCTGACGTCCTCGCCCAAATCGGCGGCTCTTCCAATGCGATTCTTTTGACCGTCAGGCCGGAAAGAAAAGGGGTCACGTTTACCGTAAGCGCCTCTGACGGCAATGGCTCCGACCTCATGCGGCTCACGACACCCGATCTCGTCTCTCAGGAGATCGCTGCGCAAATCAATTCCGCGGACTGGATTACCGCCAACACCACGCACGCCCTGATGGCGACCACGTCGGGACCCCAAATCGAGGTCGCCGCTGCCCGTTATGGCAGCGTCAATGTCGCGGGCGAAACGGTCACCTGGGTCTCCGGGCATATGTTTTCAGGCATCACTCCCGGTTCCGTCATTCGCCTCAACGGAGCCGTCTGCGCCGTAGCCTCCATCCAATCGCCAAAGCAGCTCACGCTCACCACAACTGCTTCCGGCACAGGTGTGTCTTACGTCGCTCCGCGCGGAGGCGTGGACGGTAATCTGATCCAGCTCTATACCAATTCCAAAAACTCCACCCTCAGTTTTGACCAGTCGGCTCTCCAGTTGTCCGGTGCCAGTTCCAATGTGACCTGGCGCTGCACGCTGGATTTCAGCGCCCTCGGTATCGACCAACTCCGCCAGTGCTGGCTCACCTTCGCGCCCGCGCTGGTCACTGGCTCTCTGGCGGCCACAGAATGGGAGGCCGTTTTCAGTAACTGGAATTTAGCTGGCCCGGAAGACATCAAACGCCTGACCGTAGCCGGTCCAGGCAGTGTACGCATCGATCAGACCGACAAAGCCTGTCTCTTTACTCCCACAACTTCCTGGGCCACCGAAACCGGCTTCTATTCGAAATACTTTGCCCGCGCCACCAGTGACACCAGCGCCACGCTCACCATCACCTACACTTGCCAGTTCACGCATGACCTTTACCTTGGCACGTCCCTCTACTCAGACCGGGCCGTCATCGGCGCACGCCTGGACGGCGATAACGAAACCTCACTCGATTGCCGCCTCGCGACCGGCTCAGCAGTCGTCACCCGCCGACTTCTCCGAACCGCGGTAGCCGCCGGAAAACATACGGTGACCGTACGCCTCCTGCACGCCGGAGTCTTCTATTTCGACTTCCTCGAAGCCGCCGTCGTCTCCGATTTCCCCAATGCTCTTGCACCCCGCACCGGCATCTCTCCCGCGCTCGATTTCGATACCGACCATACCTACAAACTCTCCCCCGCGCGGCTCATGTGGATCATGGACAAACTCGGCTATGCCGGCCCCATGAATGAGTACCTTGGCGTCTTCTGGTGGAATGAACGGGTCGCTGAGGGTGGCTCCGTCTCCACCGCAACAGTTGCCTTCACAGGACCGTTCAGCGGAGGAGACACCGTCTTCCTGACCCTCAACGGAGAAACTCTCGGAAAGACCGTCTTCCCCGCCGACACACCCGACACCATCGCGCGCCATTTCGCGGCCTACATTAATGGAGCGTTCGTGGGTGCCTGGGCCGGCGCAACCGGCTCCAGTCTCACCGTCACCGGCCGCTCCCCAGCCCCCGCGTACAACGTCACTCTCGCCGTTTCCACCACATCCCACACCGGTTCCGCCGTTGTCACGCAGGTGCCCCGGCCCGGCGTCTACCCCACCTGGGTCATTGACGACACCGCCGGCCCGCCACTGAACCGCGCAACCCGCGACTGGCATGCCGATTTCTTTGCCGAGTGCGCCCGCCGCTCCCGCGAGGTGGTCACTGCCTGCTCAATGGAACTCGTCAACCCGCCCGCCGGATATGTGGCACGTTTCCCCGACGCCGCCCGGACCCCTGTCTCCACCGCCACCGGCTTCGGCTCTCTCGCCTCCAACCACTGCGCCGCCGGATCCGCCAAAATGATCGCTTACCAGAAAACCGTCTATCGCGACATCGCCGCGCTGCAAACGGCAGCAGGCCTTACGCCGTGCCTCCAGTACGGAGAATTCCTCTGGTGGTACTTCGCCGGTCCCGGCGGCATGGCCTTCTATGATGAGGAGACGCTCACTGCGGCTCAGGCCACCCTCGGTCGCCCGCTCCACGTCTTCTCCACGCCCAACGACGATCCCTCGGTAAACGGCGACGCCGACGCCCTCTTCCTCCGCAACCGCCTGCGAGACCATCTTGCCGCACTCGTAACCGACATCCGCTCCGCCTACCCCACCGCGAAGTGCGAACTGCTTTGGCCATACGACGTCAACTACCCCGTCCCGGTCCCTCTCAACGCCCCCTACCTGGGCGGACGCCTCAACCGGTTCATCAACCTCCCCGCCGAATGGACATCTAAACCCACCAGTGGGTTCGACCGTGTAAAAGTTGAGGCCCTCGCCTTTGCCACCGGAATCCGAAGTCTCGACCTCGCCCGTGAAGCCATCGAACTCTTTCCCTCCTTCGGCTGGCCTCTCGATTCCGTTCGTTATCTCGTCCCCATCTTCGGCTTCGCCACACCCTGGCATCGCGAACTCGCTCTGGCCCGCGGAGCCGGCCTCCACATCAACAATCTATGGGCCTTCGATCATATCTGTCTCTACAACCTGGACGTCCCCGAAAAAGCCCTCGAACGCCGCTCCGTTGTTCTGGCTGCTTAGGGTGCCAAACCCGCTTCACTTCCACCCGCGCCGGCTTCATTCTGCGACAAAACGCCGTCACCGCTCCGCGCCGCCGAAAACAGGCCATTAGGTATCCTATAAAGAATGTCGTCCCAGACGGAACCTGTCCAGGTCAAAACCCCCTGGCAGAGAGTTCAGAACGCCCGCCACCCCAAACGTCCACACACGCTCGACTACGTGGCCCGCATCCTGACCGATTTCCAGGAACTGCACGGCGACCGCCTCTTCGGTGACGACGCCGCCATGGTCTGCGGCATGGCCCGCCTCGACGGGCGCCCCGTCATGCTCATCGGCGAGCAAAAGGGCCGCGACACCAAACAGAAGCTCCTGCGCAACTTCGGCATGCCCAAGCCCGAAGGCTACCGGAAAGCTCTCCGCGCCATGCAAATGGCCGCCAAGTTCGGTCGCCCCATCATTTGCTTTCTCGATACCCCCGGCGCGTATCCCGGCATTGACGCCGAAGAGCGCGGCCAGGCCGAAGCCATCGCCCGCAACCTCCGCGAAATGGCCCGCCTCTCCGTTCCCGTAATCTCGGTCTGCATCGGCGAAGGTGGCAGCGGCGGAGCGCTCGCGCTCGGTGTTGCCAACCATGTCCTGATGCTCGAAAACGCTGTCTACAGCGTCATCTCACCCGAAAGCTGTGCTGCCATCATCTACCGTGATTCCGGCAAGGCCGAACAGGCCGCCGCCGCCCTCAAACTCACCGCCGAAGATCTCGTCAAACTCGGCCTTGTTGACGGCGTCATCGCCGAACCTGCCGGTGGAGCCCACGAAGATCACGATGAAGCCGCCCGCCTTCTGAAAGAAAGGCTCATCCAGTCACTCGACCAGCTCAGCCACCTCTCGCTCAACGAAGTTGTCCAGAAGCGCTACGAGAAGTTCCGCAAGATGGGTAGTTTCTTCACCACCGTTTAAAGGTCTCCATGGCAAAATCCAAACGCAAGTGGCCCGTCATCGCCGGCGTGGCCTTTATCGCCATCTTCATCGCCGCACTGATTTATACATCCGGCGGTAACAATACTTACCGCTGTGAAGTCTGTGTCACCTTTGAAGGCCGCACCGTCTGTCGCAATGGAGCAGCCTCCGAAAAACCCCAGGCCGAGCGCATCGCCGCCGATACCGCCTGCACAGACCTCTCAAGCGGCATGACCAGCCTGATGCAGTGCCAGAACAACGCGCCCCGAAAAGTAACCTGGCGTTAGCCTGAGGGCATCGTTAACAATCCCCTTTTCAGTAAGTTAGCGCGGTTAGTGGTTTTCGCCGTGTTATTCTGTTCTTAACTTTTGAACAAACAGGCGCAGCGTTGCGTCTAAACATCTGGACGCATCTCAACCCCTGTACCGGAGTAACCGCAATCGTGAAGAGCAAATGGAAGATTTTGATCGTTGTCGTTGTCGTGCTGCTGGCGACAGGCGGCATTTTTGGCACCATAAAATACCGCCAAAAGGGTATCGTCACGGTCCAAACCGGTAAGGTGCTGAAGGAGGATCTCGCCAGTGTCGTCACTGCGTCCGGCGAAGTAAAACCCCGCACTTACATCACGATCGGCGCCGAATACTCCGGCCAGTTGACAGATATCCTGGTCAAGGAAGGTGCCCATGTCCGCAAGGGCCAGCTCCTCGCCCGCATCGACGAAGCACAATCCCAGGCCGACGTCGCCGCCCAGAAAGCGGCCCTCAGTTCCTCCGAGGCCGATGCCTCCGCCAGCGAAGCCTCCGTCCGCGCCGGTGAAGACAACATTGCCGCTCTGGAAGCCACCGTCGCCCGCACCAAATCCGATCTCGAACGCTACAGCCGTGACTTCAAACGCGGCGAACAGCTCTTCAAAGACGGCCTGATTCCCCGGTCCGATTTCGAGCAGCGCGAAGCCGTCTTCCAGAGCCAGTCCGCCTCCGTCAATGAAGCCCAGTCCCGCGTCGTCCAGGCCAGGACCCAACTCGCCCAGCTCAAAGCCCAGTTGTCCGGCTCACAGAGAAAGATCGCGCAATCCCAGGCCAACCTGACCCGCGTCAACGACATTCTGAGAAAACACAATGCCGTTGCACCGATTGACGGCCTTGTGACGTATTTACCAGTCAGAGTGGGTGAAACCGTCCAGCCTGGCGTCCAGAATTCCGCCGCCAGCACCATCATGACCATTGCCGATATGTCCATCGTCACCGCCGAAGTGAAGGTCGACGAAACCGACATCGTCAGCGTCAAGCTCGACCAGCCCGCCGAGATCACCGTCGACGCCATTCCCGGCAAAATCTTCAAAGGCCACGTCATCGAAATCGGCAACACCGCCATCCTGCGCTCCACCGGTCTTGCCGCCTCCGCCAGCACCACCTCCAGCCAGGAAGCGAAGGACTTCAAAGTCGTCGTCGCCATGGACAATCCTCCTGACGAAATCCGCCCCGGCCTCTCCTGCACCGCGAAGGTCACCACCGCCGTCCGTAAAGACGCCACCGCCGTGCCCATCCAGTCCCTCACCACCCGCACCAAAGGCGACCTGCTTCCCGAAAAAGAAAAACCTGTCAATCCCGACCCCGCCACCGTCAAAGCTAATAAGGAAGAGGTCCAGGGCGTCTTCGTCATCGTCGGTGACAAGGCCGAATTCCGCAAGCTGGAAACCGGCATCACCGGCTCCACCGATATCGAAGTGCTCAGCGGTCTCAAGGTGGGTGACGAAATTGTCACCGGCAGCTACCAGGTCATCCGCAGCATGAAGAACGGTTCGACGATCAAAATCGACAACAAACCGCCGGTTATCAAACCGACCACCTAACCGGCAACGAATACAGGACATAACGCCATGACAGCGGTTGAATCAGCGGTTGAAAAAGGCGAGCGCCTCAAACGCGAAGGCATCGTCATTCGCACTTTCGATATCTGGAAGACCTACACCATGGGCGACCAGATCATCAATGCCGTTTCCGGCGTCGATATCGAAATCAAGCGCGGCGAGTACGTCGCCATCATGGGCCCGTCCGGCTCCGGCAAGTCAACCCTGATGAACCTCATTGGCTGCCTCGATACCCCCTCGAAGGGCGAGTATTTCATCAACGGGCGCCTCGCCAGTTCCATGGACGACGACGAACTCGCCACCATCCGCAACAAGGAAATCGGTTTCGTCTTCCAGACCTTCAACCTGCTGCCCCGCGCCAGCGCCCTCCACAACGTGGAACTGCCGCTCATCTACAACGGCACCGCCCCCGCCGCCCGCATCGCCAAAGCGAAGCTCGCGCTCAAGGCTGTCGATCTGGAACAGCGCATGGACCACAAGCCAAACGAGCTCTCCGGCGGTCAGCGCCAGCGCGTCGCCATCGCCCGCGCACTGGTGAATAGCCCCTCAATTATCCTCGCCGACGAACCGACCGGCAACCTGGACACCGCGACCGGCAATGAAATCATGGCGCTTTTCCAGCGCCTGCACGGCGAAGGCAACACCATCATTCTGGTCACCCACGAACACGATATTGCCCTCCACGCCCACCGTGTTATTGCGCTGCGGGACGGCAAGGTCGAACGCGACGAACGCGTCGCGCACTAGTCAAATCGCTTGTCTCTTTCCGTTTTCCGGATAGCCGCTACATCCGCCAGGTCCTGCGGCCTTCCCGCCGACATCTTCGCTGTCAGCAAGTCCTCACGGGAAATGTAGTTCGCCTTCAATCCAACGTCCGGGTCTGCAAAGGCCACCACCCGTCGTTCCCATGCCTCGTCGAACTCGATGCCCGGAACCTCAGTGAGGATATCAACCGCAAGCGGCGCTTGCCCCATCTGGAAGAAAGGGCCGCGCTCCTCGAAATCGGCAACGGTGAACCCTTGCAATGGTGCTCCGAACTCCGCCAGGGCCAGATACAGGGCCTTTGCATTCTCAGGATCCGGTTTCACCAGAATGTCCAGGTCCTTCGTGGCGCGTGGTTGCGAGTGGATCGAAACCGCATACCCGCCCACAATCAGGTATTTAACGCTCTTTGCGTTCAAAACGGACAAGAGTTCGTTGAAGTCTGGGTACATCCGGCCCCTCGCCTTTCATTCGGTACAAAGCCCACGAAAGTTCACAGACAGCGTCCGCGCGCTCATGCACCGGCCGGCTCTGCCAATATCGGTACTCTTCCGCCTTGATCTCGTCCAGCGACGCGAGCCCGGAAAACTTGCGTATTGTCTTGTCCATTGGAATGGGTCTGACTTGCCCACCCTAAGAATATCGTAGCTACCGTTTCTGTATCAGCCTTTCAGGATCTTGATCCGGTCTCTCCACCGGACCGCAAAGGCGAACACATGTCCATGCCACTATCCCACTTTCCAGCCCCATGCAGAACGTGGCGACGATTTCTTTGTTCCCGCCCCGCGAAACGTCAATCAAAATGTCGGAACCGTTGTCTTGTCATTTTTCGCGCGCACGTGAAGCACCGTCCAGAGTTGCTCACCCAGGTAAAGCTGGGTTCGCAGCATGGTGCAGATCATGAATCACGCCATGGGTCACCGCACTCCTGGAAATATTTCACGCTCATTCCGAAGCACTTGGCACCCATTCCCGCCGACCCGCGCTTCAATCTTCCGCTCCTGCATGCTATTTCCATCCATAGAAGGATAAAACGAAAACACATGCCCGCCACTCAAAAACAAATCGATGCCAACCGCCGCAATTCCCGAAAATCCACTGGTCCCAAATCCCCGGAAGGAAAGGTCCGCGCCTCGCTAAACGGCTGGCGTCACGGACTCACCGGCCAGGTCCTCACCATGGCCCAGGAGGACCGCGACGCCTTCGAAACCTTCGCCCGCGAATTCCGCAACGCCTACTTCCCGGTAGGTGCCCTCGAAACCCAAATCGCCCAGTCCCTCGCCGAAGACGAATGGCGTCTTTCCCGCGCCCGCGCAATCGAAAACAACGTGATCGCCCTCGGACACAGTTCCATCGACGGCGAAGTCGAAACCATCAACACCCAAATGCACGCCGCCATGACGCAAGCAAGAGTCTTCTGGCGCAACCCCGAAAAATTCGCCCTTCTCTCCCTCTATGAACAGCGCATCTCCCGCAAACTCCAACACAACGAAGCCCGCCTCCGCGCCCTCCAAACTGACCGCAAAGCCGCCCTCCAACAAGCCCTCGAAGAAGCCGCAATCCTCGCCCAACAGGCTGAAGCAAAAGGCGAAATCTACGACCCAACCCCCGACTTCGCCCACCGCGCCCAACACCAAAATGGCTTCGGATTTTCAACCGCCGAAATACAGCTCCTTGTGGACCGGCGCCGCAAGCTGTCAGGCCTTATCCCCGCAACAGGCCAGACAAACACACCCTTCCGTCGCGCCGCCTGAACAACATTCGATACAATGCAATCCACCCCACCATGCGCCTGATCGTCACCGCCTTCCTCGCCGCCCTCCACGTTCAAGCCCAACCTCCGCAATACGACCTCCTCCTCCAAAACGGCCACCTGATCGACGCCAAAAACAACCTCTCCGCCCTCCGCGACGTCGCCATTCTCAACGGCAAAATCGCCGCCGTCGAACCCCACATCAACCCCGCCCAGGCCCTCAAAACCATCGATCTCAAAGGACTCTACGTTACCCCCGGCCTCATCGACATCCACGCCCACACCTACACCGGCACCGGCGAACGCAACTCCTACGCCGGCGACCTCTCCGTCGCTCCCGACGGCTTCACCTTCCGCACCGGCGTCACCACCGTCGCCGACGCCGGCTGCTCCGGCTACCGCAACTTCGAGGACTTCAAACAGCGCATCATCGACCGCTCCAAAACCCGCGTCCTCGTCTTCCTCAACATCGTCGGGCATGGCATGCGCCAGGGCAAATTCGAATCCGACCTCACCGATATGGAAGTGAAGCCCGCCGTCGAAATGGCCCTCAAGTACCCCCAAACCATCATCGGCATCAAAACCGCCCACTACCCCGGTCCTGAATGGATCCCCGTCGAGCACGCGATCGAAGCCGGCACCCTCGCCAAAATTCCCGTCATGGTCGACTTCGGTTCCGATAAGCCCGAGCGCCCCCTCGACCAGCTGCTCACCGCCAAAATGCGCCCCGGCGACATCTACACCCACTGCTTCTCCGGCCTCCGCCATGAACTTGGAGCCGATGGAAAACTCAACCCCGGCATGCCCGAAGGCCGCAAACGAGGCGTCTTCTTCGACGTTGGCCAGGGCGGCGGCAGCCTCACTTATCCGGTTGCCATGGAAGCCATCCGGGAACACTTCCTCCCGGACTCCATCTCCACCGACCTCCACACCAGCGCCATGAACAGCGGCACCAAAGACATGCTGAACCTCATGAGCGAATTCATGGCCATGGGTCTCTCGCTCGACGAAGTCGTTCGCCGCGCCACCTGGAATCCCGCCCATGAAATCCGTCAGGAAACTCTCGGCAATCTCTCCGTAGGAGCACCCGCCGACGTCGCCGTCCTGAGCGTGCAAACCGGCAAATTCGGCTTCTCCGACATGTACGGCGCCCGCCTCTCCGGAACAAAGCGCCTCACCTGCGAACTCACTCTCCGCGATGGCAAAGTCGTCTACGACCTCAATGCCATCGCCCGACCCGACTGGACCACGTTGCCCAAAGACTACCGCCGCTTAGGCGATCCCCGCTGGGACGGCATCAGCCCTGCCCGGCGTCCCAGACCCCAACCATAGGATGAACTCATGAACCCAACCAACAGACGCAGTTTCATCGGACGAGGAGCCGCCGCCACAGCCCTCACCGCAGTCGCCGCTGGACCAGCCGCAGCCCAGCAATCCGTAACCAAGCGCGTAATCCGCAAAGGCCCCAGGCCCGCTAAGACCCCCCTCTTTAACAGCACCGTGGCCTTAGGCAATCTGCTCTTCATAGCCGGTGTCGGTTACCACAAGGAAGGCGACATCAAGGTCCACACGAAAGGGGTTCTCGACCAAATCAAATCCCAGCTCGAAGCGGCCGGCTCCTCCATGGAAAAAGTCGTCAAATGCAACGTCTATCTGAACGACCTGAAAGACTATGCAGGCATGAACGAAATCTTCTTAGGCAGCTTTGGCGATGAACCCCCGGTCCGCACCACCATCGCGGCACATGGCGGAATCCCCGGCGATTCACTCGTCGAAATCGACGTGATCGCTTACTTGTAAATAACGCTGAAAGCGGCCATCTCCAATTCCAGCTGCGCACCGGGCGCCGAGTCCGCAATCGAGCGATCCACCTGCACCCGTGCGCTGCTGTCCGGCGTTTCTTTACCCAGCACCACCACGCGCGATCCCAGATAAATCGCCTCTGGTATGTTGTGTGTCACAAACAGAATCGTGGTCCCGGTTTCTAACCAGAGCGTACGCAGCAGCCTCTGCATCTCCTGCCGCGTCGCCGGATCCAGAGCGCTGAACGCCTCGTCCATCAGCAGGATCTTAGGCTTCATAATCAGCGCCTGCGCGATTGCCACGCGCTGCTGCATGCCGCCGGAAAGCTGGTCAGGATACTTGTCCGCATCGCTCGCCTGCAGCCCCATCTGCCGCAGGTAACTGTAAGCGGTCTCGCGCAGTTCCTGTCGCCGCGCACGGTAGCCGGGCCTTAGCCGCCCCAGGAGTCCAAACTCCTCTGTAATCGGCCCGAACGTAATATTATCCAGCACGGTCTTATCCGGGAACAGAGAGTATTTCTGTGGCACATAACCGCGATTCCGGTCGGGCCGCGGTAACTCCTGGCCATCGATCAGAACCCGCCCCGTCGCGGGCCGCTCCGCTCCAAGAATTAGTCGGAGCATCGTACTCTTACCGCATCCGGTCTGCCCGCAAACAGCCACGAATTCGCCGGCGCAGATCGTCAGATTCAGGTTCTCCAGAACCTGCCGAGAATACCGGACGCCCACGTTCTCCAGTCGGATGAGCTCTTTCATTCAGGCCTCACGAAACCAGGGATGCAGCTTCTTATTGGCCACCCGCATTGTCAGGTCCACTAAGAACAGCAGCAGTGCCACCCAAAGTACGTAAGGGATGATCACGTTCATCCCCATATGCCGCCGCAGCAGCGCGATACGAAAGGCCAGACCGTCCTGCGACGCGATCATCTCGCCCGCAAACAGGAACAACATCACGGCTTTCAAATTCAGCCGGATACTGTTCAACACCTTCGGCAAAATCTGTTTCATCACGATGCTGTAAGTCACACCAAAATCGTGCGCACCTAAGGTGAAGCCTTTCACGATCTGTTCCTGCGGCACGCCCTTAGTCAGATTGAAAGTATCCAGAATAATGGTCGGTGTCACGCCGATCACAATCAGCATGATCTTAGCCAGCTCATCAATGCCGAAAGCGATAAACAGAATAGGAAGCACGGAGAGAGCAATGATCTTATCGAAGAACAAAATGAATCTTAGAAAGAACTGTCCGAATACCGGGAACATGCCCATGTGCAACCCCAGCAGCACAGCGGGTATCAGCAGCAGCATGCTCCACCCAAATCTCTTGGCACTGGCGATTGTGTCAGTCCAAAGCATGCTGGTAAGGAACTTCTTAGGTATCGACGCGTTCTCTAAGCCCTCCGGCGCGGCCTCTTCTGAATCCGGCTTCAGGAACGCATCCGTAGCTCCCTGTTTGAGCTGCTGCAGGTTCGGGACCACTTTATCTTCAGGATTCTCAATATGCCTCTTCTGAGACGTATAAAAATACAATCCCACCCCGGCCACGAACAGAAACCAGCTCAGCAACAGTGCGGCGATCCGGTTCGGTTTCGCGTCCAGCCGGAACAGCATCTACAGCTTCCCCTGCTGTGCCAGATTCATGAACGTCGTGTCGAAGCGCAGCCGCACCCGATCTGCCTTACCCTGCACCGTGCCATCCGGATACTGAATCGCCACGTCATCCACCGACTTCGTACTCGCCCCCAGCAGTCCGTGCGTAAAACAGAACTGCCGCACCAGATTCATCTTGCTCTTAAAC
>JBBQDH010000172.1:0-12652 GCA_038319515.1 Bryobacterales bacterium
ATTCCGGGTGTGTCGCGGTTGCCGAAATCAAAATCGGGATCGCCGCCGAAGCCACCAACAACCAATTCCAGCGCACCGCTGCAGTGAGCAGAACTGCCGCGCTCCCGGCCATGACAGGGCCGCTTCGGAATCCCGAATGCAATGCAAAAGCCACGCCCGCGCCCAATAGCAGTCCATCGAGCCGAAGATCTGTCCGCCCGTCGTTGCTTGGGAACACGTTCATCAGGCGCCAGCCCGCACACAACAGGCTGAACGCCACGGCCGGGACCCATGCCCTGCGAACGCCGGCCCACACCAGCAGAGCCGGCCAGAACAGATAAAAGTGCTCCTCCACTGAGAGCGACCACAAGTGTCCTGTGTACCAACTACCCGCTTGCCACGGCAGGTAGTTTCGGTAGAAGAACACGGCACTCAGCAGTTCATTGCGCGATTGCCAGAGGCCCGCGAAACCCACCACCGCCAGAAACACGAACAAGGGGGGCAGAATCCTGAAGCACCGCCGAATGTAGAAAGCGCGAAGGTCTATCCGGCCCATCGCCGCATGCTCTTCCAGCAGCAATTTCGTGATCAGCAGCCCACTCAGGCCAAAGAAAATCGGCACTCCCCATGTCCCGAAGTAGAAGAGCCCGCCATGCAGATAGGCCTCCGGCGTGGCGTAAAAGACATTCCCCTGATGCGCCCACAGCACCAGCAGGATGGCGATCGCCCGCCACCCGTCCAGCGTTGGAATATGCCGCTTATTCGTATCGGAGGGCTTCAACCGGATCGAGTCTCGATGCCTTCACCGCAGGCCAGACACCGAAGAACAGGCCAACAGCGACTGAAACCGTGAATGCCGTGACCACGGCCCACGTCGGTACACTGCTGGGCAGGGCCGGCACCAGGGCGCCAATAATCGTAGTGAGCCCCACCGCAATCCCAATCCCCAGAAATCCACCCACGCCGGTCAGCGTCATCGCCTCAAACAAAAACTGCCCTACGATGTCGTTCCGCCGGGCGCCCAGCGCCTTGCGAACCCCAATCTCGCGGGTCCGCTCCGTCACGCTCACCAGCATGATATTCATCACGCCAATCCCGCCCACCAGCAGACCCAGCGCGGAAATTGCAATTGCCACCAGACCAATCAGCCCGGTAATCTTGTCGAACTGCTGAATAATCTGATCGGGTGTGGAGAGCGAAAAATCATCCGCTTCCTCCGTCTTCAAATGGCGAATACGCCGCATGATGCCCTGCACTTCATCGAATGCGTCCTTGCGAAGGCCGGGTTTCGCCCTGCAGGTGATCATGTAGCGGTCAATCTGTGGATAACGCGATTCCGCTGTCTTAATCGGCAACTGAATCTGTGTGTCCGCGCCGTTGGCCCCGAAGAAACCACCTTTTGCCTTAGCAAAGACACCAACCACCATGTATTCGGCGCCATCCAGCAGGAATGTTCGCCCTACCGCGCCGCCGCTCGGATACAGCGCCTTCGCCAGATCGAAACCGATCGCGGCCACATGCTGCACCCGCTCGTTCTCTTCTTCTGTAAAAAAGCGACCCTGATCGAAATCTTTCGGAGCGTTATCAATGGAATTTGTCGTGACCCCCACAATGGAAAGGCTATCGGTTTCGAAGCCAGGAACTTTGGCTGTAATGATATGTCCGTTGCTCGCGCCCGGAATGAACAACGCCATCGAAATCTCCTGCACGTTGCCCGCATACCGGCCAATGGTGTCCGCGTACTCTTTCAGGATCGGTCGCCGCTTCCGCTCCTTCGGCGGCGCAAAAGTCTGATTTGGATCGCCGCTGGTCTTGTAGATGAAGACGTTATCCGGCCCCAGTTCATCGAAGAAAGTGACAACACCCGCCCGCAACCCGCTCAGCAGCGACGCCACGGTCACCACCGTTGTAATCCCGATCACGATGCCCAGCACTGTGAGCATCGACCGGAAGCGATTCGTCCAGACGGCGGTCAGCGCCATCGAAATATTTTCACGCGGAGATAACTGCATTATTCCGACCTCAGAGCAACAATGGGATCCAGTTTCGAAGCCTTCGACGCCGGGTACCAGCCACTCACCACGCCCACTGCACCCGAAACAAAAACGGAAAGGAACACGTAGAACGGCGTTACCCGCAGAGTCACACCAAGTACCACCGTCAGAATCGTTGTCAAACCAGCTCCGATCAGCACCCCGATCCCTCCCCCTGCGCTCGCCATGAACACCGATTCAATCAAAACCTGCCACAGAATATCCGACCGGCGCGCCCCCAGCGATTTGCGGATGCCGATCTCCCGCGTCCGTTCCGTTACGCTCACCAGCATGATGTTCATGATCACGATGCCGCCAACCACCAGCGAAATCATGGTAATCGGCACCACCACCGCTGCCACCAGAGCCAGCAAACTGTCGATGAAACCGCGAATCGCGTCAGGCGTCAGAAAGTCAAACCGATCCGCTTCGCCGGGCCGCTGGTGAAACTTGTTCCGCAGCGCCACACGGGAAAGATCGAGCGATTGCTGCATTGTCAGTCCGCTCGATGCCCGCGGTCTGCCAAAGATCGAAATCGACTGGCCCGGCCCAAAAACCCGGGCAAACGAAGTATCGGGGATGTAAGCGTTATTATCCTGACTGCGGCCAAACGACGATCCCAGGCGCTCCTGCACCCCGATCACGGTGAAGTCCAGATTCTTGATCTTGAAGGTACGACCCAGCGGCGAACCCCCGTCCGGGAAAAGCGTAGTCTTCAGATCGTCGCCGATCACCGCCACAAAAACCGAGTTCTGTTCTTCGGTTTCGGAGAAGAATCTTCCAGACACAATGCCGATGTCCCGGATGTCCACCATGTCCGCCGACACGCCCTGAATCGAAGTCTCCTCGGAGATCAAGTTGTCCCGTTTGGCATCCGTTTGACCCTGGCGATACGGGCTGTAGAGAGTCGTACTGCTGTTCGCAGCCTGCAAATAGCGGTCATCCGCCATCTTAAGCTGCCGGTTGTACTTGAGCTTCTCAAAGAACTGTTTTCGCGTCATGTTCCCGACGCTCGCCACCTGCGCAATCAGATAGCTCTCACTGCCAAACGCTTTCGCTGTGCTCTCCTGCGCGTAAATCCCCAGACCATCAATGGCGGCACCCACCAGAATCACGCTCGCCACGCCAATTATTACGCCCAGCAGCGTCAGAAAGCTGCGCAGTTTGTGTGAGCGGATGGAATCCCACGCCAGCCCCGCCGCACTGCTGAATTCGTAAACAAACCGGACCCGGGCGGATGACGTACTTTCGGTAGCCACTGCCACGGTACTGACTGCTGCCATAGTGTTCAGGATATCCTTGAAAGCAATACGAGAGGCCGAAACATTTCGTTCCCCTCACGTCTCAACAATGCCAAATCGCCTCTACCGTCTTCTTCTGATTGCCGAATTCCTGGTCGCGGTGCAAGTATTGTTCACCTTCTGGAGCCAGGTGGGCGGCCAGTCTCACCTCGACCTGATGTTCTGGCCCTGGAAATTTGGGCTGAGCTTATTTGCCGCCGCCATGATTGTCGCGATCTCAGCGGGACGCCGGACCAGTCTGGCCCTCGCCCTCCTGGTCCTCACACTGATGACCGCCGCAATGGTGACGTATTACTACCACCTCAACGAGCCGAGCGAGCAGGATCCCGAATTTCAGGACACGCCCGCGTCTTACCAAACCCGGCAGGAGTTCGCGCCGCGAATCATCGGCTGACCGGCTTTACATCCAAACGCTGTCTGGAATTCCGGCATATTTGAGACGGCACCGTTCACCCGGAACCGCGAGATCGAGTGTGGGTCGGTCTGAGCCTGCATACGCTCAATTTCTTCCGTCGCGTTGTCGCACCAGACCTGGCCCCAGCCGATAAAGAACCGCTGCTGCGCCGAAAAACCATCCTTCTCCGGGAGCGCCCTGGCTGACATGCTGTTGAGCAGGGCCATCCACGCCACCCGCAGACCACCGTTGTCCGCCGTATTCTCACCCAGCGTCAGTTCGCCCTTCATATGCACGCCGCCCGCCAGCTCAAACGCGGAATACTCCTTCACCAGACAATCGGCCCGGTCTTTGAACGCCTTCGCATCCTCCGGCGTCCACCAGTCAGTCAGATTTCCTTTCGCGTCGAACTGCCTGCCCTCGTCGTCAAAGCCGTGCGTCAGTTCATGACCGATCACCGCACCAATGGCCCCGAAGTTCGTCGCATCATCCGCCTGTTTATCAAAGAACGGCGGCTGCAGAATACCTGCCGGGAAATTGATGTTGTTCATCTGCGCGTCGTAGTACGCGTTCACCGTCGGCGGCGTCATCAGCCACTCCAGACGATTCACCGGCTTGCCGATCTTTTGTAACTGCCGGTTCACTTCGAATTCGTTCGCCCGCACGCCGTTCCCCACCGCGTCACCACGCACAATGCGCAGCGCTGAGTAGTCGCGCCACTTATCCGGGTAGCCAATTTTGTTCGTGATGGCGTGCAGTTTCTCCATCGCCTTCTGTTTGGTCTGCGGGGTCATCCAGCTCAGTTGCTGAAGGTCCTGGCCCACCGCTGCCTCCAGCTTCTTCACCATGTCAAGCGTGCGCTGTTTTCCGTCCGTACCGAAAGTCTTATCGACGTAAGCCTTTCCCATCGCTTCGCCCAGATCGCCGTCTGTGGTCGCCACGCAACGCTTCCAGCGCGGCCTTTGCTCTTTTGCACCTGTCAGGTACTTCCGGAAAAAGTTAAAATTCTCCTGGTCAAACTTCTCCGGCAACAACATCGCATGGCTCGACACCAGGTGAATGGTCAGGTAGGTCTTCCAGACCTCCATCGGAGTGCCCTTCAGCAGTGCTTCCTGCCCCTTGAAGAAGTCCGGCGTCGCCACATTCAGCATCGCCATCGGCGGCGTCTTCATCACCGCGAAATACCGGGTCCAGCTGAAGGAATCCGACAGCGCCTGGAACTCTGAGAGCTTCATCTTGTGATAAATCTTTTCAGGATCACGGCGGGAAGTCACATCCATTGATGCCTTTGCCAGCGCGGTTTCCAGCTGCATCACTGCGTCCGCCCGGGCTTGCGCGTCGGCAGCTGAGGCACCCATCAGCACCAGCACGCGCGCCATATGCGCCACGAATTCCCTGCGTGTCTCCACGGCCTTCGCATCATCGCGGAAGTAATAGTCTTTCTCCGGCAGGCCCAAACCGCCCTGATCCGCCTGGCCAATCACTGCCGTTGAATCCTTGAAATCCTGGCCTGACGAAAGATTGAACAGAACATTGAGTCCCATCCGGTGCAGGTGGCCAACAGTAGTGGCCAGATCCTGCGTATTCTGCATGCCGTTGATGCGGTCCAGCTCCGCCTTCAGAGGCGTCAGGCCCTTCTCGTTGATCGTCTTCACATCCATGCAGGATGCGTAATAATCGCCCAGCTTCTTCGTATTGGCGTCCGCCGTCTTCGCGGCTGCGGCGGTCTCCAGAATCTGTTTCAGCACGGCGCGGTTTCGCTCATCCAGTTCACTAAACCGCCCCCACGATGCCTGGTCGGACGGAATCGGATTGTTCTTCAGCCACGTACCGCAGGCGAACTGATAAAAATCGTCGCAGGGATTCGTTTTTTGGTCAATCGCGCCAAGGTCGAAACCGGGCGTGATTTTCAACTGATCCTGAGCAAAAAGTGATACCGAGAGCAGGGCACCGGTCAGCGCCACACGGGAAAGACACATGTCTGACATTCTAGACCCACAATACGGGCTGCCGGATGAAGAAGTTCCGCACAACCTCTTCCACGTCCGAATCGGCCTGCAGTTTCTTCCACGTGGCGATGTATTCCGGCTTGTCCAGAGCAAGCCCGCCGAACAGCAGCGCCGCCTGCCGCATCGGCCATTTGTCGAAATACATCACATCCGCGGGCTTTTGCCATTTCGACTTATCGGCGATGAACGGATGCAGATATTCGACCGCCTTCGCTCCGCCGCGCCCATCCGCTGTCTCCCACTTCCAGAGGTTCAGAATCTGGCAGATGGTCGCCATTGCCTCCAGATTGAACAGTGAATAGCCATAGGGCTTAGTGCGCGCCAGTTCCAGCGGGAAACTGCCGTCCGGCCCCTCCTGGGTCGGAATGTAGACGGTCTTGTAGCGCTCACGAACGTAGTCCATGTGCGCCTGGTTCCCGGTCAACTTCGCAAAGGCCGCCACCTGCATCCCCCAGCACATCGCATGGTTGTTCTTCGTGTCGCGCTCTTCCATCCCGTTCCTGCTGGTGGTCATCCAGGTGCCGTATTCCGCGAACCAGGCCTTGATCGCGGCCAACTCAGAGGTTGAAAGCGCACCCGACTTCGCCACAAACGGAATCGCCTGCACCACTTCCACAAAGTGAATCGTGTCGATGACACCAGTTCCCCGCCCCGTCGTGCGCCCGTGAATCGCCTGCGCGTACTGCAGATTCGGATTCATCCGTGTCTTCTCATCAATGAACCAGGCCCGCAGATGTTCCGCAGCCTTCACCGCATATTGCTTCTTTTTCGTCAGCACCCATGCAGCGGTCAGCGCAGGCATCTGTACGCTCAAGCCCATCAGCGCCTGTCGGTGCGCTACAAAATTATCCGGGTTCGTCATGGCGTCGCGCTGCACGTACGAACCTTCGGGATTCTTCGGATCAGGCCACCAGTAGTCGCCTTCCGAAAAGAAATCGTGCGCACCACCGGCGCTGCGGGGCGACGTGGAGGCAATGACGGTAACAGGCTTGATGTCTATATAGCGCTCTGCATTGCTCAGCACGCGGGCGCGATCAAACTCCGCTATATCCCCGGCAACGTTCTCAACAGCAGCGGGCAAAAGTGACGCCAGTCCCACACCGGCAAACGCCCTTCGGGTCAGGTGCATCCCTGTAGAATAGCCGCTTAGTCAATGTCGAACGAATTTGCAGGAAAAACTGCCCTGATCACCGGCGGCACCACCGGGATCGGCCTCGGAATCGCGCGCGCTTTCGAGGCCCTCGGAGTGCGAGTGATCGCCCCCGCCCTGCCCGTTTTAGACGTTTCCGTCCAGGAGCAGGTGGACGCCCTCATCGGGTCCATCAAGACCCTGGACATCCTGGTGAACTGCGCCGGCATTATCCGTCGCGACGAGGAATTCGAAATCGAAACCTTCCGGAAGGTCATCGACATCAATCTCACCGGCGCCATGCGCATGTGCGTCGGTTGCAAACCGCTCCTGCAGCAATCAAAGGGCTCCATCATCAACATCGCCTCCATGCTGACCTTCTTCGGTGGCCCGCGCGTTCCCGCCTATACTGCCAGCAAAGGCGGCATCGCCCAGCTCACCCGCTCACTCGCGGTCGCCTGGGCCGCCGACGGCATCCGTGTCAACGCCGTCGCGCCCGGCTGGATCAGCACCCCTCTCACTGAAGCGCTGCAGGCCGACCCGCAACGCTCCGCCCCCATCCTGGCCCGCACCCCCCTGTCACGCTGGGGCACACCCGAAGACGTAGCCGGTCCGGTGATATTCTTGTGCTCAAAAGCAGCCGCCTTCGTCACGGGCGTCATCCTGCCCGTGGACGGTGGTTATTCGGTTTCCTGATCCTTATGTCTGAGACCACTCATCCGCTCTCCCCTGAACAAATCGTCGTCACCGCGGTTCCCGATGACGAACGCGTCTGGGTTCCCCAGGCCCCCAACGTCTGGTTCCGCCCGCTGATGCTGAACACCGTCGGGGGCCAGTGGTGCAACCTGCTGCGCGTCCGCAAGGCCGGCATCCTGAGCCGTCACCGGCACCCGGCGCCCGTGCATGGTTACGTGGTGAAGGGTTCCTGGCGCTATCTGGAACACAACTGGGTGGCCCGTGCCGGCGATTACGTCTTCGAACCACCAGGCGAAACCCACACCCTCTGCGTCGATCCGGACGTGGAGGAAATGATCACCTTCTTCAACATCTCCGGCTGCATGTACTACGTCGATGAGAACGACAAATGCACCGGGTTTGAAGACGTGTTCACCAAAATCGACATGTGCCGCAGGCACTATACGGAAGTCGGCCTGGGCGCTGACTACGTCGACCAGTTCGTCCGGTAACCCAATGCCCGATCAACCGCTTACCTCCGCCGCGCTTTTTGATACGCGCAGTGAGTTCGCGCGCGATCTGCCGCTGGAACTGATCGCCGCCTGGATGAACAGCGAACGTACCCCGGCAACAGCGCAGGAATTGCTCCTGCCGTTTTTGTTGACCGGTACCGTGGTGGTCTCCGATTCAGCCGGTCTCACACGCCTGACCTGGGAGCGGGAACCCCTGGAAGTAATGGCGCTCATCAATGAGCCTAAAGAGCTGGTGCACGAATACGGGACCGCCATCGGTGGCCGCGCCATGGGCGTCTGGACGGCAGACAACACGTCGATGTTCTACCCGGACAATGTGAGCTGTGATCAGATCGCCGCGATGCTGCTGGCGCTACAGCAGCGAATTCGCGCCGAGTGCAAAGTGCAGATCGGCATCGGTGCTCATTCCGGCAGTTTCTTCATCCTGCAAGACGCTCTCTATGGCGACCAGGCAAACCACATTGAGTGCCTGGCGGAGGACCGCACCGCGGGAGGCGAAATCGTTTTAACCCAGACCTTTGCCGGGCGACTCAGCCCCGCTTTTCAAACGGTCGCCAGAACACAGATTCCCTGCGATTTCACCGACGGACTGCGCCTTCTGGAGGGGCCGCCCTGGACTGCCCCCACTTCCGGCAACCGCCGCTACCCCCTGCCGTTCAGTACTGATTTCTACGACTGCCTCCCCGTCTATCGGGAGAGAACGGAAGCCCTGAACCGGTTTCGTCAGACTCGCACCGTGCTGCTGGTGGAACGGGCCCCGGTCGAATCCGCGGATTGCGAATACAACATCCTGGCGGAGATGACGTCCGCGGCGATCGCCCGCGTGCGCGGCAACTGGCTGCTGGGGTCCACGGGCGGCGTCGAGATCAAGACGGCAGGCTCGCTGAGCATCTATGTCTTTGAAACCGCCGCCCAGGCCTGGACCTTCTCAATTCGGCTGCGCGCGGTGCTGGAAAGCGACGGTATCCGGACCCGGTCGGGAATCGCCACCGGCGACGTACTTCTGTTTGACCTTGATTCCGGAGGACATGAAATCAGCGGCTCCCCGGTCAATATCGCCTCGAAGATCGCGCAGGACCACGGCGAATACGGCAGTATCTACCTCAGCGGCACGCTTCCCGACAACCGCGAACCGGCACTTGACGCCGCCCGGGTTTCCTTCCTCATCGCCGGTAACGAACTTACCGCATGGGTGGTTTAATACCACCGCTACCACCGATTTCCGGACCAATTAAATCTTGCAAGTGATTGATTTCGTTGGTCGTCAGGATTGGCCCCCGGTTTGCATTCTTACATGCCGACGGGAAGGTGCCCATCATGAAAACTCTTCAAACGCAATCGACAGTAGTTCTCCTCCTTCTGGCGGGAACCATTCTTCCCGCATTTGGCCAGGGCAGGGGCCGCGAGTATGGCCGCGAAAGCGGTCGGGACAACGGAAGTTCACAGCAACAGCAGCGTTCGCAGCCGCAGCAGAACTACCAGCAGCGTTCGCAACCGCAGCAGAACTATCAGCAACAGCCGCAGCAAAACTACCAGCAGCGCGGCTATCAGCAACAACCACAGCAGCGCTACCAGCCGCAGCAGAGCTACCAGCAACAACAGCAGCGCTACCAGCCACAGCGGAGCTATCAGCAGCCCCAACAGCGTTACCAGCAACAGCAGCGTTACCAGCAGAACTATAGAGGCAATGAAGGCTATCGCGGCAGTTCGTACCAGAACTACGGATACCGAAATGGCTATCAGGGCCGGGGCTGGTCGGATCGTGGTGGCTATCAGGGCCGTGGCTGGTCGGATCGTGGTGGCTATCGAGGCTACTACATCCCGGACAACCGGTTCCACAGCTACTTCGGACGAGACCACTACTTCCGGATCGGTCGCCCTGCTTACTACGAAGGCTACCCGCGCTTTCAGTACGGCGGTTACTACTTCTCCATCGTGGACCCGTTACCGGAATACTGGGGCTCCAACTGGTACGACAATGACGACATCTATGTTGATTACCAGGATGATGGTTACTACATGTACAACCGCCGGTATCCCGGTGTGGGTATCTCGGTAAACATCGGCTTCTGACGCTATACCCCTCTGCGGAGGGGCATGAGGACAATCCCGAATCCGGCCAGGCTTGCTAGACAAGTCCCGGGTTCGGGAGTTGCCGTTTAAGTCACCGACAGTACCAGCGAGTGACCATCCGCCGGGATCGCCGCCCTGAGCCTTAGCAAAAAAAAGGGCGGCGCAAATGCGCCGCCCTTTCCTTTCGCCAAACAACTGAACTACGCGGTGCGTGATTCGGATTTGTTGTTCCCCAGAATCGCACCCTGCGCGGCCGCCAGACGGGCGATCGGTACACGGTACGGAGAGCAGGAAACGTAATCCATCCCGATGCGCAGGCAGAACTGCACCGAACTCGGCTCGCCGCCGTGCTCGCCACAGATACCCACTTCGAGGCCCGGACGGGCCGCGCGACCGGCATCCACCGCCATCTTCACCAGCTTGCCAACGCCTTCCTGATCGAGAACGGCGAAGGGATCTGCCTTGAAGATCTTTTCCTTCTCGTAGTCTTTCTGGAATTTCGTATAGTCGTCGCGGGAAAGGCCCATGGTGGTCTGGGTCAGATCGTTGGTACCGAATGAGAAGAACTCCGCCGAGGCCGCAATCTTATCGGCAGTGAGTGCCGCCCGCGGAATCTCGATCATCGTCCCCACCATGTAGTGAACCGTGACGCCCGTCTTCCTGAAAACTTCTTCAGCGACGCGAACCACAATCTTCTTCTGGTTGTCGAACTCTTCCACCGAGCCAATCAGCGGAATCATCACTTCCGGAAGTACCTTTATGCCCTTCTTCGAAACCTGAACGGCAGCTTCAAAGATGGCGCGGGCCTGCATTTCGGTGATTTCGGGGTACGTCACACCAAGACGGCAGCCGCGGTGGCCCAGCATCGGGTTGAATTCGTGCAGCTCTTCCACGCGGTGCAGCAGTTCGGGCATCTGCTTCTTCAGGTCTTTCACGGCAATGTTGTACTTGCCGGACATGGCCTTCTTCATCTTGATGTCCGCATACGGCAGCAGAGCGTTGTCGACCAGCAGGTCTTCCCGCTTGGGCAGGAATTCGTGCAGCGGCGGATCCAGGGTACGGATCACCACAGGGAAGCCGTCCATCGCCTTGAAGAGGCCGGCAAAGTCAGCGCGCTGGATGGGCAGAAGCTTCGCCAGTGACTGTTTCCGGGTCTTTTCATCGCGCGCCAGAATCATCGCCACCACATGCGGCAGGCGATCTTCGGCGAAGAACATATGCTCGGTACGGCAAAGGCCAATGCCTTCGGCGCCGAACTGACGGGCGACCTTCGCGTCACGCGGAATGTCCGCATTGGCGCGAATGCCGAAGTTGCCGCGGAATTCATCGGTCCAGCTCATGAACTTGCCGACGAAATCGTGGTCGAGGTTCGGTTCCACGGTTTTTGCCTGACCAAGGTACACGTCACCCGTGGTGCCGTCGAGCGAGATGAAATCGCCCGCCTTCACCGTGATGGTCTTGCCGCCCACAACAGCGGTGAAGATCTTCTTCTTCTCATCAATGCGGATCTCGCCCGCGCCGACCACGCAGGGGCGACCCATGCCGCGGGCAACCACTGCCGCATGGCTGGACTTACCGCCAATGGCAGTCAGAATGCCCTTCGAAACGTCCATACCGTGAATATCGTTCGGCGTGGTTTCCTTGCGAACCAGCAGCACAGGACCGTGCGCGACCATTTCCACGGCTTCTTCCGCGGAGAACGCCACGCGGCCAACAGCGGCGCCCGGTGAGGCCGAAATGCCGGTGGTCAGCTTGATCGCGTCTTTCAGAGTCTTGCCGTCAAACACGGGGTGCAGCAGCTGGTCGAGTTGAGCCGGGGCCACGCGAAGAATCGCTTCTTCCTTCGTGATCATGCCTTCTTCCACCATGTCGACCGCGACTTTTACAGCAGCCGGGCCGGTGCGCTTGCCATTGCGGGTCTGCAGCATGTAGAGCTTCTTGTCCTGAATGGTGAACTCGAAGTCCTGCATGTCTTTGTAGTGATTCTCAAGGCTGGTGGTGATCGCCTTGAGTTCCGCGAAAGCTTCCGGCAGAATCGCTTCCAGCTGCGCGATGGGGAGCGGCGTGCGGATACCCGCCACGACGTCTTCGCCCTGCGCGTTCATCAGGAATTCGCCGTAGAACACCTTCTCTCCTGAACCAGGATCTCGGGTGAAGCCTACGCCGGTACCGGAAGTCTCGCCCATGTTGCCGAACACCATCGCCTGTACGTTGGCGGCGGTGCCGATTTCATCGGGAATCTTTTCCATTTTGCGGTAATAGGCCGCTTTGGCGTTCCACCACGAACCAAACACCGCGCCGACGGAAAGGGTGAGCTGTTCGCGCGGATCTTCCGGGAACGGCTTCTTTGTTTCCTTCAGAACCAGTTTCTTGTAGTCCGCGATGATGACCTTCAGGTCGGCGGCAGTCAGATCCGTGTCGCTCTTTGCCTTGATCTTCGCTTTCCGCGCATCGAAGATATGGTTGAACTTCTCCATATGGATTTCGAGCGCGACTTCACCGAACATCTGGATAAAGCGGCGATAG
>JBBQDH010000173.1:0-12648 GCA_038319515.1 Bryobacterales bacterium
TTTCGTTCTCACCGGCGTCTTGCTGACAGCCTCTGTGGTTGTGGCCTCCGCGCAAACGGAATGCAGGCTCTGTCACGCTGCTGTCTACGACTCCTACATGAAGACCGGAATGGCGAGGTCATTTGCCCGGGCGCGGCAGCCGGATCAGATCGCCGATTTCAATCACCCTGCCTCAGAGTCCCGCTATGCGCAATTTCAACGTGACGGGCGCTTCTATCAGGCCCGCTGGCAAATCGGTTATAAGGGAGGGAAAGAGAACCTTGAAGAACTCCCTCTCGACTATGTAATTGGTTCCGGAAACCACGCCAGAACCTGGCTCAGCAGGACGTCTCGGGGAACGCTCATAGAGTTGGCGCTCGGCTGGTATGCGGAAAAGGGCGGCACTTGGAACATGAATCCCGGGTACGATTCGCCGCATCCTCCTGCCCGCCGGATGATTGCTTTTGAGTGCATGTTCTGCCACAACGCCTATCCGCTTGCGAAGGCCGGAGAAGAGCCTGTTTTTGTTGGTGATCTGCCGGAAGGAATTGATTGTCAGAGATGCCACGGGCCGGGTGCAAAGCACATCGCGGCGACGAAGGCGGGAAACACCGCAGCCGTTCGCAACACTATCGTGAACCCTGCGCGGCTGACTCCTGATCGCCAGATGGAGGTCTGCATGCAATGCCACCTGGAAACCACCAGCACGCGCCTTCCCGGCATGATCAGACGATTTGATCGTGCACCGTTTTCCTACACGCCAGGACAGCCGCTGGGGGATTTCACACTGTCGTTCGACCACGCGGCGGGGAAGGGTTACGATGACAAATTTGAAATCGCGGGCGGTGCCTGGCGCCTTCGCAAGTCGCAGTGCTTCCTGCAAAGCAAAGGCGTCCTGACATGTACAACCTGCCATAACCCTCATGATGTCCCTCGCGGCCCGCAGGCAACGGCTTACTATGCAGCCGCGTGCCGGAAATGCCATGCGGACCTGAAAGCATCGCTCCCACACTCCCCCGATGCGGACTGCGTCACTTGCCACATGCCGAAGCGCCGCACGGAAGACGCCATTCATGTCGTGATGACGGATCATTTCATTCAGCGCCGACCGCCCGCAGTCGACCTTATGGCGGCCCTGACCGAACGCCACCCCGCGCGGTCTGAGGAGTATCAGGGCGAAGTGCTTCCGTATTATCCGGCCGCTGCACCGCCACTCTACGACGCTGTTGCGCAGGTGCTGCACGGCAGCAATCGGGATACAGGCATCACGCGGCTCACCGCGGCCCTGAAGCGTTCGCCGGATCCTGATGGATGGATGGCCCTTGGTGACGCGTGGCGCCAGACAGGGCAGGCTGCCAGAGCCGCCGACGCCTATGCGCAGGCCGCGAAACTCAGGCCGGGCTCAGGCCGGGAATTGCGATACCTCGGAATTGCATTACGTGAGACAGGCCGGGTCACAGAGGCAAAAGCGGAACTGAACCGCGCCGCGCAGCTTTCACCCAATGACCCGCATATCTGGTTCGAACTGTCCCTGATTGATTCAGAACAAGGGCGCTTCCAGGAAGCCGTAACGGGCCTGCGGAAGGCCATCGCCCTGAATCCCGATTTCCCTGACTTTCACAACAGCCTTGGCGTCAATCTTGCGGGCATGGGCGCAACCGACCTTGCGGAATCAGCGTATCGGGATGCGTTGCGGATCGACCCATGGCACGCTGCGGCCCACGCCAATCTGGCCCGACTACTGGCGGCAAAGGGTGACCGGGAACAGGCAATACACCATTTTGAAAAAGCGAACCGATTGCAGCCGGGGAACGCTCCGAACCTCTATGAGCATGCATTGACGCTGGTCCAACTTAATCGCTTTGTGGAATCCCAAAAGCAGGTAGCGGCAGCCATCGCCGCCGACCCAAATCTCGCCGAGGCGCACGAACTTCTGGGCGGTCTGCACTCCCGAAAAAGCGAACCCAATTTGGCGCTCGCGGAGTTTGAAACCGCCGTGCGCCTGAAGCCGGAGTTCAGCCGTGCGCAGCTCGATCTGGGCGTCACTCTGGCAATTCTGGGGGACACCGCGAAGGCAATCCCGCATCTCCGCGAAGCTGCCCGCGGGCAGGACCCGCGCGTTGCCGGGCAGGCTAAGAGTGCGCTCCAACAGTTAGGTGTCGCGCCGTGAAGGCGCTTCTTGCGCTGCTGACTCTTGCCGGGGCGATTGGCCAGTTCGAGGTTCCGGCGCTTCATGGCAGAGTCACCGACGTGGCTGGAAGACCCCTTGCGGGGGCAGTGGTTTCGCTCAGGACGACAGGAGCGGCGCAGGCCAGGCTCACCGTGAGCGGCGCTGACGGGTCCTACGCCTACCAAAGCCTGAAGCCCGGCACCGACTATCAGTTATACGCCGGCCATCAGGGACTCGCCAGCATCGTCAGAACCCTAAGGATATCGGGTGCGGAGGAGAAGGTCATGATCAACCTGAAGATTGGCCCCCGCATTCGCTTTGAGGACGTAACGGCGCGGAGCCGAATCGATTTCACTCTGCAAAACGGGGCCACCGGACGCTTTTATCAGCCCGAAATCATGTTGGGCGGAATTGCCGCATTCGATTTCGACAATGACGGCTGCATCGACCTTTTCGTCACGAACGGGGCAACGCTGCCCGATCTGCAAAAATTCCCCAACCGGCTCTACCGCAATAACTGTGACATGACCTTCACCGACGTCACAGAAAAAGCGGGTCTCTCCGGCAAGGGATACTCGATGGGCGTTGGAACCGGGGACTACGACAACGATGGGTATGTGGATCTGTTGGTAACCGGGCTCAACGGGAACACACTCTATCGAAACAGGGGAGACGGCACGTTCGAAGACGTTACGGTGAAATCGGGCCTGAATAAACCGGGTGGCTGGTCGGTTTCCGCAGGCTGGTTTGACTACGATAACGATGGCTATCAGGATCTTTTCATCACGAACTACGTCCGCTGGACTCCCGAGTCCGATGTCTCCTGCAGCGCAGCAGGCATGTCCTTCTATTGCCATCCGCGCGTCTACCGGGGACTGCCGAACCAGCTGTTCCACAACAACGGCGATGGCACTTTCACGGATGTTTCGGTGACCTCCGGCATCGCCGCTTCCATTGGCAAAGGCATGGGCGTCGCCTTCGGAGATTTTAATGATGACGGACTGACCGATGTCTTCGTCGCCAATGACTCAGTCCCGAACTTCCTGTTCCAAAACCTCGGCGGCGGAAAATTTCGTGAAGTAGCCACTTCGATGGGCGTGGCCTTCAGTGAGCAGGGCAAAGCTGTTGCCGGGATGGGCGCGGATTTCCGCGACCTCAACAACGACGGCCTCGACGACATTGCACTGAACGCCATGTATTTCGATACTTTTCCGGTCTACCGCAATACCGGTAAAGCAACTCCGTTCGCCGACGACACGGCAACCTCCGGGGTAGCTCTGGCTACCCGGAACCTGACGGGCTGGGGTATGGGGATCTTCGATTTTGACAATGACGGGAACAAAGATCTCTTCTATGCCACGTCGCACTTTCCCGGTTCAGAGCCGTACGTGCACTCGAAGGATGCGACGCCAAACCACATCCTCAGAAATCTCGGAAATGGTGCGTTTGAGGATGTCTCCGCACTGGCGGGCGCGGGCTTCGCCAGGCCCGACATGTATCACGGAGCTGCGTTTGCTGATTTCGATGGTGACGGTCTGGTGGATGTTGCCGTCACCGCGGTCAACGGCCCGTTACGCCTGTTCCGCAACACAAGTCCCGAGTCCGGGCACTGGCTCGGCCTGCGGATCCCCACGCCCGGAACCCGCGTCCGCGTTACCCTGCCAAACGGTACGAAGCTTTACAACCACGCCACCACCAGCGTCGGCTATGCATCTTCCAGCGAACCGATTGTTCGCTTTGGGCTCGGCCCGTGGGACTTTGCGTCAGAAATCGAGATACGCCTGCCGAACGGAAAACGGCAGGTGCTCGGCCCTGTCAAGGCCGATCAGCTGCTTGATCCGTCACACTAACGGGATGTAGATATCGAGCTCGGATTCCGGCGAGTCGTGCACAAAACGGGAATCATACACCTCAAAATGCGGGGCTTTACGGATCTTTTTGCCGGAACGCGGAACCCAGTGGGAGTCGATAAACCGGACCGTCCCGGGCATGGTTGTGATCAGGCCCTTGTGCGTAAACACCGCATAGCGTCCGGCATGGATCTCGACCTGTTCCATGCCCTCAGGAATCGCGCTGCCAGGCGCAACTTCCACACCGGCGATGTAGCGCAATTCGTGCTGATGCGTCATGGAGTTCTTGTCCAGGATCACGGTCATCACACCATACGTAGTGCCCGGCACCGCACCCGCGACGTCTCCGATTCGCTTGATAAACCGATCCCAAAGCGGCCCGATCACTTCGGCCGCGTTCCCCTGCTCCGACAGAATCGGAATGAAGTTGGCGCCAAGGCCAACCACAGTCTTCGCGGGGATCTCAATGTAAGTCGGTTCCATATTATCCAGACTATGTTACCCGAACCCGCGCACTGCTGAAAACCCTCCACAGGATGTAGCCCACAATCGGGAAGAGGGCGGCAATCCGAAACGCGAGTTCATAGTTATGCTGGTCAAACAGGCGTCCAAACGAGGGGCTGGTGAGTGCGACGATTGCGCTCCACGATCCAGCCCCGATGCCCGAGAGCAATCCCGCGTGGTCCGACGGAAATACCCGCGTGACATAGCCCACGGCCAGCACCACAAACCCAGCCAGGGCGAACATGGCAAGGAACATTTCCGCCAGCACCAACTCACCGGTGGGCAATGAATGCAGGAAGAAAATGGGCAGGCTGAGCAGCATGCAGGCGAAGAACATTCCCCGGAATCGCGGTCCAAACCTGTCCAGCAGGTATCCCCAGAAGAAGTAGCTGACTTCCCAGCCCAACGGCGGAATCCAGAGCACTTTGCCAAGTGTGGCCTGGCCCCAGCCAAACCGTGCGTGAAGGTACAGCGACGAATCGTAAAGGATCATTCCCAGCGGCATCGCGCCGAGAGCGTAGGCGGCGATGTAGGCCCAAAGAGCGGGGTGCCTCCAGGGAAGCTTGCCCGTCGTATATTCAGTGCGCCGATCAACACCCTTGCCGACGAATCGCCACAGAATCAGCCACGCAAAGCCGAAACAGCCCGTGACAAGAAACGCCCCGTGCCAGCCGAAGCGCAGCGCAATCGGTGTCACGATGAAGGGTGTAATGATCGCGCCCAGGCTGCCGCCGCTGTAGGCGAGCGCCAGTCCCCTGCCCCGTTTCGAAGGCGGCAGGGTCTGTGTGACCGTGCGCAGGCCGCCTGGAAACGTGGCTCCCTCCCCCGCCCCAAGCACCGCACGGGCAATACCGAAACTCCAGAATCCGGTGGCCCAGGTGTGCGCGATGGCGGCCACGCTCCACAATCCCACGGCGACCGTCATGCCCCGTCGAACGCCCCAGCGGTCCAGCAACCGGCCCCAAAGCGGATTCCCGAACATGTACGCGATGGAAAAACAGGAAATGATGACGCCGTATTGCTCTGCGTTCAGATGCGTGTCGTGCAGGATCACCGGCGCCAGAATCGCCATGGTGTTTCGGTCCATGTAGCTGATCAGCGAGACCAGCAGCATGGAAACGGACGGTAGCCAACTGTGTTTTTCCACTTCCAATAACTTCAGATGATACACTGACGAAGACTGCTTAAGGATGCTGCTACCACGTGAGTTCGTAACATATTTATCCCGCCAGATCGTCCGCAGGATGACGCCCGCGACGATGGAAACTGCTGTTCCGGAGCGCGTGATTGAGCTGGTCAACACAGTCATCTCCGATGAACTGGACGCCGAAGACAAGCTCAACGACGAGGTGCGGGAAAAGCTGGAAGAGTACAGCGACTACATGCGCCGCGAGGGTATCAGCTATCAGGATATGTTTCGCAAGGCCAAGAATGCCCTGATTCAGCAGAAAAAAATCGTCAAGGCCTCCGGGCGCGACACGGGCGACGCGATGAAGCTTTCCCGAGACAAGATCACGGACATTTCACATAAGCTGATTCTGCTGATGCGAAAAAGTCGTGACATCCGGTTCAAGAAAGATCAGAACGATGCCAGGCTGGAAATTGTGAAGGCATTCACGGACATTCTGCAACTGGAAGAAAAATCGGACCGGGCGGCCAAAGATAAGGTTCGCAGCATGAAGAAAGATATCCCCGAAGGCAGCGAAGAGTGGGATATTCTGCAGAAACGCTTCTACGCGGAAGAACTCAAGAAGTACGGCATCGATCCAAATAAATAACCGGTCCTCAGGCCAGTCGCATTTTCCGCAGCAGCACACCGAACCGGGCATCCGTGCGCAGGTTTTCGAGGCGAGGGTCAACTTTCAGCCCGGTCATACCTTCCAGATGTTTGCTAAACGCGTCTTCCAGAAGCGGAAAGGCCTTGTCTTTATTACCTGCCTGCGCCTCCGTGACGGCAAGGTCGAAGGAATCTGGAATGGCCGCGGGCTGCCCGGCTTCGGCCAGATTCAATTCCGCCTTCTGCTGCTCCGTCATACCCTTCGCCAGATAAGCCGCAGCCAGCCAGCGGTGGACCGACGCAGTCACCTCGGGTAGTTCCCGGCCTGACGAAATGGCATCGTCGTACCGTTGCGAGAGATAAAGATACTTCACCTGGTCCGCAGCTATTTGGGGCGAAAGCGGATCAAGATGTGCCGCCTGCCGCAGGGCGGCGAGACCAGCATCAGTCTTTCCGGTGAGCACCAGCAGCTTGCCGTAAGCGTGATACGCGGGGGCATAGTGCGGATTCAGATCCAGAGCTCGTTTGAGTTCCCGTTCGCTTTCGTCCCAGTCCCAGTCACTCTTTGCTGCGATCATCGCGAGCGTAGCGTGTGGCTCGGCAATTGTTGGATCGAGCTCAATGGCACGACGCGCGGCGGCTTTAGCGCGGGGGATCAGTTGGTTCCGGAACGGAACATCGAAAGCGGCGAGCAAAATGGACGCATCGGCCAGGCCGGCCCATGCAAGCGCATGTGCAGGATCCTTCAGGGCCGACGCCTGGAAGTGCGTGATCGCGGCTTTGAGTCCTTCCTGCGTCCCGTGCCTCATCGCAAGCATCCCGCGCCAATAGAGCTGATCAGCGGCCGGGTCGGCGGTATGGTGCTGCACCACGGGCACCTCGTGAAGGAGTGCTGTTATCAGGCTGCTTGCGGCTTTGTCACCAATGACGAACCAGCTGGACGCCGGGCCATCGAAGTTGCCCGTCCAAATAACCTTACCGTCATTGACGCGGGTCAACGCCAATTGTGTCTTTACAATTGTTTCAGCGATCATGACCGTACCCGTAAGAATGGATTCGGCGGAGATCCTGAACCCCTGCGTCAGCGGGTCTGCAACGGCGGCGGATCGCGCATCCACAACGTCCGTCTTCCCGCTGATGGTCAGAGCGTCCTTCAGGTCCTCTGCAACGCTCATCGCCAGAGCTTCCTCAAGTTCCGCGCCGGAGGCAGTTCGGAGTCGGAATAAGGCAACGGAATGGGGCAGCAGCACAGAAGGGAAAACCAATCGCCCGACACCGTATCCGAGCACGCCCAGTGCTGCGAGGGCTCCCACCACGATTGCCGCTATGCGCAGAGTATTGTTTTCGGCACGTCGAAAAACCCGAACTGGCTCAGCCACCAGCACAATTATCTCAAATCGCCAACTTCGCCGCCGCGCGTTCAGGCGAATTTTGGTAGAAGCACCATCTCGTCATCCGGAACCGGTTCCAGCGGCAGAGAGGCTTTCTTCCAGGCTGTCAGCCCGCCCGCAATCACGGCGGACGGAATGCCCCGCTCCGCCAACATGCGGGCAACCCGGATGGCAGTGATTTCCCGTACACACGTGCAATAGAGGACAATCTCGCGGTCCGTGCGAAGCATTTCAATCTGGTCGACAAGCGCGTTGGGTTCGATTCGGCGGGATCCCTTGATACGCATCGTACCTGTTTCGTAATACCCGTGGCTCCGGACGTCAAAGATCGCGATCGTGTCCCGGGATGCCGCTTCTTCCGGCGAGATCATAGGCACCGGACTCTCACGGCGGGTCCTGAGCCCGTACCGAACGCGGTTGGCGAACCATACCACGAAAAACCCGGCAACCAGCCAGCCAACCACATTGCCGAAAGTGGAGTAGCCGTGCATGATGGCGCCCAGAAAATCACTAAACAGATATCCAATGCCGAAGTACGTCAGGATGTAAAGCGCCGCGCCGGTGGTATCCAGCGGGAAGAACTGTGTGAACGGAAGGTTCATGCTGCCCGCCAGGGGCGGAGCCATGGTGTTAAGACCCGGCAGGAACTTCGCGAAGACCAGAATGACTCTCCCCTTCCGATAAAACGTATCGGCCGAACGGAGAATGCAGGCCTCAGGATTCAGAGACAGTCGGCAAAGAAAACCCAGCAGACCCCAACCTGTATAACGACCGGTGAAATAAAGAATAGTGTCGCCGATCAGCATGGCGCCGATGCCGGTCGCGATCATCACGCCGGGGTGCAAAGCTCCCCGGGCGCTGGCTCCACCTGCGACCAGCAGAGCAAGAGCGGCGGGAACTGGCATCCCGAGCGACTCGGCCAATACGACGAAAAATAAAATGGAGTGCCCGTACTTAGCGACAGCGAGAACGAGCGACTCCATAGACGTGTATGGATGCTTAGTGGGCCAGATCGGCTTCAGGCTGTGTGACTAAATCCACCGTGGGAGGCAGCGGCAGCGCCACCAGGTCACGTTCCAGGGCGATATGCAGCACTTCGTCCATGTGTTCCACGAAATGCAGCTTCATCAGATTGCGGATGTATTCGGGAATGTCCGCAAGGTCCTTCTGATTCTCTTTCGGGATGATCACTTCGTTGATCCCATGGCGATGCGCGGCCAGCAGTTTTTCCTTTAAACCACCAATCGGTAAAACCTTGCCGCGCAGCGTGATTTCACCGGTCATCGCCACATCACCCTTCACCGGGATACGGGTCAGAGCGCTCACGATAGTGGTCGCAAGCGTGATGCCGGCGGACGGCCCATCCTTCGGAATGGCACCTTCCGGAATGTGGATGTGGATGTCGAGATTGCGATAGAAATCACGCGGCAACCCCAGTTGATGGGCACGTGAACGAACGTAGCTGAAAGCCGCCTGTGCGGATTCCTGCATCACATCGCCCAGCTTGCCGGTCACGGTCAGCTTGCCCTTCCCTTCCATCAGAATACATTCCGTGGTCAGGATCTGGCCACCTACTTCGGTCCAGGCAAGGCCCGTAGTGGCGCCGATCTCGTTCTTCTTGTCGGTGGTGGAATCGCGGTATTTCGCGGGGCCCAGCAGGTCTGTCACTTTCGCCGCATTGACGACGACCTTGTCCTTTAAATCTTTAGAAACAACCTTGCGCGCAATCTTACGGGTGACATTGCCCACTTCGCGTTCCAGATTTCGAACGCCCGATTCCCGCGTGTAGTACTGGATCAGGTTCGAAAGCCCTTCATCGGTGAACTCTACCTGCTTCGGGTCGAGTCCGGCCGCTTCGGTCTGCTTCTTCACCAGAAACCGCTTACAGATTTCCAGCTTCTCGATTTCTGTGTAGCCAGAGAGCCGAATCACTTCCAGACGATCCTGCAAAGCGGGGGGAATAGTGTGCAGTACGTTGGCCGTCGCGACAAAGAATACCTGGGAAAGGTCGTATTCCACGTCCAGATAGTGATCCACGAACATAAAGTTCTGTTCCGGATCGAGCACTTCGAGCAACGCCGAAGACGGATCGCCACGGAAGTCAGTCGACATTTTGTCGATCTCATCCAGCATGAAAACCGGGTTCTTCGTTCCCGCTTTCTTCATCATCTGAATGATCTGACCGGGGAGAGCCCCGATGTAGGTGCGGCGATGGCCGCGGATCTCCGCTTCATCCCGCACGCCGCCCAGCGACATCCGAATGAACTTCCTGCCCGTTGCCTTTGCAATTGATTTCCCGAGCGAAGTCTTGCCCACGCCGGGAGGCCCGACGAACAGCAGAATGGACCCCTTCGGGTTCTTGACCAGCCGACGCACAGCCAGGAATTCCAGAATCCTTTCCTTAATCTTGTCGAGGCCGTAGTGGTCCGCTTCGAGCACTTCCTCAGCAAACTTAAGCTCGCGAATCTCCTTGGACTTCTTCTTCCATGGCACACCGAGCAGCCAGTCGAGATAGTTGCGTGAAACGGTGGATTCTGCCGACATCGGCGGCATGTTCTCCAGCCGCTTCAGTTCCGCATGCGCCTTCTCAGACGCTTCCTTCGGCATGCCCGACATCTCAATGCGTTTCTTCAACTCATCGATTTCGCTCTTCTCGCCCCGGCCCAGTTCCTTCTGGATCGCCTTGATCTTCTCGTTGAGGTAATACTCTTTTTGCGCCTTTTCCATCTGGCGCTTCACGCGGCCCTGGATGGTGCGGTCGACATTCAGCTTCTCAATCTCGATGTCGAGCATCTCCGCCACGCGGGTCAGGCGATCAATCGGATCGAAGATTTCGAGGAGTTCCTGCTTCTCTTCGATGGTGAGCTGAAGGTTAGCGCCTACCGTGTCCGCAAGCTTACCCGGATCGTCCACGCGAATTGCCGCCACCATCGTTTCGTAGTTCAGATTCTGGCTGAGCTTGACGTACTGTTCAAAAAGCTGCGTCACACGACCGGTCAGTGCTTCCAGTTGCGGGCCGGCTTCCACCTTGAACTGGAACGTTCGCACGACGGCGCGGAAATAGCCGTCGTCATCCGTCACGGAAACAACCTTGGCGCGCTCCACACCCTCGACAAGAACCTTAATATTGCCGTCCGGCAGCTTCAGGCTTTGGACGATGTTGACCACGCAGCCAACACTGAAGATCTCGTTGGGCTTGGGTTCGTCCGTGGACGCGTCGTGTTGGGTAGCAAGAAAGATCTTCTTGTCGCCGGCCATGGCGTCTTCCAGAGCGCGGACGCTCGATTCCCGCCCAACCACAAACGGGGTCATCATGTACGGAAAAATCACCACGTCCCGGATGGGCATCATGGGCAGGCGTTTTGTGTCGGATTTGTCGCGAGAGGTGAGCATGAAACGTTCTTGCTCTATTGTATGACTTCGGGATGCGAGAGGGGGGAACGAGCGTTACAGAACGCAGTGGGGTATGCAAAAGGGAAGGCAGGGGCGGGGCTGTACAAGGGGGGAGAGTCAGGGCGGCAAGAGCGTTACCGCCTCAATTCACGTGAGTGTTGCAGGCAGAGCTACGCAGCGTTCTCGTAGTATTCAGCTGTGTCTTCTGCTCCTTCTTTTTTCTGACGGTCCAGATATTCCTGGCACTTGATGCAAAATGCGGCCCACGGCACGGCGGCAATCCGTTTCGGGGCGATATCCTCATCGCAGCGCAGGCACGTCCCGAATGTGCCGTTTTCCAGCCGGGAAAACGCATGGCGGATTTGCCGCAGCAGTGCCGCATCGCGGTCAAGGTTGTGAATCACCATGTCCCGCTCACCCATAAGCTGCACATGATCGAGGGGGTCGGGAACGCTTTCCGCAGTAATCGCATCGCGGTTGGTGGCGGAGCCGGCGAGTTCGGCATACCTGGACTGCAAAGAAGCTTTGGCTAGAGTCGTGTCTGTCATTTTATGTTCCTGTCTGCCTACATACCGATTTTGAGAGTCTTTGTATCCAGGGGCGCGCCTTCCGTGGCCACTTCCGGAACCCTGGTCGGGAAGGTCGCCTGCCCGGCACGCTGCTCGGCATGAAAGCGGGCCAGTATTTCACTGATCTCGGTTTCTGCCTCTTCCTTCGCAATCCCGTAGTGCTCCTGGATCTTTCCTGCCAGCACCTTCAGGCTACCCTTTGCGGCAGAAAAATCATCACCTGTCAGCTTGCCCCACTTCTCCGCAAGGTGGCCGCGCACTTGTTCCAGGTTGCCTTCAATCTGATCCATGTTCATAATTGTTTTTCTCCCCGGCGAACCTTAAAGCAATCAAGTGGCCATTGTATTTCGATACCATGCCGGAACGGATTCCGGCGAAGCGATCACGACCAGCGCGCCAGGTGCCAGAGCCCCCCTGCAATATTTACCGGAAGCCACGGTGGAACCCGAAATCAGTGGCAAGCTGACCCTGTGGGTACCCCGGCTCCATTGGCCCCGGTCGCGCCGGGTGGCAGCGTCACGCTGTCGGGTACCGCTTGTTGGTGCAATGTCACCGGGATCGATCAGGATATTCGTCGGGGGCCACAAAGCGTCCACAAATATTCCCGCGTCCGGGTCCTGCAGTCCGCCACTGCTTTTGAAAACATTCGGGGAGTCGGTTAATGCGTTTCCGGCTTCGGCTGCGCCACCTTGACGGTGTTAGCCGGATCGCCCATTTGCACCGTGCGGAGTTGATCGGCGTTCGGCAGGGCAGAAGCATCCCATCCGCCACCGAGCGCCAGGATCAGATTGACCGCCGAAGTCATCCGGCGTTGCAGCAATGTGACCGCCAGGCGTTCGTTGGCAAGCGTAATATTCTGCGTGGTGATCACATTCAGGTAGGAATCGGTACCGGCCTTGTACCTCTCGTTTTCCAGCAGCAGCGCCTGTTCGGCAGCCGCGATTGCCTTCGCCTGTTCTTCCGCTTCCTTCGACAGTACGCGCAACGCAGAGAGGTTATCTTCCACCTGCTGAAA
>JBBQDH010000174.1:0-12605 GCA_038319515.1 Bryobacterales bacterium
ACGGTTCCAAAGGCACGCACCTGTGGGGCGAACCTGACGTGAACCAGTTGCGCACCGGCCAGGCCGTTGCGCTCGGCATCACCCCGGCTGATGTCCCGCTCACCACGGCAACGGATGCAAGGGTGAACGCCTATCGTCCCTACCGCGGCTATCGCGCCATCAACATCTACCAGACCTGGTTCAACTCCAGCTACAATTCGCTGCAAAGCATGTTGAAAAAACAGTTGCCGCAGGCGGGCTTCGTGACCGTCAGCTACACCTGGTCAAAGACCCTCACCAACGCGGGTTCGAACACCTCTTCGCCGCAAAATACCTACGACCGAACCGCGGAAAAAGGTCACTCGCCTTACGACCGCAACCACGTGCTGACGTCCAGCTGGAGCTACGAAATGCCGTTCTTCCGCAAGAGTAATGGCTTCCTGAAGAACACCCTGGGCGGCTGGCAGTACTCCGGCATCCTCTCGGTGGCCTCCGGACTATGGTCCTCAAACCCGACCACCGTCTCACTGGGAACAGACCCGGCAGGTCTTGGTATTCTCAGTGCCGGCAGCGGTGCATCCGCCCGCGCCGATTTCATTTGCGACCCTAACCGGAACGCGCCCCACCTCTTCACCCAGTGGTTCAACACCAACTGTGTGACCGACGTCCCCAAAGGCACCATCCGCCCCGGCAACGCCCCCCGCAATGGCATTCGCGGACCCGGTTATCAGAAGTGGGACATGTCCCTGTTCAAGAATTTCTACGTCACCGAAAAGAACATGCGCCTGCAGTTCCGCCTCGAAACTTTCAATACTTTCAACCACACCAACTGGTCCACCATCGGCGCGGGCATCGGTTCTTCTATCTTCGGCATCGTCACCGGCGCGCGCGACCCGCGCATTGTGCAATTGGCGCTGAAGCTGTATTACTAACCTGCGAATGACCCGGAAATGACCCGCCGCACGCTGCTGTCATTTTTAGCCGCGGAGCCCGCGCGGGAGACCCGACTGCTCTTCGGAGGCGATGTGATGCTGTGCCGCTACATCGGCCACATCGCCCCGTTCCGCGATCTCGCGCCAGTCCTCAGCGCCGCCGACATCGCCTTCGTCAACCTGGAATCCCCTTTCTCTGATCACGGAAAACCCGTCGAAACCGGCATGGTTTTCAAGGCCGAACCCGCCATGATCGAACACCTGAAAGCAGCAGGTATCGACATCGTTTCCACCGCCAATAATCACGCCCGGGACCGTGGTAGCTACGGCATTGAGTTCACGCTGCAATGGCTGGCGGATAACTGCATCGCAAGCGTCGGCACCGCTCCCACCAGTGCGCTGGCGCATCAGGGAACAGTGCTCGTTCGGAATAGCGTCCGCTTCGGCTTTCTCGCCTACGCCCAGGACCAGGCCAACGGAAACTGGAAAGACCTGGACGACCGCATCTGCGATATGGACATCCCCCGCATGCAGCAGGACGTCGCCTCCATCAAAACCCGCGCCGACGTCGTGCTCGTCTCCATGCACGCCGGTGCCGAGTACTGGCAGCGCCCTCATCCCATCCAGGTGAAGTTCGCAAAAGCCGCCATCAATGCAGGCGCAAAGGTGGTGGTCGGTCATCACCCGCACGTCGTGCAGCCCTGGGAGCGTTACGGGAACGGCGTGATTTTCTACTCCCTCGGCAACCTGGTCTTCGACCAGTTCGAGCGCAAAGAAACGCAGCGGGGCTTGCTCGCGGAAGTGGTCTTCACAGGAGCGGAGATTGCGCGGGTGAATGCGATTCCCGTCGGAATCCTCCGCGGCATCCCGCGAGTCTCTGAACAACGGTAAGGTTCAAAGCCATGGCCTGCGGCAGCACCAGCGGTCTTGCCGTACCTTCCTTCCTTCACCAGTTCCTCCTTTTCGCCGGGGAACTCCGGAAAACGTGTCGACCGTATGCGGATAAAGCGCGTTCCATAATTGGGCGACTCAAAACACCGCCACCGGATTCAGCGGCGACCCCGTCCCACCCTTCACCGTCAACGGCGAAGCCGCCAGCAAAAACGCCGACCGCCCCCTCTTCGCCGCCTCCGCCGCCGCCTGCTCCAGATCGCAGTTATCAAAAATCGCCGTCCCCATCGCAATCAGCAACAACTGGTGAACCGGCTGCGTCACGCCCTCCACCAGCGAGGGCAACACATCCAGACAAGCATCACTCCCCACCATCGCCACATCGCGTTTCTTCAGCCATCGCACACACGAAACATGCAGCCCTGCAATCTTCGCGGGGTCCCACGGGCCCTTTGCCGCACGCCGCGCCCAACGCCCGGTGCGGATAAACACCACATCACCGCTCCTGATCTTCACACCAGACTTCGCCTCCCACGCGTCCAGATCTTCCGGATAAATTGCCGTCCCCGGTTCCAGATACGGCAACCCCTTCAGCCTCGGAATATCCACCAGCACCGCACGCGTGAAAATGCCGTTGCGAAAGCCCGTAATCCCCAGCTCTTTCGCGCCTTTCTCCGTCACATCCAGCTGCGAAAAGCCGTTATACATCTTGCCCTTCCACGCCGAATGCGCCAGCGAATCCATGTGCGTGTGCGCCAGCCCATGAAAATTCACCGTGTACTCATCCATGAACCAGTCGCCGTTCGGATGCGCCCCGGTGAACGTCATCTTATGGACCCACGGATCCGGATTATCCAGGGCTTTCTCTTCCAGCGCGTCATGTGAAAGTGAAACCGCCAGGCCATCTTTCACCAGCGCCGCCGCTTCCTGGCGCCGCGCAGGAGTGATCAGATTTAAGCTCCCCACCTCATCCGTCTTACCCCACCGCCCCCAATTGGAAAGCTCCGTCATCATCCGATCCACATCAGCCTTCGTGGCATGATGCGGATCACCCGCCGCGAAGGCCGCCAGCGCCACCAATGCAACCGAAAACCGCTTCATCTAAAACACCGCAATCGGATTCAGCGGCGAACCCGTGCCATTCGTCACTGCAATCGGTGCGGCCGTAATCAGGAAGCTCCAGCGATTCCGCTTCGCCGCCTCATCGCCCAGCGTCTCCAGATCGCAGTTATCGAAAATCGGCGTCCCCATCGCAATCAGCAGCATCTGGTGCATCGGCTGCAGCACGCCCGCCACGCCGGAAGGCATCACGTCTGTCGCCGCATCGCTGCCCACCATCGCGACATCCCGATCCTTCAGCCACTTCGCGCACGTCGCATACAGCCCCGCAATGGAAGCCGGATCCCACGCACCCTTCGCCGTCCGCCGCGCCCACCGGCCAGTGCGAATAAATACCACGTCGCCCGCGCCAATCTTCACGCCGGCCTTCTTCTCCCAGGCTTCCAGGTCCGCAGGATAAATCGCCGTGCCGGGCTCCAGATACGGCACGCCTTTCAGCCGCGGTATGTCCACCAAAATACCGCGCGTGAAAATGCCGTTCTTATACGCCGTGACGGCCAGTTGCGAAGCGCCGTCGTCCTTCACCGACGTAATGTCGTAACCGTTATAGAGCTTGCCATTCCACGCCATGTGGCACAGCGCGTCCATGTGGGTGTGCGCCAGGCCATGGTAGGTCACCTCGTAATCATCCACGACGAACTGCCCGGCGGCGGGGTGCTCAGCGGTCGCAACCATCTTCAGCCTGAACGGACTGCTGTTGTCCGGCGCCTGCTTCGAATCCGTGTTATGCGCCAGCGAAATGGAAACCCCTTCCGTCACCAGCGCGGCTGCCTGCCTGCGTTTCGCCGGCGTAATCAGATTCACGCTGCCCATCTGGTCGGTCTTGCCCCAGCGATTCCAGTTGGAAAGATCTTTCATCCATTTGTCCACATCCGCCTTCGTGGCCGCCTTCCTGGAATCGTCGGCGGCCTGACCGACACCGACCGTAAGAAACAGCAACAACGCAATATTCCGCATGCGCCGTATTCTATAACGCAGGCGTTGCGATAGTCTTTTAACATGTTCCAGCTGCAGCGTTCCCCGGAAGTTCATGACGTGGTCGTCATCGGTTCAGGCGCCGGCGGCGGCACCACCGTCAAAGTCCTCACCGATCTGGGGATCAACGTCACCCTCATTGAAGCCGGCCCCATGCTCAATCCGCAAAAGGATTTCAAAGAGCACATGTGGCCCTGGGAAGTCGACCACCGCGGCGTGGGCCCGAACGCGGAAAACTACTTCGGCAAAGACATTTATCCCTTCGGCTACTTCCTCGCGCCTAACGGCTACTGGAATATCCCCGGCGAACCGTTCACCGTCGCCCAGGGCAGCGAATTCAAATGGTTCCGCTCCCGCATCATGGGTGGCCGCACCAACCACTACGGACGCATCTCCCTGCGCTTTGCCGACTACGATTTCAAGCCGCATTCCTTCGATGGCCTGGGCTACGACTGGCCCATCACCTACGACGAAATGGCTCCGTACTATGACAAGGCCGAGGAGTTCATCGGCATCACCGGCACCCGCGAAGGCCTCCGTTCCGCGCCGGATGGAAAATTCCTGCCGCCCATCCCGCCCCGCGTTCACGAACAACTCGTCATGCGGGCCGGCAAAAAGCTAAACATCCCCGTCATCCCGTCGCGCATGGCCATGCTGACGAAATCCATCCACGGCCGCGCCGCCTGCCACTACTGCGGACAATGCGGACGCGGTTGCCGCACCGCTTCCGCGTTTACGTCGAGCCAGGCCATGATCTTTCCGGCCATGAAAACCGGACACCTGAACATCATCAGTAATGCCATGGCCCGGGAACTCCTGGTGGACGATCAGGGCAAGGTCAAGGCCGTCTCCTACGTCGACAAGGCCACTCGTACTGAAAAGCAGATCCGCTGCCGCGCAGTCGTCGTCGCCGCCAGTGCCTGCGAATCGGCACGCCTGCTGATGAATTCGAAATCAACCAAATTCCCCGGCGGCATCGCCAACAGTTCTGACCAGCTGGGCCGCAATCTCACTGATACGGTAGGCTACGCCGTCAGTGGCCGCGTCCCCGCGCTCGAAGGCATGCCGCGACACAACAGCGACGGTATCGGCGGCATGCACGTCTACACGCCCTGGTGGGAGCTGGAGAAGAAGAACAAAGACTTCCCCCGCGGCTATCACATTGAAATCGGAGGCGGTTATGGCATGCCGCAAATCGGTTCCTTCCGGGGCGTGGCCGCACAGGCCGAAGGCTACGGCACAAAGCTGAAGCAGGATATCCACCAGTCCTACGGCAGCCAGATCAGTTTCGCCGGGCGCGGTGAAATGATTCCCAACGAGCATTCCTACTGCGAAATAGACCCCGCCACGGTAGACCAGTGGGGTATCCCGGTTTTGAAATTCCATTTCAAATGGAGCGAGTACGAAACCAACATGGTGAAGCACATGCACAAGACATTCACTGACCTGATCACCACCATGGGCGGGCGCGTGACCAGTAAGCCGCTGCCCGAAAACACCCTCAACGCGATCTCCGTGGGCGGCGAAATCATCCACGAAGCCGGCACCGTGCGCATGGGTTCTGATCCGAAGACCAGCGTGCTCAACAAGTGGTCCCAGGCGCATGAAGTAAATAACCTGTTCGTCTCGGACGCAGCTCCGTTCAACGGCAATCCCGATAAGAACGTCACGCTCACCATCGTGGCCAACGCCTGGCGCGCAGCTGAACATCTGGCCGACGAAATGAAGAAGGGGAATATCTAAAATGGAAGACATATCGCGCCGCGACATTTTCCAGATCATCGGCAATTCCATCGTGCTGACCGCAGCCGGGTCAGGCGTCCTCTCCCCTGCCCTCGCACAGCACGTGCACATGGCCCTCGCCGACGCGAAATCGCTGAGCGGTGGCCTCAACTACCAGCCCAGGGCCTTCACCAAACACAATTTCCAGACGCTCCGGAAGCTCGCCGAAATCGTCATCCCCGGCGCAACCGAATCCGGCGCCGCCGAATACATTGACTTCCTCAGCAGCCGCAACGCAGACCTCGCCGCCATCTTCAACGGCGGCTTCGGCTGGCTGGACGATTACATGCAGAAGAAGTACACCACGGACTTCCTGACGGCGAAACCGACCGACCAAACAGCGCTGCTGGACACGCTGGCCTACAAAGCAAACTACACGCCGGAAACGCAGGGCGGCCTGCAGTTCTTCACCTGGCTGCGCAATATGGTGGTCGACGCGTACTACACCAGCCCGGCAGGCGTGAAGGACATCGGCTTCATGGGCAACGGAGCCATGGCCGAGTTCAGCGTGCCCAAAGAAGCGGTCGACTACGCCATCAAACGCAGCCCCTTCGCCAACGAAGGCTAACCAGGGCGATTCAGATTCTAATTCCGGACAACCTGCCGCTCATGCAGGCGCGGTAAAAACACGGTCTGCGGAAACGCCGTGGGTTTAGTCGTGACCATCGAAGAGTTCCCTGCCCCGATGGTGCCCGCCTGCCGAAGGCCCAGCATCGCCAGTTCGTAGCGGTCCGATACTTCCAGCTTGTCAAATAGCCGGGAGAAATAGACCTTTACCGTCCCGACCGAAATGCCCAGATTGGTCGCAATCTCTTTGTTGCTTAGCCCGCGCGATACCAGGTTGACCAGTTGTCCTTCCCGTTTCGTCAAGTGGCAGGAACGGCTGGCAACCACGGCCTGGGCGATGGAGGGCGGAACCCAGATCTCTCCGCTCAATACGGTTTCAATACAAACCAGCACATCAGCCGAACTGGTGCAATCCAGAATGACCCCTTGTGCACCCAAACCCAGCGCGCTCAAGGCGGGCTCGGTACTTGATACGCGCTCCCATACAATCACCGGCAAATGCGGTCGGTAGGCACGCAAACGGCGGACCAGGTCCCCGGATTGTTCCGGCGGCGCGTCAAGGATCAGTGCATCCGGATCTTCCCCGGCCAACCCCTCAATCAGCAGGCCCCCCGCCCCGCCCAGATGGACCATCTCGAACCGATACGTGGCAGGCAAGGCCTGCCGCAGCCCCGCTCCAAAAATTTCCCGGTCTGTGTACAAAACAATTCTCGGCATTGGATTCACTTGCGTCTTCGTATGTATGATCGGTAGCCGGGCGCAAAACCTTTAGGGCCAACTGGAAAGAACGCTTTGCGAACTTTTCCCCTCGCGATGCGTATAGCTCCCCGAGGGCAAAATGCGAATTCCGGAGAGCGCTTTAGTTACCGCCGTCTTTTTGACCGGCATCCTGATTGCTAACTATTCATCCGCGTTTCGCGAACCGGCACATGCCCCCGCTGCCGCCGCCCGCTCCGAAACCACTCAGGAGAGTCAGTAGTCATGGCCGCAATGATGAAGAAGAGAAGACGATTTCTGTGGGTTGGCATGACACTCGTCGTGGTGGGCACGGCGGCGGGATTCACGCTGCGTGCCATCAACAAAAAACCTGTCAAAATCGACGCCGAGAAGCTCGCGAAGGTTGAACGGATTGACCTTGCGCGATCCGTCGTCGCCACCGGCAAAATCCAGCCCGTGGTGCAGGTGGAAATCAAGAGCAAGGCCAGCGGCATTATCCGGAAACTGCCGGTGAATGTTGGTGACATTGTGCACCAGGGCCAGATCCTTTGCGAACTGGACCAGAACGATCTGCTGCCGGCGCTGCGCCAGCAACAAGCCGCGCTGCACGTGGCCGAGGCAAATGTAAAATCCGCCCAGGCAGAGTATGAGCGTTACAAAGTGGATGCCGCAGGGCCCGAGGTACCGTTCCTGAAGCGCGATATGGAACGCGCCCGCACCATGTTCCAGGGCGGCCTGATCGCGCAGAACTCCCGCGATGACGCCGAGAAGAATTACCAGATGTCGGCGCAGCGGCAGGAATCCGCGAAAGCCAATCTGGGAACAGCCGCCGCGGCGATTACCAGGTCACTGGCGTCGCTCGAACAGCAGCAGGCCGTGCTCGCCATGGCGGAAGAGAACCTGCGCAACGCCACCATCGTCTCGCCCATCGACGGCGTGGTGCTGTCGCGTGACAGCGAGGTTGGCACCGCGGTCAGCTCCATCCTGGTCGTAGGCACCAGCGCGACTCTGATCATGACGCTGGGGGATCTGAACGAGGTCTATGTGAAGGGCAAGGCGGATGAAAGTGACGTCGGAAAGATCTGGCTGAGCCAGCCCGCGCGCATCACGGTCGAGTCGTTCAAAGACCAGAAATTCGAAGGGCATGTCACGAAGATTTCGCCCATGGGAACCGAGAAAGACAACGTGACCACGTTCGAAGTCCGCGTATCGATTTCCAATGAAAAGCGGCTGCTGAAAGCCCTCATGACGGCCAACGCCGAGATCATTCTGGAAGAGCATAAGAAAGTGCTCACCATCCCGGAAGGCGCGGTGGTCTACAACAAAGACAAATCGACTTCGGCTAATATCCCGGACCCCACAAACGAAAAGGGATTGCGCAAAGTTTCCATCACGACAGGCATCAGCAATGGCGCAAAAACAGAGGTCCTGAAGGGTCTGAACGAAGGCCAGCAAGTCATTCTTAATTAGCCATGACATACCTGACCGGGCTCATAGGGCAGGTGTTCGAAAGTCTGCTGCGGAACAAGCTGCGCAGCTTCCTCACCATGGCCGGAATCGCCTGGGGCATCACGTCCATCGTGCTGATTGTCGCCATGGGCGATGGCTTCAAAGACGGCCAGCGGAATAATACGAAATCGCTCGGCGAAAACCTGGTGATTCTGTTTGGTGGCCGCACGGAATTGCAGGCGGGCGGCGAACGCGCGGGTCGCAGGATCCGTCTCAATTATTCTGACGTGGAAAACCTCCGCCGCGAGGCGTATCTGGTGAAGCTGGTGGCGGCAGAACTGGAAGGCAATGTGCGGGCCACCAGCCCTTACAACAGCGGCTCGTTCGAGGTCGCCGGCGTGGAAGCCCACTACACGCAGATCCGCAATATCCCGCTCGATGAGGGTCGCTTCTTCACGGAGGCCGAGGAGAAAGCCGGTGCGCGTGTGTGCGTGATCGGCACGGAAGTGAAGAAACAGCTCTTTGCGACGCGGCCGCAGGTGACCGGCACGGCGATTGCGATCAACGGCATCCCTTACCGCATCATCGCCACCATGGCGGGCAAGGAACAGAACAGCAGTTATTCGGGTCTCGATGAGAAGAAGATCTGGTTGCCCTACACATCAATGACCCGCGATGTGCCGCCGCCCACGAAGTTCTACGTACCCGGCTATCTGGATGAGATTCTCTACCAGCCGCGTTCCGTCGCATTGTTCGAAGAGACGCAGCTGCAGGTGAAGAAAGTGATTGGACGCGCACACAATTTCAGTTCCCACGACAAGAGCGCGCTCGGCATCTGGGACACACTGGAGAACCAGAAGGAAGTGGATGGCATCTTCGATTCGATGACCGTTTTCCTGTCCTTCATCGGTTTCGTGACGCTCTCGCTGGGCGGCATCGGGGTGATGAACATCATGCTGGTGACGGTGTCCGAAAGGACCCGTGAAATCGGGCTTCGCAAGGCGCTGGGAGCCACGCGAATCCGCATCCTGGCCGACTTCCTGGTGGAAGGTTGCGTACTGGCGTTCGCGAGCGGAGTTGTCGGATGGGGCATCGCGTTCGGCCTGTCATACTCCTTGACGCTTGTTAAAATGCCGGACATGTTTCCCGGGCTGCCGGTCAGCATGGACACCACGCTGGAGGCCTTCGGAACGCTGACGCTGATCGCCATTGCCTCGGCACTGTACCCGGCCTGGCGGGCGGCATCACTGACTCCTGTGGAGGCACTTCGCGATGAAAGGTAAACGCCCATGACCTTCCGCAGCATCCTCGGCGAGGCCTTCGCGGCGCTCCGGTTCAACAGCCAGCGCAGCCTGCTGACCATGGCCAGCCTCGCGTGGGGCGTGGCCTGTTTCGTCATCCTGTATTCCTACGGTGAGGGTTTTGGTTTCGCGCTGCAGAACTCGTTTCAGGCCGTCGGGCAGGACCTGGTGCTGGTGTTCGGGGGGCAGACCTCCACGCAGGCAGGCGGGGAGCGCGCGGGCCATAAAGTTCGGCTCGAACTGGACGACGTGGAAGCGATTCGCGACAACGTGCCGATGGTCGGGGCCATCTCCGCCGAGGTGATGGTGCGGGGCACCATGGTGGTGCGGGGCTATCGCCAGCAGAGCATGTCGGTCCGCGGCGTGGAACCATCCTATGGCAAGATTCGTAACATGACGGTGGCGGCGGGGCGCTGGCTCTCGCCGGAGGATTACGCCGCGAAGGAGCGCGTGGTGGTGATCGGCGCGCAAGCGGCTGAGAAGCTGTTTGGCGATATCCCGCCCGTCGGTGAGTTCGTCTCGATCAAGGGCATGCAGTTCCAGGTGGTTGGTCTGCTGAAGACCAAGACACAGATCTCGAACTACAACACGCCGGATAACCAGTGCCTGTTTATCCCGCTGAGCGCGGCGTCATTGTTCCGCAATATCCGTTATCCGGATGACATTGTCTGGATGCCCGCGAATCCGCAGTTCCGTAAGCAGGCCGTGAAGGAAGTGCGCGCCACGCTGGGACGCGTGCACAACTTCTCGCCCACCGATGAGCGGGCTCTGGAGATCCTGATCTTCAACGAATTCATGAAGGTGATTACGGCCATGTCGATTGCGCTGCAGGTGCTGCTGGGGCTGATCGGAGGGCTCACGCTGGCGATCGGCGGTATCGGACTGGCGAACATCATGCTGGTCTCGGTGACGCAGCGGACGCGCGAGATCGGAGTGTTGAAATCGCTGGGTGCGACTCGGCGGGAGATCCTGCTGCAGTTCCTGCTGGAAGCAATGGTGATTGTGACGGCAGGCGGTCTGACGGGTGTGCTGATTGGCTGGGGCGCCACAGCGGGGATCGGCACGCTGCCGCTGCTGGGGCCGCTGTTCAAGGATGACAGCGGGGGCGGCGATATCCACCTGAAAATCTCGCAGTTCGCGGTGGTCACTTCGACGATTGTGCTGGAATTGATCGGCGTGGTCGCGGGCCTGCTGCCGGCACTGAAGGCCTCCAGACTTGACCCGATTGATGCCTTACGATACGAGTGATTATGAAGGCTGTCATGGAAGGCCGCATCCCGCGCCTGCTCCGGCGAATCCATACGGCGTGGAATCGCGAATCGACTACATCTGATTAAGACGCGGGCTTCGCGGATCAATGGCTTCGCGGATCAATGGCGCGCCTATGCGTTGAATGCCTTTCGCGTGACGCCTTTCTTCACAGATCGCGAACGGCCCGCGCTTGAGTGGACTGAAGCGGTCACGCTGATTGCCGGGAGCCGTGCGCCGGACGATGTCGATCAACGCACCCGGCAGCATTTCAGCAAGGAAGAGTTCGTCCATCTCACCGATGCGATCAGCACGATCAATGCCCGGAACCGGCTGGCCATCGCGTTCCGGGCTGAGCCCGGCATCTACCAGCCGAGCGCTAAGGCGTAGCCTTCGTAGACCTTGTTGAATACGGCGTCCCACGATTCGCCGCAGGCCTGTTCGCGGGCGGCAGCGGCCATGTCGCGGCGCAGGTCGCCGTCTTTGAGAAGGCGCGCGGTGTGGGCGATGAAGTCGGCATCACTGTGGGCCACAAAACCGGAGACGCCGTCTTTCACGATGAACTTCGGGCCACCGCCATCAGTCACGACGGCAGGCACTTCGGAGGCGAAGGCTTCGAGTACCACGTTACCGAAGGTGTCGGTGCGCGACGGGAACGTGAAGACATCCATGTTGGCATAGGCCCGGGCGAGGGGTTCGCCGCGCAGGATGCCGGGAATGTCAGCATTTTCGAGGTTCGCGGTGAGCCAGTCTTTCTCGCTGCCATCGCCGATGATGGTGAAGCGGAACGGTGGAACGCCTGCGGCCTTGAGGCCGATTTCGAGGTCCCGCAGGAAACGAACGCTCTTTTCGGGCGTGATGCGACCGACGTAGCCGAGGCGCAGAATGCCGTCGTTCAGGGTGCGCTTTGCGGGGTGGAACATCTGCGTGTCGATGCCACGCTTCATCAGGAACGTCGGCTTGCCGGTGCGCAAGCCGACGAGTTGCACGAGTTCGTCGTTGGGGGCGTAAAGCACCTGGCCCATTTTGTAGAACGCGATGCAGATGTCGAGGATCAGCTTTTCGCTAAGCGCCTCCGTATTTTTCCGGGTGGCTTCGGGTAGCCAGGACAGGGCTTTACCGAGACGCATGGAACCGAACTCGTGCAGGTTCGTGTGCCAGGAGATGGCGAGCGGCAGTTTCCGCTTTTTCGCGAAGAAGGTCCCGATTTCGCTGATGTCACCGGGGCTCACGACATGGATGATATCCGGCTTGAATTCATCCAGGATTTTACCGATGGCGGGGCCGTGCCGAAAGAGCACCGGGTCGTGCCACAGGCCGCGGTCGAGCTCGAATGATAGCGAACCGCGCTTCACTTCCACATGCGTCACGGAGCCCTCAGAGATCTGTTTCGTCAGCCCCGCGCCGCGCACGCACAGGAACGGGTAGTGGTGGCGACGCGCGAAGTCTGTCAGTTGACGGCTGGTGAGCGCGACGCCGTTGATCTCCTGAAATGTGTCAGTAAAGAATGCTACGCGGGGTATGCGCTCCACTGAGCGCAAGGATAGCGCAGCAGCTATGATTCAGTTCCGTGACACTTCTTGTATTTCTTGCCGCTGCCGCAGGGGCAGGGGTCATTGCGCCCGGGTGTGGCTTCCTTGTGGAT
>JBBQDH010000175.1:0-12552 GCA_038319515.1 Bryobacterales bacterium
TACACCGCGCGAGAAGGATTTCGCGGCCTGGTATCAAGACGTCGTCCTGCAGGGCGACATGGCGGAACCCGCCGAAATCGTGAAAGGCTGCATGGTCATCAAGGCCAACGGCTACGCGGTCTGGGAGAACCTGCAGCGCGAACTCGACGGTCGCTTCAAGGCCCTCGGCCACCAGAACGTTTACTTCCCCCTCCTCATTCCGGAGAGCTTCCTCAAGAAAGAAGCCGAGCACGTGGAAGGCTTCGCGCCGGAACTGGCCGTGGTCACCATCGCGGGCGGCAAGCAACTGGAGGAGCCGTACGTCATCCGGCCCACCTCGGAAACCATCATCGGGCACTTCTTCGCCAAGTGGATTCATAGCTGGCGTGACCTGCCGCTGCTCTACAACCAGTGGGCCAACGTGATCCGCTGGGAACTGCGCACACGAATGTTCCTGCGCACCACAGAATTCCTCTGGCAGGAAGGCCACACCGCGCATTCCACCCATTCGGAAGCCGTGGAAGAGGTGCTGCGTATTCTGGATGTTTACGCCGAAGTGGCCGAAGACATCATGGCCATGCCGGTCATCAAAGGCGTGAAATCGCGGGCTGAGAAGTTCGCCGGAGCCAACCGCAGTTATTCCATCGAAGCCATGATGCAGAACGGGCTCGCGCTGCAGGCCGGCACCAGTCACGATCTTGGCCAGAACTTCGGCAAAGCCTTCGACGTGAAGTTCCAGAACAAAGAAGGCCAGCTCGAACATGTCTGGCAGACCAGCTGGGGCGTCAGCACCCGCCTCATCGGTGGCCTGATCATGAGCCATTCCGACAACAAGGGTCTGGTGCTCCCTCCGAAACTCGCGCCGGTGAAGGCGGTCCTGGTGCCCATCTGGCGCAAAGAAGAAGAGAAGGGACCGGTGCTCGAAGCCGCCCACCGCATCGCGAAAGAACTGGGCGCAAAGGTGGACGACCGCGAAGGCCAATCCCCCGGCGCGAAGTTCTTCCACTGGGAACGCCGTGGTGTTCCGGTGGTTCTGGAACTGGGTCCACGCGACCTGGCCTCGGGCAACATCGTGCTCAAACGACGCGATACCGGGACAAAAGAAATCCTCCCGCAGGCGGACGTCAAAGCTCGCTTCACCGAAGTACTGGACAGCATGCAGAAGGACCTCTACAACAGCGCCAAGGCCCGACTGCAGGCGAATACTGTGGTCGCCAATTCTATCGGCGAAGTAGAGGAGATCCTGAAGGACGTCACTGCCGAGCGTGGTGGCGGCAAGTTCGTGATGGCGCACGTGAAAGACGATCCGATCTGTGACGCCCGCCTGAAGGAATTCAAGGTGACAGTGCGCAATATCCCGCTGGTCGACGAATACGACGGCCCGGGCAAGTGCATCGTGACAGGTGAAGACGTGGACCGCCGCGTGGTGCTCGCCAAGTCCTACTGATGCTTCGCCGAAAGGCGTAAGTAGGGAAGGGGTCTGCCGCTAGCCGACAGACCCCGTTTACTTACTTCGGCGGCCCGGCGGCCCGGTGAGCCAAACGGCTACACGCTTCGTCGGTGGCGGTCGGGTCAAGCGCCGTGTTGCCGATATCGACAAACGCGATCTTGCCTTCTTTATCCACCACAAACGTGACACGATTACTCATGCCGTCCGGACGCAGGACGCCATAGGCTTTCGCCGTTGTACGGGCACTGAAATCACTTAACAGGGGGAATGCAAGTTTCAGCTGTTCAGCGAAAGCTTTCTGGGATGGGATGTTATCGGTACTAATACCAAATACTTTTGTTTCGTTGCCTTCGAATTTTGCGATACCAGCCTGGTACGCTGTCATTTCCTTCGTTCAACCACCGGTGAACGCGGCCGGAAAGAACGCCAGAACAACCGGGCTCTTACCTTTGAAATCGGCCAGCGTCACTTTACCGCCCATGGTGGAACCCAGCGTGAAGTTCGGCGCCACATCCCCGATTTTCAGGGGTTGCAGCACTTCGCCCGCGGGTGCCTGAGCCATGAGCCCCGCGCAGGCGGCAAGCGCCACGGCGGAAACTGTGAATAGCTTCATTTGGAAAACTCCTCAACGATAGACTAACATCTTGAAAATGCCTATGAGCGCAGCACTTGTTCTCACCTTCGCCACCCTGGCGCTTTCCGCCAAACAGCCACTGGTGGTCGTCTCCATCGACGGCCTCGACAATCGCTATCTGGCACAGGCCGATCAGTTGGGGTTGAAAATTCCCCACCTGCGGCGTCTGTTGCGCGAAGGCCAGGCCTCGAAAGGAGTCATCGGCGCGGTTCCCACCGTCACCTGGCCATCCCACACCAGCATCATCACCGGGGCGGACCCGGTGACCCACGGCATTCTCGCCAACTGGCGACCACCGGGCGAGAAGTACCTCGACTACTCGCAGATCAAGGTCCCCACTCTCATCGGAATTGCGCACAACAAGGGACTGAAGGTGGCCACCGTCAACTGGCCCGTTACCGTAAACGCGCCGGTCGATTGGAACCTGCCGGAGTTCTTCGCCAAACGCCAGGGCGGTGGCATGGACACAAAGTCCATCGCGAGCAAATCCAAACCCGCTGATCTGGTGGAGAAAATCTCCGCCGATTTCCCCTCTTTTCCGAAGGAATTCATGGATGACCGCACTCGTACCCAGGCCGTCATCTGGATTCTGCAACATCAGAAACCCGATCTGCTCCTGGTGCATCTGGTGGACCTCGATTCTGAAGAACACGAAAACGCACCCTTCTCCACCGAGTCGAAAGCAGTCGTCGAATACACCGATGAATTGCTGGGGCAAATCATGGCGGCGTTGCCCGCCGGTTCCGCGCTGGCAGTGGTTTCCGATCATGGATTTGAAAAGATCAATCGGGTGGTGAACCCGAAATCCACAGCGACCGATGCAGTGACCGTGGGTGGCGTGGTGGTTGCCCTTGACGCCAAAACCGCAGACGCGCTTCGGAAAATGGACGGCGTTGGTCGCGAAATCCCGGCTGCAGAGTACATGAAATTCCCGTCCACCATGCCCGCCAGCCCTTTTGCCGTTTTCGACTCCACCCCCGGCGTGATGTTCGGCGCAAATCCAACCGACAAGCCAACAGAGATCGGCAACCACGGCCTTTGGCCCCTGCGATACCGCGCCGTCTACCTGCTCTGGGGCAAAGGAATTAAGCACGAGACACTGCCGGAGATCTCCATCAAAGACATCTTCGGAAAACTCTCCGCCGTTCTGGGGCTTTGAGCCGGCCTGAATCCGCCGCTTGACCAAAGCACCCGCCCCGGTGCAGAATGGAGCTTCGTGGAGTGATTTAGGTTCGCGGCCACGCGGACCATCTACTTGCCACCACGTAAAAAAAGGGCTAAAGGAAAACCGTGCGAATTACAGATCTGCTGACTGTTACCGTTTCCATTCCGCCGCGTGAAATCGAACGCTTTCTCGACGCGCTGGCGCAACTCCCCTACTCAATCAACCCGAACCTGCGCTACGAAGAGTGGCAGACCCACATCCAGTTCCCGGCCTGGCGCGCCTGGCTGGATGACCTCCACGCCGTGCTCGCCGCCGGAAGCTTCCATTCGGCAAGACTGAGATATACGCCGGCAGTCGACGGCGTCGGGAAAGCCAATGTCTGACCAAACCAAAGGCGCGCTGGAGCGCGCCATGCACCACACCCGCCAATATCTGGATCGTCTGGATCATGCCCCGGTCGGCGCAACCGTTGATCTCGCCACCGTGCGGGCACGGCTCACCAAACCACTGACCGACGGGCCTCTGCCCGCCGAACAGGTGATCGACGAACTGGTCGCCGATTCCTCAGGGGCCATCATCAACAGCGCCGGCGGGCGCTTTTTCGCATGGGTTGTCGGCGGGTCAATACCCGCTTCATTCGCCGCCGATCTGCTGACCACGGCATGGGACCAAAACGCCGGGATCTACGCCTCCGGCCCCGCCGCGGCAGTCACCGAAGAAGTGGCCGGAGCCTGGCTCAAAGACCTGCTGGGCTTGCCGCCCGAAGCCAGCTTCGGTTTCGTCACAGGCTGCCAGATGGCCCATTTCACCTGCCTCGCCGCCGCCCGACATGCCGTTCTGAAAGCCAGGGGCTGGGATGTGGAAGAGCAGGGGCTCTTCGGCGCACCGCCCATCCGCATCGTATCGACGAACCACCGCCACGGCTCCACCGCCCGTGCCATTCGGTATCTGGGGCTGGGTAAGAACAGCGTCATCGATATCCAGGCCGACGATCTGGAAGCGGTTTTACAAAACGAACCCGACCGCCCGACCATCGTGTTGTTGCTGGCAGGAGAACTCTGCACCGGTGCATACGACAATTTCGCGAAACTGATTCCAATCGCCAAGAAGTACCACGCCTGGGTGCACGTGGATGGCGCTTTCGGACTCTGGGCCGCCGCCAGCCCGCGCTTCCGGCATCTGACCAACGGAGTGGAACTGGCCGATTCCTGGGCCACCGACGGCCATAAATGGCTAAACGTGCCCTATGATTCCGGCTACGCTTTTGTCAAGGACGCCGCCGCCCATCACGCGAGCATGTCGCATCGCGAATCCTACCTGATTCAGGGCGGCGATGCGCGCGATCAAATGGACTGGGGTCCGGAATGGTCCCGTCGTGCCCGAGGCTTCACCACGTACGCCGCCATCCGCCAACTGGGACGCTCGGGCATCGCGGAAATCGTAGATTCATGTTGTGACAGGGCGCGGGAACTGGTGCTCGGTATCGGGGCTTTGCCTGGCGCGGAAGTGCTCTGGGAACCCACCATCAATCAGGGCCTGCTGCGCTTCGGCGACGACGCCAACACCGATCTCGTCATCTCGAAAATCGTCGCTTCCGGCGAGGCATATTTCGGCGGGACTCTTTGGCGCGGCAGACGCTGCATGCGGGTGAGCGTTTCTAACTGGCGCACCACAACTGCCGATGTGGAACGCGTGGTCGGGGCGTTTCGAAAAATACTCACCGCGCCGCGTTAAGATCAGCGAATGCCGTCTTCTCTCTCCGGAATCACCCGGCAGCAGTGGCTCACCCTTTTCGCCGCGCAGGCGGGCTACATGCTGGACGCCATGGACGTGCTGCTTTTCGTTTTCGCCATCAACGTCATCCGCGACCAGTTTCACCTGAGCGCAGCCCAGGCCGGCATAGTCAGCTCGATCACCCTGGCATTCTCCGCAATCGGCGGAATTGGGTTCGGAATTCTTTCAGACCGTGTGGGCCGGGCAAAGTGCATGATCTGGTCGATTCTGATCTACAGTCTCGCTTCCGCCGGCACCGCGCTTAGCTGGAATCTGGCATCCCTGCTGTTTTGGCGCGCCATGGTTGGGATCGGCCTCGGCGCCGAATGGTCCACGGGGGCAGTGCTGGTGGCGGAAACCTGGCCAGCCGAACATCGCGCAAAGGCCATCGGCATCATGCAGTCCGGCTGGGCGTTGGGCTATATGTTGGCCGCCGGTGTCACTGCAGTTGTCCTCCCCCGCTGGGGCTGGAAGGCGCTCTTCCTCACCGGCCTGTTTCCCGCATTTCTTGCGCTCGCTTTGCGCAACCGCATGGAAGAACCGGAGATTTGGAAAGAGAACCAAAGCAAGCCTCGCGTCTCGATCACCGGCATTTTTAAGGGCGCGCTGCTGCGCCGCACCGTGATGGCCTCCGCCCTTGCCACCTCCGTGCTCTTCGCCTATTGGGGCCTCTTCACGTGGGTGCCAGGCTTTCTCTCCGCTTCCCCGGCGCGCGGCGGAGCCGGCCTCAGCATCGTGAAAACCAGCGGCTTCATCATCCCGATGCAGTTGGGGGCCTTCTGCGGATACGTGGTCTTCGGCTGGCTGGCGGACAAGATTGGGCGGCGCCCGGCGTTCGTGATTTACGTGTTGGGCGCTGCTATCGTCACACCCATCTACGGGGCGTCGCACACCGAAAACGTGCTGTTGGCGTTGGGCCCGGTGATTGGGTTTCTCGGAACTGGCTTCTTCAGCATGTTCGGAGCCATGCTGTCGGAGATCTATCCGACGGCACTGCGTGGCGGGGGACTTGGTTTCGTTTACAACATCGGGCGAGCGCTCAGTTCTCTGGCGCCATGGGTGGTGGGGTTATTCGCGGACAAATACGGAATCGGCGGCTCACTCGCGCTGAATTCAGCCTTCTTCGTACTCGGAGCAGCGCTGATTTTCACGCTGCCCGAGACGAAGCAAGTGTCGTTAACTTAAAACAAAGCGTTTACTTAAACAGTTCGTTAATAGGACCGTACACGTCCATGTCTGAACTCGGCACGTAGTAGAAACCACGGCCCAGAGGATCGTCATACCGGACGTTTGTCCAGTTAATGCCGAGCGCCGAGTAAATCGTGGCTTCAATGTCTTCGGGCTTGATGTCGCGGTTCCGGCTCCATCCGGCGTCCATGGTGAAGGCGCCCGTGGGATTTGTCGAACCAAGAGCCTTGCCACCTTTCACGCCGCCGCCCGCGAAAAACGCGAACTGCTGCGGATAATGATCGCGCCCGCCGGCCGCCGTCGTTTTGCCAACCGTACGACCAAACTCACCGGCCATCACGATCAGCGTTTCATCAAGCATCCCGCCGGCCCTAAGGTCCGCAATCAGCTGCCCCAACCCGTTGTCCAGCGTCTTCGTGAGAGTCGGTAACTGGTTGTTCACGTAGATGTTGGTGTGCATGTCCCAGCCACCAAGAGTAATCTCGATGTACCGGGTGCCCTGATTGGCCGCCAGCGTTTGCTTTGCCATCAGGCAGGCATTGCCGAAGCTGGTGTTGCCGTAAAGCGCCGAATCCGCAGCGGTGAAGCTGAACGCCTTCGTAACCACGGGATTGTACATCATTCCCTTGGCGGCCGAATAGAATTCGTCGTAGTCCTCAAACGCGCGACCATCGGGTGAATTCACCCGCAGCGGGTCGTCGATGTGGTGCAGAAAGTCCCAGCGCTGATTGAAGCGTGCCTGGCCGTCCGCGTTGGTCGTATTCTTCAGGCCCGCTGTGGACGGCGTGACCTTGAAAGGAGCGTACGTGGAAGCGAGGTAGCCCGGTCCGACGCCGCCCGCCGAATTCAGCGCGAGGAAGGTCGGGAAGACCTGACTCGGCTTGCGCTCCGCCGCCTTCTCGATCGCCACAATACTGCCGATATTGGGTGATACATTACCCAGCACGCCGGAAGGGTTGCGCCCAATTTGCGTCCAGGTCTGCGACAGGGAATGCACCAGCGCCCAGGAGCGCATCGAACGCACCAATGCGATGTCACTCATTTGCGCGGCCAGCTTCGGCATCAGTCCTGTGGGGAACTGGACGCCGTTGATCATTTCCGGGTTGAAGGTAGTCGGCGTCGTGCCGTTCACTACTTTCAGATCGAACGTATCAGTGTGGCTCGGCGCGCCGGCAAGAAGAATGAAGATTACATTCTTCGCCGTGTTGAGAGTCGTCACTGGTGTGGACTTGATGACCGGCGCGGCTTTCAGGTGGGGCGACAGCCAGGAGGCTGTCACGCCCGCCCCGGCCAGTGTCAGGAAGTTCCTCCGCGAAAGGTGAGGCTTTTCTGAGAAAGTCTTCACCGCATGAGGGTATTTGTGAAACTGCTTTTCGAATTTTTCCTGTTCGTTCATGGCATCCTCCCTCAGTAATTGAATATGAAGTCGACTTTGTTGAAGAGCGTCCAGAGGATGTCTTCCGCATTCGTCTTCTGGTTGACGGCGCCGCCCAGGTTGAGCTGTGCAAGCGCTGCCGCTTTCTCGTCCGCACTCGGTACACGGGAAAGGACGTTCAGGAACAGGTTGTTGATCAGCAATTCACCGCTGTAAGTCGCCAGTTGCTTGCCGAGGAAAGAAGCTGTCGCTCCGGTGCCGGTGGCGTGAATGCGATTCTGCACGAACGCATCATTCATCAGGCCCAGCGACTGCAAGATCGACCCCTCAGTCTTGCGCGGCTGGTCGTCACGATTTCCTCGCAGGAAAACGTCCATGAACTGGCTGACCCCACCGCCGCCATCCGGCATGTTCACCACATCCGGCGCCTGCATCGCATAACTGATCTTGCCGAAACCGGGCGCGTCTACGCCGTAGACAGCAGATGCATTTGTGAACCCCGGAACCGTGTAGATCGGCAAAGTGTTGATGGCCGTGATGATGGAATCGTGCACCTCTTCAGCCGAGAGACGCCGGACAAAGTGGCGCGCGAAGTAGGGTTCCCAGGCGGGGTCCCACTTTCCGGTGTATTCGGATGCCAATTGGTATGTATCGGAAGCCAGCATCAGGCGTTGCAGCGACTTCAGATTGTAGCCACTGTCGATAAAGTTCTGCGCGAGAGCATTGAGCAAACGGGCATTTGACGGCTGCAGCGTCCAGGGGGCCGCCGGCGGATTGTCAGGGTCAAGCCGGGCCGGGTCAAACTGGTCCGGCGGATCGACAATCCCTTTTCCATAGAGCGCCGCCCACATGTAATTCACTGTGGCCCGTGCAAACTGGAAGTCGCTGGTCACAAAGCGAGCGAAAGCCACCCGGTAGTCTTCCCCGTTGCCGGGAGCCTGACCGCCGAACATATAGGTAGGAGTGATGGTTTTGGTCGCCCCGATCGGCTGCCGCGCCGGCCGGTTGCCGGTCGTCGTGTTCAGGTTATAGTCCGTCGCGTACTTTTCGAGCGAGAAGTAGTTGTAGCGGGCGTTCGGGTTGTTCGGATCGGGTGGAGTCGCGATGCTTCGCGTCCAGGTGTGCGACATAAATGCCGCCAGTCCCCAGGCTTGCGCACGGGTTGACTGTCCGCCCCAGACACTCAGACTGTCCAGGTGACCGCGGCCGTTGTGACAGAGCAGACAATTGACGTGGGCAAGCCCCAGGAACTGTTCGGCGACATTTGACGTTTGGCTATCGAAAATATCCTGCGTCGGCCCGCCACCTACGACCCCAAGAACGTGATAATTGAGCTGTCCGTTCGTCTGGTCGAAGCTGTTGTTTCCCTGCGCGCCGATGATTTCGGCGGCCATCTTGTTGTACGGCTTGTTCGCGGTCAGCGAGTCACGAATGAACTTATAGAATGCGTTGCGGCCTTCCACCTGAATACGAACCTGCACCGCGCTGGCCGTGTTCTTGTAAAGGTCCCCAAAATACATGGTCCACTTATCCACCCATTCCGGCTTGGCCTGAAGCTCATCCACCAGAGCGATGCGCTTGTTGGGGTCCGTACTCTGCACAAACTGGTTGACGCGATCCGGCAGCGGAATCCGTCCGGTCATATCGAGCGTCACGCGGCGGATAAACTCGTAATCCGTCGTCTTACCGGCCGGCGTAATGTTCTTTGCCTGCAGGTCGGCGTAGATGTATTTGTCGATCAGGTTGCCGCTGCCGGATGCCGCTGCAGCAAACGGCTTTTCCCGCTGCGTTGCTTCTGCCTGCGTCGCCGCGATCATGAACTGACGCGTCAGACGACCGGGCAGAGACTCTTCCCGCATGTTGATGCGAGGCAGAAATCGTTCTCTGGTCGCACCGAAAAAAGTGCATTCAGAGTGTTCCACCGAAAACGGAACAACTTCTGCGTTTGTAGCCGCGGCGTTTTGCTGCGCTGCGGCTTCCTCCGATTGCTGTACGGGTTCCTGCGACTTTAAAGGCGTCAGACCCCAAATTCCAAGAGCGACCATAGACGCCACAGCGGGCGCCGACCACCTGATCTTTATCAATTATTCACCCTCCGGTGGTTGTCCCCGACCAACCATCCATTACTATACGTGAACCTAAACCCGCGAAAATTGCAAGAGTTGCTTTGGTTATCGTCTTTTAAAAATCAGGAAAATAAGTCGGGTAACAGGGGTCGCAGGTTCGCGCAGATTCAGCCGGACAGCTCGCATTTCGTCATCTCACTTGCTGCCGGCCGCAGAATGATGTGGACGGCATCTGCCTGCTCGGCAACCAGTTCGTTCCCGTTAATGTCGAATCATTTCGCAAGGTTAATTTTGGGTCGAAATTTTGGGTCGAAATCGAAAGCGGATAGCTGGATGCCATCAGGGGTTTCGAGACACGGAAAGACTGGTTACAATGCCAACTCGAAGCAAATTGCTCCCGGGGGGTTGTCGCCATAGGCCGGAATCTTCCTAAACCCCAAGTCCCGGTACATCCGAATTGCCCGCTCCATCCGCGGCAAAGTATCCAGGCGAAGCGAGACATAGCCCGCCGTCCGGGCCTCCCCGATCACCCGCTCCGCGAGGTCGCGACCCAAACCGGCCCCCTGAAACGCGGGGCGAACATACAGCCGCTTCATCTCACCAATATTGGGTTCGGATTTTCGAAGTGCCGCGCAACCGGCAAGGTGGTCATCCACGAAAACGAGAAGCAACCGGCCTTCCGGAGCAGTGTAGCGCCCGGGAAGACCCGCCAGCTCCTGCTCAAACAAGAGAAAACAAATCTCATCCCCCACCCATGTGGCGTACTCCCGGAAGATCTCGCGAACTTTAGGAAGGTCCTCTGCATGAGCGAGGCGGATCGGCATGGGTTTCTGAACGGCTAAACCGGAAGTGCGGACGCGCCCATCAGGTACTCGTCAATTCCCTTGGCCGCTTTACGACCTTCCGCAATCGCCCAGACCACCAGCGACTGCCCGCGTCGCACGTCGCCCGCCGCGAAGACACCCGGCACGGACGACATGTAGTTCGCATTGGCCTGCACGTTGCCCCGGTTATCCAGCGCAACCCCGAGTTCTTCGAGCAGACCATTTCGCACAGGACCGGTGAAGCCCATGGCCAGCAGGACCAGATCAGCGTCCAACTCGAATTCGCTGCCGGGAATCGGCGCGAACGTGGGCGGCGGGCCCACCCGAGCGCCGTGCAGTTTCTTGACGTTGCCCTGTTGGTCGCCGCTGAACCGGACGGTGGAAACGCTCCAGTCCCGAAAGCCGCCCTCTTCATGAGCGCTCTCGGTCCGCATCTGCATTGGCCACATCGGCCATGGAGTCTGCGGAGCACGCGACTCCGGCGGTTTCGGCATCACCTCAAACTGGGTCACAGTGGCGGCAAACTGCCGGTGCGAAGTGCCCAGGCAATCCGCCCCCGTGTCCCCACCACCGATAATGACGACGTTCTTGCCGGTCGCCAGAATCTGATCTGGCACCGAATCGCCCTCGCACACCTTGTTGGCCTGCGGCAGGAATTCCATGGCGTAGTGAATGCCGTTCAATTCGCGGCCCGGAACGTTCAGATTGCGCGCCTGTTCGGCCCCGCCGGCCAGCAAAATGGCGTCGAAATCCAGCTGGAGTTCGCTCACCGCCAGTGTGACGCCTACGTGCGCATTGACAACAAACTCAACACCTTCGGCCGTCATCTGCGTAACGCGGCGGTCAATCAGGTGCTTCTCCATTTTGAAATTCGGAATGCCATAACGCAGCAATCCACCAATACGATCGCTTTTCTCAAAGACCGTAACCGCGTGTCCGGCCCGCGCCAACTGCTGCGCCGCCGCCATCCCCGCCGGGCCCGACCCAACCACCGCGACGCGCTTGCCCGTGCGAAATCGCGGGATTTCCGGCTGGATCCAGCCCTCATCCCACGCCCGGTCGACAATCGTCTTTTCGATATTCTTGATGGTCACCGCCGGTTCATTAATACCCAGCACACATGACGCTTCGCAGGGTGCCGGGCAGATGCGACCCGTGAACTCGGGGAAATTGTTGGTGGAGTGCAGCACGCGAATCGCTTCGCGCCACCGACCACGCCACACCAGATCGTTCCAGTCCGGAATGATATTCGAAACCGGGCATCCGGTATGGCAGAACGGCACGCCGCAATCCATACAGCGGGCACCCTGCTCTTTAATACTTGCGTCAGGGAGCGGCTGGTAGATTTCAAACCAGTCGTTGATGCGGTCTGCTGCTGGCCGACGACCGGGCGTTTCCCGGGTGTATTCGAGGAATCCGGTTACCTTTCCCATGTGGCACCTTCCGGCTTATCGCCGTACTGCACGGTCGCCCAAAAGAACTGATCGTCATTACCCATGTGCCATCACCTGTCCCTGGACCGCCACACTGTTCAACTGCTGTGCCGCCAACCTGGCATCCATTTCGCGCTTTTTCATCACACGTTTGAATTCGTGCGGGTAGACCTTCACAAACTTCGGCAACATCGCAGACCAGTTCTCCAAAATCAGTTTTGCGCGCGGACTGCCCGTGAGTTCGAAGTGCCGCGTGATGCGATCTTTTAGTAAAGCCTGATCCGCCGGATCAAAGACCTGCTCCAGGTCGACGCTGGCCTTGTTGCACCGGTACGCCGCAAACTGGCCAACCTCATCCAGAACAAAGGCAATCCCGCCCGACATGCCGGCCGCGAAGTTCCGACCGACCTTGCCAAGCACCACCACCAACCCGTTCGTCATGTATTCGCAGCCGTGATCGCCCAGGCCTTCCACCACTGCACTGGCGCCCGAGTTCCGGACCGCGAACCGTTCCCCGGCTTTACCGTTGAAGAATGCCTCACCGCTGGTGGCGCCATACAGGACCACGTTGCCGACCAGAATATTGTCTTCCGGCACGAACGTTGAATTCTTCGGCGGGTACACGATCAGGCGACCACCCGACAACCCCTTGCCAACGTAGTCGT
>JBBQDH010000176.1:0-12484 GCA_038319515.1 Bryobacterales bacterium
GATACGCTGCGTTGGTTGTGGCGTGGATATCCCGCGCCGATTGAACCGAACAAGCCGGAACTGGTTCCGACACCGCCAGGTCGCGCGGGGCGCGGTGGTGGTGGTCGCGGACCGGCGTTCCGGCAGCCTGCGTATAACGTGGTGTCGCCGGACAAGCAGTGGCAGGCGGTGGAGGGCAATTATTCGAACGCGACCAGCATTGCTCTGAACAAGACGGGGGATGTGTTCTTTATCGATTCGAAGGCGAACCGGGTGTACAAAATCGGCGCGGACGGGAAGCCGGTGGTGTTCAAACAGAATGCCGGTGGCGCGAAGAATTTGCGTGGCGGAGCGGATGGGCGGGTTTACGCTGTGCAGACCACGGGGCGACGGATTGTTTCGTGGGGCGCGGATGGCGGCGAGAAGGTGGTCGCTTCGAACGTGGATGGTTTCGATCTGGCGTTGACGAATGCGGGTAATTTGTATTACACGGACCCGGTGCACAGGACGGTGGTTTTGATTGATGCGAAGGGTGTGCGGCGTGTGGTGTATTCGGGTGGTGGCATCGAGGCGCCGACTTCGATGGCGATGACGCCGGACCAGGCCTTCCTGAATGTAGTGGACGCGAAGACTCGTGAGCCGTGGTCATTCCAGGTGGCCGGGGATGGCAGCCTGGTCAACGGCGCGCCGTTCTTTCGAATGGAGACTTCGACGCAAAACACGCTGGATACGGCGCTGCAGATTGCCGTGGATAATTCCGGCAACATGTATCGCGGGACGGCGTTGGGGATTGAGCTCGAAAGCGCCAGTGGCCGGATGGATATGATTCTGAATCCGCCGCAGTATGGCGGTATGGTGAGCCATGTGGCGTTTGGAGGAGTGGACAGGGACTGGCTGTATGCTTCGGAAAATGGGCGGCTCTATCGGCGGCAGACGAAGCGAAAGGGTGCGGCGGCGTGGGAGCCGGTGAAACCTCCGCAGCCTTCTTTGTAGAGTGCCTTGCAGAGTGCTCTGAAGCTTGCGATAGGATGACGTTGAAACAACGGAGCCAACATGACACCCACCAGATTATTTGCCGTGATTACCCTTGCCACGGCGCTTTGCAGCGCACAGGCCCCCACGCGACCGGCCGCGGGCGGCGGTATCTACCCCACTTACGAACCGGACGACAATACCGGTTTTGTGCCGATTTTCGACGGTAAGACGATGACCGGCTGGGATGGCGACCCGACATTCTGGCGCGTGGAAAACGGCGAGATTATCGGGGAGACGACGCCGGAGAAGGTGGTCAAAGTCAATAACTTTTTGATCTGGCGCGGCGGCAAGGTCAAAGACTTTGAGTTAAAGGTGGACTTTAAACTCGGCGGGACCAACAGCGGCATTCAGTACCGCAGCGTGGAACTGCCGGACGTCGGCAAGTGGGTCCTGAAGGGCTATCAGGCTGACATGGATATCACCAATGGCTACACAGGCAATCTGCATGAAGAGCGCGGACGCAAGCCTGGGCACGTGGTGCTGGCGCAGCGCGGCATGCTGACGCGGATTACGGAGGGCCCGAAATACAAGACGCTTGCGACGCTGGGCGACAACGCCATGCTGCGCGGTGTGGTGAATGTGATGGGATGGAATACGTATCACATCATCGCGCGGGGTCCGGTGATGCTGCAGATCCTGAACGGGCATCTGGTGAGCGCCACTATCGACGAAGACACGAAGAACTTCGTGCCGGAAGGGCTGGTCGGATTCCAGATGCATGTGGGACCTCCATTCAAGGTGGAGTACAGGAACATCCTGTACCGCAAGCTTTAGGGCGTTTTCGAAAGATTGTGCAGACCCCGGGCAAGACAGGTGCACCAGACGGAATCGACAGGCGGACCGGGCAACGCCAATTAAATCTCGAGCAAGGGCTTCAAAATCATTTTTAACCGTGTTGTTCCAGTGAAGTGAGATGCTTTGGTCGCGAATGCGACGGACAGTTTTTGCCAGGCGATCCGATTGAAAAGACCGATGGCCGGAACTGCCTGCCGTCGACAGGGTCGAAAGCCCGGAGTGGCCGGGGGTAAACAGGATCCGCGCTTCGGGGTGAATGACGGAGAAATGCTCAGAGAGCTCGCGGCCGTTCATCCGGGGCAGAACAACATCGGCCATGAGCAGGTCAAGGGGCGGGGGGGCAAGGCCCAGACCGGTATCTTCAGTGCCCCTGGTGGAGAAGAATGGCTCGAAGATGTGCCGTTGTGTTTCTTCCGCCATCTGGCATGGCGTCACGGGCGTTCACCGCAAGATTGATGGGGATCTCGTGGACCTGGCCTGTGTTTGCTTTGATTACGGGATGCAGAGCGTGAATTCTGGTGACTATCTGGATGTCTTCACAGAGGAGCCGATGGATGAGAGATCCGGACTCCCGAACGAGTTGGGCAACGTCGGGCGAAACGGGATGGGCAAGCTGTTTACGGCTGAAGGCGGGCAATTGCCGGGTAAGTTCAGCCGCACGGGGTCTGAGTCCGGCGGTACACGGATGATGTCAATGCTTTTCCCCGGGGTTTGCTCACTTTCGTACCCGTGAGGATGCGGACCAGGCGAGTCTGCCCGACATCTTCCGGGACTTCAGGAACCGGATCGACAGCGCGTCCGCCCGGCGGAGCACCTGTCTGCGGCTTAAAATCGTCCATTTCAAGTGAATATGGAGTCCCATTGTTCAAGGTAAGCGGGTTATTATCAAGAGTCAGGCCTGCCTGAGGCCACGGAGAAGACGGAATGCGCACATGTTTCTACGCGGGCCCCGCCCTGATGATTTTTGCCATGAGCGGAATTGCGGTGGCTGAGGATGGCTGGAACCCGAAGGCTGCGGCGGCCTATCTTGATGAGAGATCGGGTTGGTGGATGGCGTGGCCGGGCGCGGCCCGCGACCATGGAACATTTTGTGTTTCGTGCCACACACTGGCGCCTTATGCGCTGAGCCGCCCCCTTTTGCGCGCGGCACTGGGTGAGGCCGGACCGTCAGTGAATGAGCGGAAAATGCTGGACAACATGGTGACCCGCGTCCGGATGTGGAAAGAAGCGGAGCCCTTCTATCCCGACCAGACCAGGGGATTGCCGAAGACCTCTGAGTCGCGCGGCACGGAGGCGATTCTGAATGCGCTGGTGCTGGCGGGGACAGACGCCCCAAAAGGGAAATTGACCGCCGATGCGCGCCTTGCTCTGGAGAACCTGTGGGCGTTGCAACTGCGGTCCGGCGAGATGAACGGATCGTGGGCGTGGCTGCAGTTCCATAATGCGCCATGGGAAGGTGATTCGCAGTTCTACGGAACGGCACTTGCGGCGGTGGCGGTAGGGTCGGCCCCGGGGGACTACCAGGCAGAACCGGGGATTCAGGCAGGGGTGAAGGCAATGCGGGACTGGTTGCGGAAGAACCTGGATGCGCAGACACCGGCGGACCAGGTGGTGGCGCTGTGGGCTTCGGCAAAGCTGAAGGGATTGCTGAGCGAGGAACAACAAAAGAAGATCCTGGCCGTTGCGTTGCTGAAACAAAGGGCCGACGGCAGCTTTAGCATCGGGCAGTTGGTGGGGAACTGGAAGCGTCGCGACAATACCTCATTCGATGCAGAAGGCGACGGCTATGCGACGGGTCTGGTGGCGTTAGCGTTGAAGCAGCTCAAGGCGCCGGAAGCGGAACCGGCGCTGCAGCGGGCGCTGGAATGGCTGGCGCGTAGTCAGAATGCGGCGGACGGGCGCTGGCCGGCTTCGTCGCTCAATAAGAAGCGGGAAGTGTCGTCTGAAGCAGGGCTTTTCATGAGCGATGCGGCTACCGCGTATGCAGTGATGGCCCTGGCGCCACGTTAACCAGGATTACGGCACGGGGCGTTCCGGCTTCAGGTAACCGGCGAGAAACTTATAGACATCGTGACGGGACTCACGGGCAATTTTGGTATCCAGGCGACCAAACTCGTGGCCACCGGGCGCGTTGTCATAGATCTTTGACTCGAATTTCTTTCCGGCGGCTTTGAGTGCAGCGACAAACCGCTGAATCTCGATCACATTCACGTCTTCGTCGTTGGTGTTGCCGTGAATCAGAAGTGGCGTTTCGAGCTTCTCGGCATAGGTGATAGGCGAGCGCTTCAGATATTCCTGAATGTCACCCTGCACCGATTTACCAATGTGAGTGGCGGCGGAAAAGGTGGCCTGATAGGAAGCGTCGTGATAGCCGAGGCGGAGCACAAGGTCCGTGACGGGGACTCCGGCATAGGCGGCCGCGTAGGCTCCGGGGTGCAGCAGGATGTTCATGAGAGTGATCATGCCGCCGTGGCTCCAGCCGATCATGCCGACGCGTTTCTCATCGAGAAACGGGTAATTCTCCAGCATCCAGGCGCGGGCTGCAAAGACGTCTTCCACTTCCGAGCCGCCGTAATCGATCTCGTCGTAGAGACGCTGGCCATGGCCTGTACTGCCGCGATAATCGGGCGCAATGACCGAATAGCCCTGTTGCAGCATTTCTTTCACTGCGGTGTATTCGTAGTCAGCTCCGAAGTTGCTGTGAATGCCCTGATGTGCGAAGACCAGGAAGGGCTGTTTCTTCGTGCGGTCCAGCTTCTTCGGAATGAAAGTCAGGGCATTGATGATCAGTGGGTTTTTCGCGCCGGGGGCGGTGGGGTTGACGGGCTTGTGGGGTGGGAGGCTGGTGTAGCGGATTTCGTCGATGTCCGCCAGTTCGTCGAGTTGAGCGTGAAATTTCTGGACCGAAAGCGCCTTCATGACGATATCGGCGGAGTGGTCACGGCGCGGGGAATCGGCGGACACCGTGGTTAGCGTTGCAGTGGAAGCTGCAGTTGCCGGGGCCGGGGTAGCAGGCCGCTGCGCGAATATGGGGACAGAAATGGCGGCCAGAAAGAAGCTATTACGCAGCAGCATTTTGTTTTTATAGCATGGTGTGTGGAGATGCCGAATTCCTGATGTTAGAAATGGTCGATTTTCTGCGCAGTATTGGACTGGTGGTGCAGTTCGGCGAGACAGGCGAAACGACGTTCCTGCCCGGGCTGGAAATCTGCGCGGGAATCCTGATGGTGGATGAGAAGAAGCTGCTGCACCCCGGGGATCTGCTGCACGAGGGGGGCCACCTGGCAGTGCTGCCGGCGGAACAGCGTGGCTGCGCGCAGGGCCACGTGGGTGACGACGCCGGGCTGGAAATGGCGGCCATTGCGTGGTCATATGCCGCAGCGAGGCATTTGGGAATTGCCCCCGAAGTTGTCTTTCATGAGGCGGGATATCGGAGTGGAGGTGACTCCATCCTGGAAAATTTCGCGGCTGGCCGATATTTCGGTGTGCCAATCCTGGAATGGTGCGGCATGACGGGCGGAGACGGAAAGCCTTATCCCGCCATGCGTAAATGGCTGCGGGACTGAGCCAGTCGTCCGGCCATCCAGGCCTGCCAGAGCGGTTCTCACGCGGCGAGGGTGGCGGAGGCCCCGTCGCCGGAGAGGTAGAAGCTGACTGTGAGTATCACGCGCTCTCCTCGCGCGTAGGTAAAGACGCAGGGTTCGGAAGAAGTTTGGCCAGCCGGATTCGGTGCCCGGCGGCGGCGCGCCGTGGGCGAATCCAGGGCTTTCGACCGCCGGGTGATTTGGAATCGTGAAAGCGGGCCGCCAGTCAGAATTGCGCTCCGGGTCTGACGCGGCTTCGCCCATGGCGGCGGCTGAACCACGTAAGAAGCGGCAGACGCGACCATCAGACGTTCGGTGAGCCCACCCCACTGGCGGCTTTTCGCAACAGACACCAACTGGTGCTCTTCGAGCACGCGGAGATGACGGTTGATTTTTTGCCGAGGTATGCCGAGCCGGCGGCGGACGGACCCTCAATCACTTCAAGAGCAGGCACACGACGATTAGAGCATTGACAACTCTTAGTGTCACGCGGTTTTGGGGAGCAGATGTTTCTGGATTTTGCCCATGGCGTTGCGCGGCAGTTTGTCTACGATGATGAAAGCGCGGGGCACCTTGAAGGATGCCAGCTTTTCGCGGCACAGTGTCTCAATGACGCTGATGTCGAGGTTCCCGGCACATACCAGGTAAGCCACCGGCACCTCACCGCGCATGCGGTCCGGCTGCGCAACAACGGCGGCTTCGGCAATATCCGGATGTTCCTGCAGAAACTCCTCGATCTCGCGCGGGTAGATATTGAAACCGCCGGAAATGATGAGATCGCTCTTGCGGCCACTGAGGGTGTAGTAGCCGTCTTCGGAGATAGTGGCGATATCGCCGGTGCGGAACCAGCCATCGACAAAGGCGTCGCGGGTGGCTTCCGGGCGATTCCAGTAGCCAGCGAAAATGTTCGGTCCGCGCAGGTAGATTTCGCCATCGACGATCTTTGCGGAAACGCCCGGCAACGGGAAACCCACGGTGCCCGGGCGACGCTCACCGATGTAGGGATTGCTGATGTTCATGAGGGTCTCGCTCATGCCGTAGCGCTCCAGAATGGTGTGGCCGAAGAGTTGGCGGAAGTCTTCATGGACCTGCGCGGGCAATGGTGCTGAGCCGGAGACGAAGAGCCTCACGAAGGTGCCGATTTCTTTCGCAAGCGCAGGTTCCCAGCCGAGCAGCCGGACGTAGATAGTGGGTACGGCGAAGAAGAGCGTGGGCCGGAATTCGAGAAAGACATCGGCGGCGGTTTGGTGTTCAAACCTTTCCAGCAACCGCATATGGCAGCCGCTGATCAGCCAGCAGTGCAGTCCGTTACCAAGGCCATGGACATGAAAGAGCGGCAATGCCAGAAGGAGGCGGTCAGCGGAGGTGATTTCCCAGCAGGCCAGCAGGTTCACGGCATTGGCCGCGAAGTTGTTGTGAGTGAGGACGGCGCCTTTTGAGGTGCCGGTGGTGCCGGAGGTATAGATGATGCCGGCAGGGGTGTCGCCATCCAAAGTCACGGCGGGGCGGGTGGCTGCGCAGGATGCGGCTTCAGCAGTCAGGTCCCTGAGATTCCACACCGCCAGTGTGGTGGCAATCTCCGCGGCAACCTCCACATCGGCGATGAGAGCGGCAGGGGCGGCGTCATGCAGTATGTGGGTGATTTCGCGGTCCCGGTACAGAACATTGATCGGCACGAAGATCACGCCCAGCTTCACGCAGGCGAGATAGATGTCGATCATCTCCACGGAATTAACAAGATACACACAAAGGCGGTCGCCGGTGGTGAGGCCTTTTTGAAGCAACAGATGAGCCAGGCGGTTGCTGCGCGTTTCAAGTTCGCCGAAGGTGAACGTGAGGCCCTGAAACTCCAGAGCGGGCTGATCTGCGCGACCGATCAGCGAGGAATCGAAGAGATGAGAAAGAGTCATTTGGATGTCAGGCAGGTAACGGCTTACCGTTGGTTTCTTCGCCCCAGGGCAGTAAGACGATGCCCACCAGAAACGCGAGTGAAGTGAACGCGACCGGGATTCCGATGGTGCCGAAATGCGAGACGCCGGCGCCCACCAGAAAGGTGATTCCGGCAGCGACGAAACGCCCGGAAGAAGTGGCGAACGCGAACGCACTGGCACGGCATTCCGTGCGGTATTGCTCCGGCAACCACACGGTAAACACACAGAAACTTGCGCCCCCGACGCCGACAAAGAAAAGGCTGCCAATGAAAGCGCTGATGGCGTTATGAGGCAGGTAGAAGGCGTAGCCGAAGGCTTCGGCAACCGATACGCCCATCAGTGCGAAGAAGAACGCGAGTGCGCCGCGGCGACCGAACCGGTTCGCAAGCCACGGGACCATCAGGCAGCCGAGAATGGTGCCGACCGAAAGCAGCATAGTGGCCCAGGAAGCCATGCGGGCGGCCTCAGCGGCGGTGTAGCCATCGCGGGCGGCAATCTGTGTCACCGCCCCCGGCACGTACACAGAGCCGGCCCACAGACCGATCATGGCGATCAGCAGAAAAAGAGCGTTGAGCAAAGTGCGGCGGCGGTAGACGGGCGAAAACAGATACAGGAACGGGCTTTCGATCTGCCTGACGCAGTTCTTCCAGCGCTCAGGTTCACGGACTCCGTAGCGAATCAGCGCGACGAGAAGAGCCGGAGCGCCGCCCACGGCGAACATGACGCGCCAGCCGTATTTGGCGCCCAAAGTATAGTTCAGTGCGGCCGCGACAAAGAAGCCGAAATAGTAGCCGGTGTGCATCCAGGCTGCTCCCTGCACGCGGCGATCTTCGGGCCATTCTTCGGCGACCAGAATGCCGCCCAGAGTCCATTCGCCGCCGATCCCGATGCCCGCCAGGAACCGGAACAGCGCCAGTTGCCAGACGGTGCCTGCGGCGCAACCGAGAAACGTGAACAGCGAATAGCAGAGGATAGTGAAACTCAGCGTGCGGACTCGTCCGAAACGATCCGCAATGGGACCCCAAAGGAATGCAAAGCCCCAGCCGATGAGGAAGACGGAAAACAGCAGGCCGCCGTAGAAGCCCAGATTCGCTGCGCTGGCAGGCTTGCCGGAGGCCGGCAGCAGTTCGCGCATGGCGGGGACCAGCACCAGCGCATAGATGAACGAATCCATGCCGTCCAATGCCCAGCCGCCCCAGGCTGCCCAAAAACTGCGGATCTGGTTTTGCGTCAGTATGGAATGCGGTTTCGCCGGAGTCAAACGCTTAGTATAAACGCGGTGCGATCAGGCCAAGCCCGATCAAGCCATGCTGAGGATGCGGTTGAACTGCGCGGCAACTTTGGTGAGCTGGTCCGGCTGATTAGCGTCGTAGTCAATTTCAGGAGACAGAAAGCCGCGATAGCCGACGTCTGCCAGCGCCTTCATGACGGCAGCGAAATTGACATCCCCTTCAAGCAGCGGTACGAAGCGACCCTGCTCCGCCCGCGCTGAGAGCTTGTAGTCTTTCACGTGGACCCGTTTGATGCGGGGACCAAGAGTGCGGATCCAGTCTTCCGGGTAGCCGAACTGCATCACATTTCCCATGTCAAAGTGCGCACCCAGCCAGGGGCTTTGGAACTGGTCAACAAAGGCACGCATTTCGAGCGGGCTGACCAGGAATTTGTTCCACACATTTTCCGGAGTGAGAATGACCTTATTCTTCTCCGCGGCGGGAAGGCATTTCGCCAACTCAGCGGTAAAGAGCTTCCAGGTTTCCTCATAGCCTGTGATCAGCTTTGCGCCGTTGCCCAAACGGCCCGGCACCAGCAGCAGCGCACCGCAACCGACCGCCGCCGCGATTTCGGTGGCCCGCTGAATCGCCGCGACGCCCTTCGCACGGATCTCTGCGTCCGGACTGTTGAGAGGATATTGACCCAGCGGTTGTGACACCCACAGGCTGGTAATCTGCATTCCGTTTGAGGCTGCAACAGAGCGGGCCCCGCCCAAAACCACGTCGCTGCTGTCCATTGCGATATCGACGCCGAGCCGTAGTTCCATGGCCTCAAAACCCGCGGCTTTAGCAAGGCGGAACATTTCCGGCAGGGGCGTCCCGGGCGGGAAGATGACAGAACAGATGCTGCGGACAAAGCGCGGACTTTGTGCAGACACGAGCGGCGCAAGAGCGAGGCCGGCCAGTAACTCACGTCGGGAAATGTTCATTCAGTCACAGCATATCCTGAATACATGAGGCAGAAAGTATGAGACAGATCCGCATTGCGCTCGCAGCGGCAGGATTTCTGCTGCTGGCAGGGTGCCAGAAATCGGATACGAAAATTCTGATCGGAGCGACAACCATCCCGGCGGAAGGCGCGCAACCAATCGAGGGCTCCGTGATCGTCATCTCAGGAAAAAGCATCCGCGCCGTGGGCCTGCAGAAAGACGTGCCGATTCCGCAGGATTCTGAGCGCGTGAATCTGGCGGGCAAGTGGGTAGTACCGAAAGGCGCGGGACGCCTGGAATCCGGACAGCCGGCAAATCTTGTCGTGTTGAACAGCCGTCCGGGAACAAGTGCGTACATTGTGGAACGGGAATTGGTGGAAGGCCAATGGCAGACATCACGTTAGACTGAGCGGCCAAATTCTCAGGGCCATTCAGGCAGCGAAACCTTGTGTCGGACCCTGGATTGTCAGTCTGTGGTGTAGCCGAAACTGCTCCAGCCTGTAAATTCCCGCGAACCTTCGTGCCCCGCCAAACGTAAGTACTGACTTCAAGGGGACCCTGCCATGAATTCCGTCATCTCCCGGGCAATGCCCGCTCTCAGCGCCGCTCTAATGCTCTCCGGATGCGCTTTCGATATCGGCGACTTTGGGAACTCCGAACGTTACCAAAGCGATTTCCACTATTCCTACGATCTGGCCGCCGATGGCAGGGTGAATCTGGAAAGCTTCAATGGCTCAGTGGAAATCTCCGGCTGGGATGAGAACAAGGTAGATATCTCCGGTACGAAATACGCATCAACCGAACAGGCGCGGGATGCGATCAGGATCGAGACGCACAACACTGCATCCGAAGTGGAGGTGCGTGCCGTACGCCCCTCGTCCCGACACGGCAACATGGGTGCGCGCTTTGTAATTCGCGTGCCGCGCAAGGCCCGGCTCGACCGCATCACAACTTCAAACGGGCGCATTCAGATTCGGGAAGTGGCAAGCGCCGCGCACCTGAAAAGCTCGAACGGCAGCATCCGCCTGGAGAATGTGAGCGGCGATGTAGACGCCCACACGTCAAACAGCAGCATTGAGGTGGAGGGACTGCGCGGAAACGCAATACTGCGAACGTCCAACGGGCGAATCAGTGCCGAGGATATTTCGGGCGGCTGCGATGCCGAAACTTCGAACAACAGTATTAAAGTCCGGTGGACGGGGTCACCCGCGGCGCCCGTCCGTCTGGTGAGTTCGAACGGCTCGATTGATGTTGATATGGAAAAAACGCCGAAGAGCGACCTGCGCGCCGAAACACGGAACAGCAGCATCACCATTCATCTTCCGGCCTCGGCGGGAGCGCGACTCTCCGCGGAGACCTCGAATTCTTCTATTTCCACGGAATTCGACGTTCGGACAGATTCAGGGGATGGTGATAATAAACACCATCTGAACGGAGTCATCGGCGATGGGGGACCGCGAATTGATCTTTCCAACCGGAATGGCCATGTCAGAATAGTGAAGAATTCCGGCAATTAAAAAGCAGGTCTGCGCCACTTCCAACCGCGTTCCGACTAAGATAAGGTCAGGTGCAATCAGGTCGAGTAGTGCGGTGGATTAACCGGCTCATAAAACAATTGATCTGTGGGCTCTGCTGTTTTGGGATTTCCCTTCCGGCTTTCGCCGCAAATCCGCTGCGTGTGGGCATTGGCAATTCGCCACCCGTTGAGTATACCGACGCGGGCGGGAAACCGGCGGGCTTCAATGTCGACGTGATTCAAGAGGCCGCACGACGAACCGGCATTGCGGTTATCTGGCAGCCGGGTGGTGTTATTGAGGCGAACAACACCGCGCTGCGTACCGGAAAACTCGATATCATTGCCGGCGCCTCCGCATTCGATGAAAGACGGCGGGATTTCTACGTTTCGGAACCGTGGTGGTGGAGCGAAATGATCGCCATCACACCCAGTGACTCACCCTTGCGGACCGACTCCGATTTCGCGGGCCGGAAGCTGGTGGTTACATCCGCCGGACGGGCCACGGCAACATCCGCCTACAGCTCAGGCATCATCCTGACAGCACCCAACGCACGGGCCGCGATGGCGCGGGTGTGCGAAGGGGCCGCGGACGCTGCGCTGATCGAAAACATGTACTTGCGCGAGTTGCTTCCCGGGCTGGCGCCCGCCTGCCGGGATTTGCATTTTCGGGTTTTCGATATCAGTGCAAGGCGGGAGTTTCACATAATCGCCCGGCGTGGTGTGGAACGTGACGCGCGGCTGTTGCGCGCCGAAATTGACGAGATGACGAGCGATGGCACGCTTGCCATGATCGCGGCGCGGAGACTGCCGGTTTCGACACCGCAGGCAACGCGGGTGGCAGAATTACTTCGGGCGCGCCAGGATCGCCAGATGACCGGTCTTCGGATTGCCATGTCACTGGCCGCGCTGTCAGGATTTCTGGCGTTCGTGTTCTGGCAACGCCGCTCAAAAGCGAAACTACTCGAAGTAAACACGAGACTCGCAACAGCGCAGCAGGAACTGGAGACGGCACTGGCGCAGCTGGAGACAGCGTTCGATGGGTTGAACGACGCCGTGCTGATCTTCAATCCCCTGGGCTCGATTCAATACGCGAATGGACCAGCGCGGCAATCGCTGGGTGCAACTGGTTCCGTCCATGCGGTTACCGTTTTCGAATTGGCGGCACAAAGCCGACTTCGCCCCATGCAGAAATCCATTACTGACGAGACACTCACACCGTTCCGTCGAATCCTGGATGGCGAAGTTCTGCGATCAGAGATATTGCAGGCTGGTGAAGCTCCTGATGTTCGAACGCTGGAATGCAACGGAGCGCTGGTGCGCGATAAGACGAATCAGCCGATTCTGGGCGTAGCGACGTTTCGGGATGTGACTGAGGCGCGGCAAATGGAGGCAGAACGGGAAGACCTTCGCCAGGAAGTGGCGCAGGCACAGAAAATGGAATCCC
>JBBQDH010000177.1:0-12418 GCA_038319515.1 Bryobacterales bacterium
GTGATGAACGTGGGGCTCTCCCGCCGCTTTCGCCTGAGAGAGAGGACTTTCCTGCAGTTCCGCACCGAGGCATTCAACGTGACCAACCGGGCAAACTTCGGCCTGCCGAACCCGCAGGTTGACATCGTCAGCGGCGGATCGATCACCACAGCGAAGCATCCGCGTCAGCTACAATTTGCGCTGAGACTGGAATTTTAGATGAATAGACGCAACTTTCTGGGAACGGTAGCCGGCGCTGCGACGGCCGTCGCCGCACCCGCAACGAACAAACCAAACATCATCGTAGTCCTTGCGGACGATATGGGGTTCTGCGATATCGGCTGCTTCGGCTCCGAAATCAGCACTCCGAATCTGGATAAAATGGCGCAGGAAGGCGTCCGGTCGACGCACTTCCGGAATACCGCACGCTGCTGTCCCACAAGGGCCGCCCTGCTGACCGGCCTCTACTCCCACCAGGCGGGCATAGGCCACATGGTGAACGATTATGGAGCGCCGGGCTACCGGGGCGAACTGAGTCGCAGCGCCGTGACCATCGCGGAGGCGCTGAAGGGCGCTCAATATTCCACCGCAATGATTGGCAAATGGCACGTGACGACGGCCGATCCCAACAAAAGAGACAACTGGCCGGGCAAACGCGGATTCGACTACGTGTATTCGAACATCGTGGGCGCGACCAATTACTTCAATCCGCACGGGCTGGTCCGCAACGACGAACCCATCAGGCCGACCGGCGATTATTACCACACGGATGCGCTCACGGAAGAAGCGGTTGGCTACATCAATCGCCGGAAGGACGCAGCTAACCCGTTCTTTATGTATCTTGCGTACACGGCGCCGCACTGGCCGCTGCAGGCGCGCGAGACGGATATTAAAAAGTACGCCGGACGCTACGCCGCAGGTTGGGACAAGGTGCGCGCCGAACGCTACAGGCGCATGGTCGACATGGGAGTTGTAGACCCGAAGTGGGGAATCGCGCCTCGGGATCCCGAGGTTCCGGCGTGGGATGAAATCCCCCATAAAGAGTGGCAGCAACGGCGCATGGAAGTTTATGCCGCGCAAATCGAAAGTCTTGATCGTGGCATTGGCCGCGTGCTCGACGCCTTAAAGGCAACCGGCGCGGACGAGAATACGCTGGTTCTTTTCATGTCCGATAACGGCGGCTGCGCCGAAGTCATGAAAAATACTCCGAACCCCGGCTACCCGACAAAAACCCTGAGCGGCGAAGACGTGATCTGGGGCAACCGGCCGGAAGTGATGCCGGGGCCGGCCACCACGTTCCAAAGCTACGGTGCGGAGTGGCCGCACGTCAGCAACACACCTTTCCGCATGTATAAGCACTGGGTGCATGAAGGCGGTATCGCGTCACCGCTGATCGCCCGCTGGCCGAAACAGATTAAAGAACACGGAACGTGGACGCATCAGTCGGGTCACGTTATCGACATCATGGCGACCTGCCTCGACGCCGCGGGCGCCTCCTATCCACAGACTTACAAGGGGAATACGATTATTCCGCTGCAGGGTAAATCGCTGTTGCCCTCGCTGCGGCAGCCCAAAAATACAAAGTCGCGCACTTTGTTCTGGGAACACGAAGGGAACCGGGCAGTGATCGACGGCAACTGGAAACTGGTTTCGAAATACAAAGGTCAGTGGGAGCTTTACGATCTTGCTCTCGACCGTATCGAAACGAAGGACCACGCGGCAACGGATCCGGCCCGGGTAAAGAAGATGGAAGCGCAGTATCTCGCGTGGGCCGCGCGCTCGCAGGTGCTGCCCTGGGATCAGCTCAAGCGGACAGGAGGGGCCGGCAATGGATGAGAAGCTTTCCCGACGAGCGTTCGTAGGGAGTGTTCCCGCCATGGCAGCTGTGCCTGCCATGGCTGCACAGCAGGCACCACCCGCCCGTAACTCAGGGTCACCCAACATCCTGCTGGTGATCTGCGATCAGATGCGCGCCGATGCGCTGGGTGCGCTCGGGAACCCCAACGCCGCAACGCCGAATCTCAATCGCATGGCCCGGCAGGGCCTCATGTTCGATAACTGTTACTCGAACAGCCCGGTATGCATCCCTTCCCGCAAGACGCTGTTTTCGGGCCTCTATCCCCATCAGCACGGAACGCTGACCAACCAGCAGAATACGTTTCTGGGCAGTAACGATACGATGATCGGGCACTTCCGGAAAAAGGGCTATCGGACCGGCTATTTCGGTAAGAACCATACCTTCACCAAAGAAGCCCTCAACGATATCGACAAGGTCGCCATTCGTGATCGTGAACCCTTCCGCGAATACAACTCCTGGAGCACGCCCTGGTGGTACTCCTCAAACTTCTGGCCGAAGGAGCAGTGCCACCCGCATCTCAATACAGAGGACGCCATCGAGTTCCTTCGCACGCAGCCGAAGAACGAGCGCTTCTTCCTGACCGTCAGCTACTTCGACCCGCATCCGCCTTATTTCGCTCCGCCGGAGTACGTGCTGCGGCGGGATCCCAACACGATCCAGGTTCCTGAGTACACCTCGCCGGACGCCATGACGCCGCGCCTTGGCGAGTTCAGCCGCGCCATGGGGCTTGAGTCGATGAGCGATGCCGACCTCAAACTGGCGCTCCACCACTATCATGCCGCCATTGAGTGGGGGGTCGATCAGCAGGTGGGGCGATTACTCGATACGCTGGACCGCCAGGGTCTCACGAAAGACACCATCGTCCTGTTTATCGCCGACCACGGGGATTTCGGCGGCCACAATAACCTGCTGGGGAAGGCCATGTTCCTGCACGACTCGTTGCTGCACGTGCCGATGATCTGGTGGGCGCCCGGCCGTATCCCGCAGGGTGTACGACGCACATCCGCAACCCAGCTTTGCGATGTTTTCCCCACGTTGATGGAGCTCACAGGGTCCGCTGTTCCGCCCCAGCTGGCCGGCCGCTCCCTGAAAGCCCTGCTACAAAATGAGGATCAGGCCCCGCCGGACCGCACGATTTTCACGTCCGCCGCTTACGGACGAGTCGACTTCGCGAAGTTGCCGGAAGGCGCGGACGAGACGGCGCTGCACACGCGCGTACTCAGGTTCGCGATGAATCCGAAGCACCGGACATCCATGGCACGTACCAGCGAGTGGAAGCTCATCCTCAACGAAGAGGGGCCGCCCGAGCTCTATCACGTCAACGGCGGCCATAGCGAAACGGTGAACCTTGCCGATCGCAGGGAATATGCGTCTGTAAGGCGCGGTATGGAACAGAATCTTACCCAGTGGTGGAAGTGGTAAAGGAATCTTATGAACACGAAGCAGAATAGACCCGCAGTGCTTAGCCGCCGGGATTTGATGCAGCAAACCCTGATGGCGCTGGGCGCTTGTGCCGTGAGCGATTCCGCCCAGGGGGCCGGCGGCGCCAAGCCGAACGTGCTGTTCATCGCCGTCGACGATCTGCGGCCCGAGCTGAACTGCTTCGGTCACGATTATATTCACAGCCCGAACATTGATCGGATCGCCAAAATGGGGATGGCCTTCGAGCGCGCTTACTGTCAGCAGGCCGTCTGCTCCCCGTCGCGCTCCAGTCTGCTCACGGGAACCCGCCCCGATTCGACTAAAGTGTGGGATCTGGTCACGCACTTCCGCGCCGCCGAGCCGAATATCGTCACGCTGCCCGAGCATTTTAAGAAAAACAACTATTTCGTGCAGGGCATGGGTAAGATCTTCCACCCGGGTTACGACGACCCCCAGTCCTGGTCGGTGCCGTGGCAGACCCCGAAAGCGCCGACTTACGCGAAAATTTCGAGTCCCAACGTGGAAGACGAGGACAAGCCGAAGGCGAAGGGTGGACCGGCATTCGAAGCGGCCGATGTTCCCGACAATTTCTACAAAGACGGGATGGTGGCGGATATCGCCGTCGAAACCCTGAAGACAATCGGAAAGAAATCTCCCTTCTTTCTCGCAGTCGGATTTGCTAAGCCTCATCTGCCGTTCGTCGCTCCGAAGAAGTACTGGGATCTGTACGACCCGGCCACTATTAAACTGGCCCCGAACCCTTACCATCCGGAGGATTCCCCGCCCTACGCGCTGACCAACAGCACCGAGCTGCGGAATTACAATAATGTCCCGACCAAAGATAAGATCGGCGACGACCTTGCCCGGCAACTGAAACATGGTTACTATGCCGCCGTAAGTTATACCGACGCGCAGATCGGGAAGGTGCTTGACGAACTGGAGCGCCAGGGCCTGACAAAGAACACGATCATCGTGCTCTGGGGCGACCACGGCTGGAAGCTCGGCGAACATGGCGAGTGGGCCAAGCACAGTAACGTGGAGAACGACACCAATGCCCCGCTGCTGCTCGCCGCTCCCGGGATGAAAGCCGCCGGCAGGCACAGCCGTGCGCTGGTGGAGTTCGTCGATATCTACCCAACCCTTGCGGAACTCGCGGGCCTTTCCCTGCCCGGCCATCTGGAAGGCGTCAGCTTTAAGCCGCTGCTCGACAGCCCGGAACTCCAGTGGAAACCTGCCGCGTTCAGCCAGTATCCGCGCGGTCAGCGTATGGGCTACTCGATGCGCACGGACCGCTACCGCATGACGGTCTGGGTGCAGCGCGATAACCATGATCAGGTCGACTTCGTGGAACTTTACGACCATCAGTCGGATCCGCAGGAAAATACCAACGTAGCCCATCGCCCGGTAAACGCCGCGCTGGTGAAGCAGTTGATGGAACAGTGGAAGGCCGGCTGGAAGGCAGCCAAACCTTTAAGCCACGCTTAGGAATTTGACGGATAACGGGTGACTTATGAATCGCAGAGACTTTGTCAGATCGGCGGGCTGCATCGCGGCCGGCAATTCGGTGGTCAGTAATCTGTTGCAGGCGAATCAGGCCGCACCAGGGAGCAGGAAACCTAATATTCTTTTTATCCTTGCTGACGACCTCGGGATCGACGGCGTGAGCTGTTACGGCGCGGATAAATTCCAGACCCCTAATATCGACCGGCTCGCCGCCAGCGGCACCCGCTACACGCACTGCTACACCGCTCCCTTGTGCGGCCCCTCGCGGGCTCTTATTCTGACGGGACGTTACGCCTTTCACACCGGTGCCACCAACCAGGACGCCACCGGGCTGATGAAGCCCTCCGTCGAGACGATGATGCCGGCCATTCTTAAGCCAGCCGGATACGTTACAGGCATGATCGGCAAATGGGGCCAGCTTCCTCTCGGCCCCGCCGAGTTCGGCTTTGACGAGTATCTGCAGTTCAAGGGCAGCGGCGTGTACTGGAATTCGGAGCCCAGGAGCCAGACTTACCTCGAAAACGGTAAAGTGAAAAACCTGCGGGACAAAGAGTACATGCCCGATGTCATGCACACTTACCTCGTTGATTTCATGACGCGGCACCGCGATCAGCCCTTCTACGCCTACTACTCGATGTCGCACGTACATGGCGAGATCGTCCACACGCCGGACAGTCCGAAAGACAGCACGGATCTGTACGGCGACAACATCCGTTACATGGATAAGCTCGTCGGCAAGCTGATGGCGGAGCTCGACCGCCTGAAACTCCGCGAGAACACCCTGATTGTTTTTGTAGGTGACAACGGCACGGCCGGCGGACAGGCTGCGAAGTGTACAGTCCGTGGCCGCCGTCTCTCCGGCTCGAAGGGTTCAATGCTTGAGGGCGGTGCCCTCGTTCCCCTGATCGTGAGTTGGCAGGGGAAAACGCCGGCTGGAAAAGTCTCCGAGGATATGGTGGATTCGTCGGATTTTCTGCCGACTTTCGCGGAAGTGGCGGGCACGAAGCCCCCAACGAAAAATGTGATCGACGGTCACAGCTTCGCTCCGCAACTGCAGGGACAGAAGGGGCAACCCCGCGAGTGGATTTTCATCGAGCTTGCCCGAAACTGGTACGTGCGCGAGCCAGGATGGAAGCTGAATCAGGCCGGCGAACTCTTCGATATGAGTAATGCTCCCTTCGAAGAGCCACTGGTTCCGGCTGACACGAAGAACCCTGCCGCAATCGCCGCACGCCGACGATTGCAGGCCGCCCTCGAGCAGCTCAATCCTGCCGGGGGCATCCTCGACGAAGGCGACGGGACCGGACGCCACGCGAATCGCGCAGAGAATGGTCCCAAGAAAAAGAAGTAGGGGCTGGAATGAAACGCAGGGACTTCATCGGGCAGGCAGTGGGCCTGATGACGGCAGCCGCCGCCAACGCTCAAACTCCGCCTGCCCCCGGGCCGGGCAGTAGACCGAACATCGTTTTCGTTCTCGCCGATGAGGTCGGAATCGGTAACCTGAGCTGCTACGGCGCCGATAACTTCCGGACGCCGAATATCGACCTGCTCGCGAGCGGCGGCACCCGGTTTACCCACAGCTATACCGCACCGCTCAGCGGACTGTCCCGGGCGCTTATACAGACCGGACGGTACGCCTTCCGCACAGGCGCGACCAACCAGGACGCCTCCGCGTCAATCAATCCATCGCTGGAGCCCGTTCTGGCTAAGGTTCTTCAATCGGCGGGCTACGTCTCGGCTGCGGTGGGTGCGTGGGGTTTTGCCTCCGCTCCCCCCGAATTCGGGTTCGACGAATTCCTGACCACCGGCGCAGCGGGAGTCTACCGCAATACCCGGGATCAGGCGAAAAGTTACCTTCTGAACGGTGAAGTACGAAGTCTCGGCAATCGGGAATACATGCCGGATTTGATGGATGTTTTCCTTGCCGATTTCATGGCAAGACATCGGGCTGAGCCCTTTTTTGCTTTCTACTCCCTGGCTCAAATGCACGGAGATTTCTTCCCCACGCCGGACAGTAAACCGGACAGCCGGGATTTCTACACCGACAATATCGCTTACATGGATAAGCTGGTCGGCAGCCTCGTCGCCGCACTGGATCGGCTGAACCTGCGGCAGAATACCCTGATTGTCTTCAGCGCGGACAGCGGAACCGGTGGTATTTACGCCGGTGAATCCACAGTCAGGGGACTGCGTGTTGCCGGAGCCAAGGGTTCCATGCTCGAGGGTGGTTCGCTGGTTCCACTGATCGTCAATTGGCCGGGCGTGACGCCTGCCGGCAATGTAGCGGCAGAGCTGATCGATTCAACCGATTTTCTGCCGACTTTCGCCGAGGTTGCAGGTGCGAAACTGCCTGCGGTCGCCACCATTGACGGTCGTAGCTTCAGCCCTCTATTGTATGGTCGCCGCGGAGCACAGCGCGACTGGGTCTACGTCCAGCTCGGCGCATCCTGGTACGTCCGCGAAGGCATGTGGAAACTGAACCGGGCAGGGCAACTCTTCGATATGAACCATGCGCCATTTGGAGAGGCCGTGGTGGCCGATGACTCGAAAGAAGCTGCGGAGATGGCAGTGCGCCAACGGCTACAGGCGGAATTGGACAAGCTCAATCCCGCCGGAGGTATCGCTGACGAGGGCGATGGCACCGGAAGGCACCGGGGGCGGATCCCTCACACGAAGAAAAGGCCGAGTCCGTAAAGGGCTGAAACAACCTTTGCATAGAGTGCGGGACTGAGTACGATACTTCGCTTCTGACACGAAAAAGCTATAAGTTTGACTCCGTTTCCGAGTTCTGATAGGGTCCCGACACAATCAAGTGGACCGGATAAAAGTCAGCGATATCGCAGCGTCCCTTCGAGGGCTGATCCGGGCCGGGGGAGTAAGATGCGCAACTCGACTATTGCTGGATTATTTATCGTTTTCGCGCTTGCTGCGGGAAGCGCGAGAGGACAGTCTTCGGCCAGCGCAGGAGGCACCGTCACCGATCCTTCAGGAGCATTCGTTCCGGGTGCCCAGATCATTCTGACAGAGGTCGAGACCAGGCTCACCCGCGCTGTGACAAGTAACGCCTCCGGACTTTAAGTCATCAGTTCCTTGCGGCCGACAGCCTACTCGCTGAGGATATCGTCGCTGGGGTTCAAAGACCTGACCCAAACCGGCATTACTCTTCTGGCGAATGACAAGGCGACCATTAACGTCAAGCTGGAGATCGGGTCGGCGGGCGATCAGGTGACTGTGGAAGCACATGCGGCGCAGATCGATACGACCAGTTTCACGCTTCGGCAGGTGGTCGATTCGGCCCGTATTGTCGAATTATCGCTAAACGGCCGAAATGTGGCTCGGCTGACCACCCTGGTGGCGGGCTCTGCCGCCGGACCTTCCAATGCCGCCGAGGGCATCATGAAAACCTTTCCGGTGGCGGTGACGGCATTGGTGAATGGTAGGCGGACGAACCAGACCAGCTATCTGCTGGACGGAGTTCCGAATAACGAACTGCTGAGCAACGTCAAGCTGCCTTTCCCGATGCCGGACCGGTGCATGTCAACATCTTTAAGACACCTCGAAGCATAATTTACTGAGTTTTATTTTCCGGCGTTTCTGCGGGTTTGTTGATCCGGACCTCCTTGGGAACCTCGGGCGGCGGCGGCTTGCGGACGAACCGTTCCGGGTGAGCAACGTAAGCGGCGTCAGGAACGGTGCGGCGTTTTTCGACGGTTACTGGTGCCAAGCCGTGGTCAACCACGGCGGGGGTGAGGAGGCCCAGCCCGGAATGGCAATGATCTTCGTTGTACCCGGCGAAGAAAACCCGGGAATGAGAACGAGCATCTTCCAGGCATCCGAAGCGTTCCGGGAAGTCGGGTCGGTATTTCAAGGTCCGGAACTGACTCTCCGAATAGGGGTTGTCGTCCGACACATGCGGGCGGCTGTGGGTTTTGGTGATCCCCATGTCCGCCAGCAGAAACGCGACAGCTTTTGATGTCATGGACGAGCCCCGGTCCGCGTGAATGGTGAGTTCGTCGCGCTGAATGTTCTGCTTCGTGCAGGTTTCCGCGATCAGCTGTTTGGCCAGCTCGGCGCTTTCGCCATTCGCCACCATCCAGCCAACGACATAGCGTTGACCATAGCGTAAAACTCCGGACGCCGAGTGCTTCGGACGGGCATGCAACGGTTCGTGATGCCATCTCACACCTGAAGCCGCTGCGTGCCGGGGAGAGTGACCCGAACGACGCCCTACATTCAGCGTGCCGGTTGAGCGAACTGAATTTGAAAAGAATCCGGGCATCGAAGCCTGGCGGGACGTGGCGGGACTGGTATGGTAATTTGGTGGCGCAGTGCCATTCCAGAGAGTCTGGGGAGACCTATCCAGCAGTGTATGGCCGAATGGAATGGGACGCGCGATAACCCTGAGGGAATCGGCGATTCTGCAAACGTTCCCGGAGGATTATCGTTTTTTGAGCGACGGAGAGAAACCACGGTACAGTGTGATCGGACGGCTTATCGGAAATGCCGTCCCGGTGCGTCTGGGAGAGATCATTGCGAACAGTTTGGTCCGCCACGCGGCCTCGATCCAGTAGCCCGGATGAACGGAACGGCGTTAGGAAGAAGTGTGACCTCGCTTACGGCAATTTGCGGCGGAGTTCGTCGTAGAAGTTTTCGAGGAAAATGAGCTGGCTTCTGCTGCGAATCGCCTCGGGTGTTTCTACCGGCAGGGCGGCGACGAAGCGTTGGCCGTCGGGAGCGAGGTCGAAGTTGATGACGGCGGGGAAGAAAGCGAATTTGGCGACCCGCTTTGGCGTCCAGGGCTTTGGCTGTTCGGCGAGGAGGGCGTCCTTCGTGGCCTTGTAGGGCGCGACCATGATGCGGTCGTCGGCGGAGCGAAAGAAGAGTTCGTGGCCGTTGTTTGACCAGACGGGCCAGATGCCTCCGTTAGCGGAGATTTGCACTTTGGCGCTCTTGTCAGAGAACGCCCGGACATAGATCTGGAAGGCGCCGGATTCGTTGGAGGTGTAGGCGAGCCAGCGGCCGTCGGGGGAGATTCGTGCCTGGAGTTTGAGGAACGCGTCGTCGAGCCAGGGTTCGGGGGGGCCTGCGTGCATCCCTGCGCCGTCAGTCGAGATGGGGGCCGTGTACAGATTGTTGGCAGGGTGGTCGGACTGCCACCAGGCGAGGCGTTTGCCGTCGGGAGTAAACGAACTGGCACCCATCATGCTGTTGTTCGCGACGAGGAGTTGCGGCGGACCGGAGCCATCAGCACGAATACTGTAGATGCCGCCCTTGCCGTGAAACGCGATGAAACGGCCATCGGGCGTCCAGAACGGTTCTGACGAACTGCCAGCGGCGACGTCATAGGTAAGGCGCGTGGTGGTTTCACGGGAAATGTCGTGGATCCAGATGTCGGTCTTTTGACCGTCAGTAATGGTGAGAGCGAGGCGTTTGCCATCGGGGGAAAGGCGGAGGCCATCGTACTGACCGGGTTCCTTCAGAAGGGGCTGGGATCTGCCCTCTTTATCCAGCCACTGGACGTTGACCAGGCCGTTGCCTTCGCCACCGACGGCGCGGTAGATGAGGAGTCCGTGGCCGGAGGCGGTTCCGGAGACATCGAACTGAGCGGAGCCGGTGTTGGGGTTGTAATTGATTTTTTCGAGCAGCGGGATGGGCTTGCCGCGAAGCTCCTGGGCATTGGGATCGAAGGCAACGGCGAATAGGCGACCCTTGCTGACATAGAGGAGGTGGCCCGCTTTTCGGGATGTAGCGACGTAGCGACCGAAGGTGCCACCCTGGATGAGGGTCTTGCGCCGCGCGATTTTTTCTCCGGGGCTCTGCAGTGTGGCGATCTCGATATTAGAAGCGTCGTAGCCGCTGAGCGATTTGCTGGTGGTGAAGAGAACAGCCTTGCCACCGGGGAGGATCTGGGGCCAGCGGTGGGTACGTTCGCCGGCAGAGAGATCTGTGAGGGGCACGGGGTCACCGCCTGCGGCGGGTACCTGTTTGAGGGGCTCGCCCAGGCCGAGTGAGGTGATGATCTGGCCGTTTTCGCCCCAGACAGCACCGGCTCCGATGGTGGCGGGGCAGACGACGACGATGGAGCCATCGGTGAGGGAGACTTTTTTGAGCTGGAGGTCCACGAAGAAGCCGACCCATTCGCCATCGGGAGAGAAGAAGGGGGAGTTGGCGGATTCGGTACCGGGCAGTTCATTGGCTTTGGGCTGGTCGAGCTTGCGGGTGAACAGCTTGCGGTTGGAGACGTAGATGAGGCGGGTGCCGTCGGGGGAGAGGATGGCATCGACGCCGCGGGGGGAGTCGAGGGAGACATCCGCGCCGAGGTCGACGTCGAGACGGACAAGGGGTTTTGGTTCGGCGGGGCGACTGGCGGAGAAGGCGAACCAGGCAGCAGCAACAGTGGTGAGGGCGAGCGCCGCGGCAATGAGCCAGGGCAGCTTGCCTGCCGGGCGGGCTTCGGGCTTCGGTGCTACGAAACTGCCGGAGTTTGCGTCGGAGAGATATTTCTCAATGATGAGGCGCGCTTCGCCGATATCGCGCAGGCGTTTGCGCGGGTCACGTTCGAGCCAGCGTTTGACGAGGTCGCGGATGGGGGCGGGGGTGGAAGACGGGAGGTCTGTGAATTCGATGGTTCCGGTGAGAACGGCCGCGAGCGTGTGCGGGATGCTTTCGCCGCTGAAGAGGCGTTTGCCGGTGATCATTTCCCAGAGGACGACACCGAAGCTCCAGATGTCGCTGCGTTTGTCGACGACTTTACCGGCGGCCTGTTCGGGGCTCATGTAGGCGGCAGTGCCCATGATCATGCCGACCTGGGTGGCGGCGAGGCTGATGGTGGGGGAGTTGGCAGGGTCGCCTTCGGGTTTGTTGGCGGGGATGGCGGCGAGGCCGAAATCGAGAACCTTCACGACGCCATGCGGGGTGACCATGATGTTGCCGGGCTTGAGGTCGCGATGGGTGATGCCTTTTTCGTGGGCGGCTTCGACGGCTTCGGCAATCTGGCGGGCGTAGCTGAGGGCGGTGGGGAGCGGCTGCGGGGCAAACAGTATGGACCCCTCGACGAGTTCCATGACGAGAGCGCGGGTTTCGCCGCTTTCTTCAAGGCCGTAGATCTGGGCGATGTTGGGGTGGTTGAGAGAGGCGAGGACTTTGGCTTCGCGGTCGAAGCGTGCGAGCTGTTCGCGATTGGCGGACATGGCGGCGGAGAGGACCTTGATGGCGACCTCGCGACCTAGTTTGGTATCGTGGGCGCGGTAGACTTCGCCCATACCGCCCGCGCCAAGGGGGGGCAAGAATTTCGTACGGACCGAGGCGGGAGCCGGGAGTGAGTGGCATCTAATGCTTCCCATATAGGGTATCGCGAACCCGGAGGTATTCGGTCTGCTGATGTCGATGCGGGTCCTGTTTGTATTGCCACTATTGCTGACGATGGGTTATGGTGCGTCGCCGGGGAGCGACGAGGAAGATGGTTGGCGTTTTGGCCGGGGATCTGTTGAAACTGAAAGCTGCGGTGAACTCAGCCGAGCCTTTGAAGGTTGAAGAGTATACGGATTCCGCGCTTCGCTATTAGCCCGGACCAGGCGTACAAGCCGGCGTGGGTTCTGACAGGCAGGGATCTGACTGAGGTTCGGGTGAAGCCGCTTGTGGAGGGGCTGCTGAACA
>JBBQDH010000178.1:0-12196 GCA_038319515.1 Bryobacterales bacterium
CGCTTTCCCGCTGTTCGTCTCCAGATAGCGACAGGCCGCCTGCACCATTGCGGCGGCGGGGTCGGTTGGGTGCGCCTCGCGCGGACGGCATCGCAGGCAGGCTCGCAGTCCGGCCTGCTCTGCGGCTTCTGCCGTCTCATAAAACCGGACGTTTTTGCGCAGCGGCTGCCGTGAAGTGCAGGAAGGCCTGCAGTAAATCCCTGTCGTCAACACGCCGAAGCAGAAACTGCCGTTCGCACTCGCATCGCGCGTCTGCACGGCTTTCCAGGCCAATTCCGGATCGATCATGTCAGCAACCTTCCTTCACTGGACATACCTGCACTGGAAATACATGGAAATCGAAACAGCCGGCAACCGAATTCCCCACCTCGATAGAGTCGACGCCGGGTAGCGGGAGCAGCCGCCCGATCGCCGCTTCCGGCTCAGCGCCGGTCCCCACCCTTTCCTTTGCCACCAGCGTCTGGCCTTTTTCAAACGCACTCATCAGCACCGGGTGAGCCTTCAGTTCCGCCGGATAGCCTGCTGCCTCCGGGTATCGACCACAGGGCTCCGCATGAATGAAGACAGGTCTTGCCAAAGGAATTTGCTCAAGGTCGCTGAACGGATTCCCTGTAAAGAGAATACGCTCCTCCTGCCCAACCCGAGACGTTTTCAGACAGTGGCGACAAGAGCCGAATCCCGCAGCCATGTCCGTGTGAGTGGGGTGTCCGTATCGGGGAGCCCGCGCGGTGGCGCGAACCGCATTCGCTGCCACTGTTGGAATTGCAACTACGCTGAATTTTTGTTCCATAGACACGAGTCTCAGGTATTTCTTCGTACGTCACAATCCGCTTTCTGCTATTCAATTCTCTTGCTCTCCCAGCTCGCCCGGAGTATATTGAAAAGTGAGGTAACTCCGTCATGAAGACATTTACAGCAGTTGCAGCACTTGCCCTCGGCCTCGCAGCCACCGGTTTTGCCGCAGAATTCAAGGGTTTCGTCCAGGACGAAGCCTGCTCCACCAAGGCCGCCATGAAGGGCGATGCCGCATGCGCCAAAAAGTGCATTGACGGCGGCGCCAAGGCCGTTCTTGTCGGTGAAGATGGCACCATCTATAAGATTGCCAACCAGGACAAGATCAAGGCGCATGCGGGTCACAATGTGACCATCATGGGCGACGTAAAAGAAGGCACCATCACCATCGACAGCGTCAAAATGTAAATTTTTACATCCCGTTCGGGATGATTTGAGCCGGGTGGTGGACCAGAATATGGTCCACTCCCGGCTTTTATTTTTTTGGGTCACCCTGTAAACTGAAATCCAACCCCTGCATGCTGCGCAACGACCTTGCCCTGTGGATGATCGTCGCCTGCGTCTGCTGTTCAGGCTGTGGCCAATTGAGCCTGCCCGTCCCGCCCCAGCGCACTCCTCTGTCCTATGAACTCCGTCAGATTCTAACCGTTGGCGCGCCAATCAACGTGAACGCTCTCATCATTCGTGGCGTAGAACCGGTCCAGCCACATCTTGACTGGTCCTGGACGGGCGAACACCCGGCCTTCCGTTTTCAGCTGGATAGCGGCGTCAACTGGACTCTAAAAACCAAAATCACCGTGGCCGATATCGTCCTGCGGCAAGTCGGGCCACAACATGTGCGGTTTCTGGTGAACGGTTCCACCGTTGGCGTCGCCACCCTGGACCAGCCACACACTTACAATCTGGCGTTTCCGGTGGACCGGCAACTCCTGAATGGCAGCGGCCAGGCCGACGTGGAACTCGGCATGGGGCCCTGCCTTCCGCAACCGGGCGGCAAGGTTTACTGCATCCTGCTGCACGAAATCGGCTTTACCGGAAACCTCACTCCCACCGGAAACCTGAATAGGGACACCCCGCGTTGACGGCACTGCGCATCCTGTTCGCCACCGTTTTCGTTTTCGCGCTATGCCGCGCCGCCGGGCAACTGTTGTTCCGTGCGCTCGCTCAGAAATTCCACCAGGGCGAACGCCTTTTCCTCGAATTCACTACAGGCGCTGCCGTGGTGAGCACGTTGGTCTTTTTTCTCGCTGCCGGCCAACTCCTCTATACCTCTGTACTGACGGCCGTCGGAACTGTCATCATCCTTGCTGCATTTTGGTGTCGGCAGCGGACTGAAGAGGAATCGCCCGCTCCCCTGCCCCTCGTCTGGCGACTCCTCTTCTGGTTGCCCTGGCTCACCTTTGGCGCGATTTACCTGATTACCGCCATGAGCCCCGAAATAAGCCCCGACGGCACCGGTTACCACGTCGGCCTGATCTCCCGCTATTACGAGCACCGCGGCTTTTACCCCATCCGCACCAGCATGTTTTCGGGGCTTTCGGAGGGCATCGAAATGCTGTTCCTGATCGCCTTCGCTCTTGGCAGGCACTCCGCCACCGCAATGGTCCATCTGCTCTTCCTGCTGACTCTGCCGTTCGGCATGCTGGCATACAGCCGCCGTGCGGGCGTGCCCCGCGCGGGAGTAATCGGTGCGATTCTTTTCTACCTTGCTCCTGTCGTCGGTCGCGACGGCACCATCGCCTATATCGACGTCGGAACCGCCGCCATCGCCTTCGCCGGCTTCCTGACCCTCGAAATCTGGCGTGCGGAGCGCAACGATGGCAAGGGCAGGGACGCGCTGCTCATCCCCGCAGGAATGCTGGCCGGCTTTGCCTACGCCTGTAAAATTACCGCCGCACCTGCTGTGGTCTTCGCGGTCCTTTACGTCCTGTTCGTCAGTAAATCCGTGCGCCGAGCCGCCACCACGGCACTCTGGGCAGCACTCATCGCAGGCCCGTGGATGGTCAAAAGCGCCATCCAGTTCCACAACCCCTTCTACCCTGTTTTTAATCACTGGTTCCCCAATCCCTGGCAGTACCCCATGGCGGAAAGCGGGATGCGCGTGATGATGCAGCATCTGGCGGGCGTCAAATGGTGGCAAATCCCTTATCAGGCCACGATCGGCGGCAAACTCGCAGGCGTTGTCGGACCGGTTTTTCTGCTCAGCCCGCTGGCGTTACTCAGTCTGCGGAACAGAACCGGCCGCATCCTGCTCCTCGCGTTCTTCGTCTTGTTCCTGCCGTTCTGCACCAACATCGGCACCCGGTTCCTGATCCCCTGCCTGCCGTTCCTTTGCCTCGCCCTCGCCATCGGAATTCTCGATATCCCCCTTTTTGGCCCCGCACTGGGCGTGGCCGCGATGATCTTTCATGCCGGATTCTCCTGGCCCTACCTGATCGACAAATGGTCACCCGCCTACCAGTGGCGCATCGACCGTTCCGACTGGCGTGCCGCCCTCCGCATCACGCCCGAAAGAGATTATCTGGAAGACAACTGGAACGACTACAGACCGGGGCTGATGCTCGACCGCTATGTGCCGCCAGGTGATCGGGTCTTTTCTCCCGCCATGGGGCAGATGGCTTATCAGCATCGTGAACTACTCGGGACTTTCGATTCGGCCCTGGGCAGACGCGCTTTCCTGCTGCTCCTCACCGCCATCGAACCGCAACTGGCAAGAACCTGGAATCGGGAGATCCACTTTCCGGCGGTCAAAACCAATCGCGTTCGGTTGATTGCCCGCACTTTTTACGACAACGACCTGCGCATCAGCGAACTGCGCTTCGCACTCGGGCAGACCGAAATCCCGCGCGGCACATCATGGCGGCTCAGCGCCTCAGCCAACCCATGGGAGATACCTTTTGCCTTCGACAATTCCCCCGTCTCATTCTGGACATCCGGCGAAACCGTGAAGCCGGGCCTCTGGGTACAGGTCGATTTCGGGCAGCCCGTTGAACTGGATCGCATGCTGGTTGCACAGAATGAGGACGAACGCTGGGTCTCGCTGAAACCTTCCGCCCTGCTCGACGGCAAATGGACCCCGCTTCGTGCGAGAGAATCGGACATGCTTGAGCAGCCTCGCCCAACATTGCGAATGGAAATCCGGGATGAATGGAAATCCATGGGAATTCACTGGATCCTGATCCCTGACAATTCTTACGGTGCGGACGACCTGCAAAAGAACTCACTCTATTGGGGAATCACACAGGTTTCAACGGCGAGCGGCTTCCGGTTGTGGAAACTCAATTGACGAACCCTCTAAGAATCACAAGTGGGATACACTCGAATTTCGGTATGAAAACTCACAACAGGACCAGAACGCGTGCAGTGTGGCTTACTGCTTTCGTCCTGGCGGCCTGGCCGGCTTCGGCACAGCAATACGCTTTCGAGTATTTCGGCGTGGAACAGGGGCTCACCAACCTTGCTGTCAAGTCACTCTACCAGGACAAAACCGGCTTCATTTGGGTGGCCACGGAAAAGGGCATCTTCCGTTACGAAGGTGTCCGCTTTCGCGAGTTCACGCCGGCGCAGGGCTTGCCTGCCAGCGTGACGGCCTCCATCGGCGAAGCTCCCGATGGCTCGGTTCTGGTGGGAAACCAAACAGGCCTCTACCGTTTTCGGGGCGAGAAATTCGAGAAGGTGCCGCTACCTTCGGGGAAGAAAATCAAGGGCTATAACAGTGTTATTCCGGATGGCAGCCGCACCTGGATCGGTACCGATGAGGGTCTGCTGGTGCTGACCCTCAAACCGGGCGGAGCTCTGAGTATCACGGCCGGCCCTGCGCCGCCGGACGAAGCTAAACGGGAAGTCGAAAGCGTTTTTATAGACCGAAAAGACCCCGACCACGCGAAGATCTGGTGGGGATGCGGTGAATCGCTTTGCTATTTCACCGACGGCGCGGTGACCGCCTACGGTGAACCGGCAGGCCTGAAAAAATCGCGTGTGCAGGCCATCCTCGCCGACCGTGAAGGCAACCTTTGGGTCGCTCAAAATCGCCGCCTTTTGATGGCGCGAGCCGGAGCCACGCACTTTGAGGACGCCGATCCGTCCCTGCCGCCCCTCGGCCCCGGCAGCAGTCCCTGTATCGATTCCGATGGTCGTTTGCTCGTTCCCACCACCGCCGGCCTGGCAATTCGGCAAGGCTCCCGGTTCCGGATTGAAGGCCGTTCCGCCGGGCTACTGCCCCCCGTTTATGCCGTCCTGCAGGACCGCGAGGGCTCGGTCTGGCTCGGTCTGGCCGGACGCGGCCTTGCCAAATGGCTTGGCTACGCCGAATGGGAAAGCTTTACCGCCCAAAGCGGACTGACCGGCGAAACAGTCTACGAGATTTTGCCCGAACCGGACGGGTCCGTTTGGGTGGGCACCGAAGCCGGCTTCTTTCACGGTCAACGCGGCAAGTTTGAATGGACCTGGCAGGCGCAGAAAGCCTTCGGCCAAATCCCGGTGCATGCCGTCCAGAGGGCGAAAGATGGTGCCCTGTGGCTGGGCGCGGACGGCAAGGGGGTTGCGCGTTTCGATCCAAAGTCCGGCAAGGTCCGTTGGTTCGGCAACGAAACAGGCCTGGCGGCCAGTTCCCCCAATGCCATCCTCATCGACCACGAACAGAACATCTGGGCCGGCACAGAGAATGGAATCTTCATCAGCGCGCCCGGATCCGGCAAGTTTCGAAGGATTGCCGAGACGCCGGTCGAGCGCGTCTTCGCGCTTCTCGAAACGCCGAACGGAGATATCTGGGCCGGTACCCGGTCCGGCCTGTGGCAACGCACCGGCCGGGAATGGCGAAACTTCACCAAAAAACAGGGACTGAAGAGCGAATTCGTCGTTTCTCTGGCATCCGATGCCCCCGGCGTCATCTGGCTCGGCTACCGGCTGGTGGGCACCATTACAAAACTCCATTTCGAAAATGACCGCCCCGTCATACAGCATTTCGAATCGGAGACCAACCGCCCCGACATCACCTACTTTCTCGGCTTTGATGCCACCAACCGGCTGTGGGCGGGCACCAACCTGGGCGTTTTGGTCCTCGACCAGAAGACCGGCAAATGGGATCGCTTCGACCACCACGACGGCCTGATCTGGGACGATTGCGACCTGCACGCATTCGCTGCGGAAGCCGACGGCCATGTCTGGATCGGCACCAGCGGTGGCCTCTCCCGCTTCCTCAACCGCCCAAATCCCGTGCAACCCGGGCCACCCCGAACGGTGTTCACCAGCGTGCTTTCCGGCAAAACAGAGCTCGACCCCGCCCAGAACCTGAGCATCGGGTATTCCTCCGATCCCCTGGTGGTCCATTTCACCGCCCTGCGCTTCGGGCGCGACCGAGACCTGACATTTCGCTATCGGCTCTCACCGGGCGTACTTTCCTGGAAAGACGCCCCCGGGCGGGACCTCCAGTTCCCCGCGCTTCCCCCCGGCAACTACAGACTGGAGGTCTCCGCCCGCGATTCGAAGACCGACTGGAGCGAAACCCCTGCCGCGCTGAGCTTTACGGTTCTCGCGCCCTGGTGGAGATCCTGGTGGTTCATTGGCGGCTGCATACTAATTGGAGCCTCCCTCGCCGTGTCCCTGTTCCGGCGCCGCAATGCCCGGGAGGTAGAGGTTCGCCATGCGCTCGAAAACGCCGTCGCGGAGCGCACCCGCGAACTTTCGCACCAATACCGCCACGACGTGCTCACCGGCCTTCCGAACCGCCTGCTGTTTGGCGAGCGACTCAGCCGGGAGTGCATTGAGGCGGATCGCAATGGCTCCCGCGTCGCCGTGCTCTTCATCGATCTCGACCGCTTCAAGCGCATCAACGATACCTGGGGTCACCAGACCGGCGACCTTTTCCTGAAACAGATCTCCGAACGTTTGCGCAAGGAGCTGCGCGACACCGAGACGATCGCCCGCATTGGCGGCGATGAGTTTATTGTTCTGATCCCCGAGCTTCCCGGTAAACCGGAAGCCAAAGAGAGAGGCTGGGATCTGCTGCGCGCCCTCGAAGCGCCGTTCCGCATCGAAGGTAAGAACGTCTTTGCCACCATGAGCGTCGGCATTGCGCTTTTCCCGGATGATGCGCGCGAACCGGGCACCCTGATGGCGGCGGCCGATGCGGCCATGTACCGCGCGAAAGGCGCAGGCAAAAACCAGGTGCAGTTGTTCGAATCCGGCATGACCGAAGCCGCCTCGCGCCCCCTAAACATCGAAGACCGGCTACGGGAGGCTCTCAAAACCGGCGGTTTCCGGCTGCGCTACCAGCCGCAATACACCCTTGCGGGCAAGCTGGAAGGCTTCGAAGCGCTGCTGCGTATCCACGGCTCCGAAAAGGAACTGCCCCCTGGCGAGTTCATCCCGATCGCGGAGGAAAGCGGACTCATCGTGGAAATGGGTGCCTGGGTCCTCCGGGAGGCATGCCGCCAGATCAAAGAGTGGCATGACTCAGGTTTCCCCGACACCCGCATCGCGGTGAACGTCTCCGTCATGCAACTGGCGTACCCCGGCTTTGAGGACTACGTAATGCAGGTCCTCGCGGAAACCGGCCTCGACGCGACCCGCCTGGAACTCGAACTCACCGAAACCGCCCTCGTCAAAGATATGGGTGATTCCGCCTTCCTCCTGAATCGCATACGCGCCCGCGGTATCCGTGTCGCCCTCGACGACTTCGGGACCGGCTATTCGCCCATGCAATACCTGCACCAGTTGCCCGTTGATGTCGTCAAAATCGATCAGGTTTTCGTGCGCGATCTGGATGCCTCACCAAGCAGCATCCCGCTGGTGGAAGGCATGGTGAAGCTGGCCAAGACGCTGTCCCTGCGGGTAGTTGCGGAAGGCGTGGAAACCGAAGCCCAGCTGGAAATCGTACGCCGTATCGGTTTCGATATCGCCCAGGGCAACTTCTTCTCCCTGCCCGTCACCCCAACTGAGGCCCACGAACTCCTGCGCCGCGACGCCTTCGAGAGCGTCTGACGTGGAAACCCGTTTTTTACAACTCTTTTACAGGTTCCCCACGATCCGGCACCACGATCCGGCGCAAAATGGAATTTCGAGAGGTGCCTCAGGGGTCTGATGCGCGCACTCGAAAACGGCCAGGAGCGTACAGGGGCGCTCCTGGCCTGTATAATTCGGTCATGCTCCGTTTGCTTACCAGCTTTCTTCTGCTCACCATTTCCGCCTTCGCCGCTGACATCACCGGTAAGTGGAATTTCGAAGTCACCACCGATGCCGGCAGCGGCACCCCGAAATTCGTACTGAAACAGGACGGTGAGAAGCTCACCGGCACCTATTCCGGGCAACTTGGTGAAGCGAAAGTCACCGGCACCGTGAAGGGCAACGAAGTCACCATCGAGTTCAACGTCGGCGCTGCGGTCATCTACATCGGCAAGCTGGACGAAACGGGCAACAGGATGACAGGCTCGGTCGATCTCGCGGGTCAGGCAACCGGCACTTTCAAAGCCGAGAAGCAATAGCGGTTATTCAGTGCACCCCTATTCCGTGTAAAAGCGTTTGACCCTGGCGCTGATGCTGCACAGCACGTTGTAGGAGATGGTTCCCGCAGTGCGCGCAATCTGCTGCGCGTCCAGCGAGACATCCCCTTCGCGCCCCAGCAGCGTCACTTCGTCCCCGGGATTCAGCTGCGGCGACTGCGTAATGTCGATGGTGGTCAGGTCCATTGAAACCGTCCCTACAATCGGCGCGAAACGCCCGCCCGCAATCACTTTCCCTTTATTCGACAAACGGTGCTGCACGCCGTCAGCATACCCTGCCGCCAGCACAGCCAGCCGCATCGGAGCCACCGCCGTGAACGAACCGCCGTACCCGATCTTCGCGCCCGCCGGCACATCTTTCACGCTGACAATTTTCGTCTTCCAGGCCAGTGCGGGCTTCACGCTGAAAGCCGCAGGCGGAGCCGGGCCGCGCGCCGGCGACACATATCCATAGATGGCGTGCCCCGGCCGCACCAGCGAGAGCCAGGCGCTTCTGCGCGGGTAGGCCACGGCATTGCTGCTGGAGAAATGCATCAGCGGCGGGCGAATTCCATGTTCGGCCAAAGCCCCCGCCATCTGGTGAAAAGCCGCGATCTGGTCGTCCGTCTGCGGCGATACAAAATCCGTGGCGGAGGCAAAGTGCGACATCAGGCCTTCCAGGCGAACCTGTGGTGCCGCCTCCATCCCTGCAGCAATTTCAGACGCCGTGGCGCGCGTCCCCAGCCGGTCCATCCCGGTGTCCACTTTCAGATGGACATCGATCAGCGCACCTTCATTCCAGGCGCGCAATTCATCCAGAGAATGCACCACCGGCGTCAGGTGAAGCTCACGAACGGCATCCCGTTCCCAGCCCATCACTCCTGCCATCACCAGCACCCGGGTCCGGATCCCCGCCGCGCGCAGCACGGCGCCTTCGTCCACCGAACTCACCGCCAGCCATTCGATGCCTTCGCTCGCCAGCACCCGCGCCACTTCCACCGCCCCGTGCCGGTACGCGTCCGCTTTCACCACGCCGATGATTCCGGTGGCCGGGGCGACAGCATCGCGCACCGCACGATAGTTCGCGGCAAGCTGTGAACGGGAGATTTCGACGTAGCATCGGGCAGACGGAGGTATCAAATCGCTATTGTCGCCTGGGGACATTTAACTACGGATCCAAAGGATCCAGCGGGTCCGCATGCAGAGCTTCTATCATCGGCAGAAACTCCAGATCAAACGGGGAAATGCGCGCCAGAACCTTCAGTGGCATATGGCTCATCTCGGCCAGACAGCGCTTCTCAAAGGCAGGGCTCTCAATCCCCAGGCTTTGTGCCTGATCCGTCGTCACCAGCGCCTTACCGGAAAACGGCATGCCATAGCGATACAGGATTCGCGCGGCGTTCCTCATATTGGTGGTCGTATGTCTGGCATGCGGATCAATCAGAATCGCCTCCGCCGGAACACCCAGCCGTATGGAGAGATCGCGCTTCATCTCCACGGCTTCAGAGTACTCCGTCCGTTCCGGATGCACAAAGCCGCCGGAGACCAGAATGAAAGGGGCTTTGCCTTCCCTATACCGCTTTGCAGCCAGTTCGTCACGCAGTTTGCCATTGGGGGAAAGGCGGATGCCGGGCCTGTCTACACCTGCACCCGGCACCACGATCACCGTGTACGGATACCTGCTCCAGTCCACCGTTTTGATGCGCCGAAACGCAGCGGCGTTCTCGCGCAATTCCAGGGGTTCCAGACGCCCCGCTTCGTCGCGGTTATTCAGGTTCATCACCTCCAGCGCGAACCGCAGGGAAGGCGCAAAGAAGTCATCCAGGCCGGCACGGTCGTCTTCCAGAACCGCCGTCAGATTCGCGATCACCCGCTGCCAGGGTGCTGACTTCGGGTCGTAAGTGATCGAATCGATTGCCGGATACCGAGGCGGTTTCCCCAGCCCATAAACATCGATCATATGGTTCATTCCGCGCACACAATCGAGCCAGGCCTGACGCAGCAATTCCCCGCCTTCCGCCTTGTGATACCGGACGTACATGCCGCTCGCCCGAAGTTGACCGTCCGCCAGACTCTTCAACCCGGCTGAAGTGGAATACAGAGCAGCCAAAGCATCGCCCGCCGCAGCCACATCGTCATCCTTCCAGCGATATACCGCAACGTGGCAATCCAGATCCGTCCCACAGGTTTTCGCGGCATTGTCCAGCGCTGCCAGACGCGCCTCCGCCAGCTTCGCCAGTACCGGATCAGCCTTCAGTGCAGCCCGAACACCCAACGCCTTTTGAAACTGGCTCAGCAGCCAGAAATTCCTGTCCTGCGCGGCGGTCGCTGATTCAAACCGCAGAGGTGTCTTCGCAGGCTCCGTGACGCGCGTCTGTGACCATGCCGTAACCGCAAGGAAACAAAAGACCAGTGAGAGTTTTCCGGACATGCTTTCAGAGCTCCTGAAGCATATTCTCATACTGGGTCGTGATCACTTCCCAGTCGTATCGTTCCCGCACCCGCTGCACAGCTTCGGCCCTCAGCGCCGCGCGTTCCGCCTCCGGCATCACGAGCACTTCCCGAATCCGCTCGCTCAGCCCATCCTGGTCCAAATACGGTAGCCCTGCATTTCCGCAGACTTCCCGGTTCTCCACCGTATCGAGATAAAGCACCAGGCAACCCCGCCCCATCGCTTCAATCAGCGCCGGGTGCGTCCCACCCACTTCCGTCGCATGAATATAAGCGAAACACCACGAGCCCAGCTCCTTGTAGCCCAGCCCGTAAATCGCGCCGGGCATCACCACACGGGGGTCTTTGGTATCTCGTATTTTCTGAATGTATTCATGGGCATACGGGGCATCGCCGATCAGTGCCAGCTTCATGTCCGTCTGCACCTTTTCAAATGCCAGACGAACTTCCAGCCCCCGGTTCTCCGGCTCCAGACGGCTCACATACAAAAAATACCGGTGCGGCTGCAGGCCCAGTTGCGTCAGAACACCCACGGTCGAAACGCGATTGGTATCCGCACCATACGCGATAAAGCGCGATTCCTTTCCGTATTCGTCCTGGTAATAGCGCCGAATCGCCTCCGCATCCGTCACAAACGCCGTGGGCAGAATGGTCGAAAGGTACTCTGACATGCGGTACCAGGCGCGGGCTGGTGCGTTCCATTTCTTGCGCTTCCGCTCAATCCCGTCCACGTTCAGCAGCACGGGAATGCCCGCCGCCCTCGGCAGAATCGTGAAAATCGCGTTCGCGGCGTTGCAGTAAAGGGCAACGTCGGTCCTGTGCCGCAGAAGATGCAGGGTCGAGTAAAAAGTGTGGGCCAGAGTGTCGAGGTATTTATGCCGGATGGTGGGCAGGTAGACCAGATGGACGCCCAGATACTGGTCCGCCGTGTGCTTCCGGCGACAATAAACCACCACATGGTGCCCACGGGCCGCGAGGCGGGAGCCTAACTCCTCCGCAAACGTTTCAAAACCCCCGTAGCTGGACGGAATCCCTCGCGTACCGAGGATGGCGATTCGCACAGGCGTCTAGCGCCGGGTCGCCTTGGAGGGAGTCAGGGCGGCGGCGAACTTCTTCGGAGCGGGCTTACTGACGGGGCTGAAATCGAACCAGCTGGCCATGTAAGCGTCATCCACGCGCTGGCGTTTCATAATCTCTTTGCGCTTGGCAAACACGTTTCGCCAGTTGCGGAACAGAAACGGAAAGGCCTTCAGAGATGTTCGTTCCCATAAGAGGCAACAGGAAATAACGACGATGTCGCGCGCGGTGATCGAGAAAAAATTGCGTCGGTAAAGGTCCGGCGTGATGTTCTTGATACGCAACAGGAACCGGTTCTTCACCGAATGCATGTTGATTTCGGCAGGCAGCGCACGACGGTTCCCCGGCAACGCGTTCCGGACGTGATAGCCCTTGGCATACGGCGCATACAGGCATTT
>JBBQDH010000179.1:0-12176 GCA_038319515.1 Bryobacterales bacterium
AGGACTCTCAGGCGGACACGAACCTCGCCGTCGAGGTACTGGGACACAAGCCACAGTTCACCTTCGAGCAGGGCATGCGGGCGACCCTCGACTGGTATAAGTCCAGCCTGTAGGTCATTCGACGGTGAAATCGACAGCGCGGGTGTACTGTGCTCCGGTGGCGTCGATTGCATTGAGCTGCAACCGGTAGTCTCCGGGGACGAGCGCCGCCAGCGGCAGTTTCATGCCGACAGGCACCGCCGGATTGTCGGGCCGGGGCGGCGAATCGATACGAAGCAGGCCGTGATCCCTGACGGGTTTGCCGGATTTGGCGTCGATGACCATCATCTGGACGCCGACTGACGCGACGGGGCGGATGTCCCGGCTGAGTGCGATATCGCTCAGAAAGAACTTCTTTGACTCCCAGGGGTCAATGAAGAGAGCGGTTTCGAGCTTCCCGAAGCTATCGGCGGCAGAACTGAAAATAAGCTTCAGGTTGTAGGTACCCGGCGCTATTTCGAATTGTTTTTTATGATGGAAGGTCTTTTCGGTAAATGCATCGACCCGTTTTTTATCATCGAATGCGATCTTTACTGTGTCACTGAAACGGGCGGCGATGGCCCCATCCGGGAAGTATGCGATTCCCACAAAGTTCATTTTGGTTTGCAGCTTGCCTTTCTCTTTGCTGCCTTTTTCTTTGGTGAACTTCAGGGCATCACTCCGCTGCGTTCGACCTTGATTTTGACGGTATGGCAGGCTCCGGGGTTGGGTTCTTTAGCGGGCACGTAGCCGAGTACATAGGACTCGCTCTGCTCCCGGGCAATCTTTTCGAGGCCGGAGAGCAGATTGTTTGTGTTGAGAATCATGAAGCCGCCGGTGCCGGCGGCGAGGGTACCAGGGACTTCGTCGGGGTCGCTGACGGCGGCAAAAACGCCGCCGTTTATTGAAGTCCCTCGGGTACCGGCGCTGCCCGTGTTGGTGGAAGCTGAGGAGGCGCCGGGTCTGGTGGCAACGAGACCCCGCTGTGTCTGGAAGGCCAGGGTGGCCAGAATTGCGGTGGCGTTTGGCGAGGGCGGCGCGGAGGAGGGCCCGTCGTCTGTGAAGTTCTGATTATTACGGCCGGAGGTAGTGAAGATGGCTACGCGGTCAGTGGATTGGAGGGATTCGGCGATGTGCTTTTCGGCGGCCTGGCGGACGGGGAAGAGGTCACCGAATTCGAGGTGAATGTCGTCGAAGAGGACGGCGACGAAATGGCCGGGGGATGGGCTTGCCGCCGGATTTATCGCGGACGACGACGGGGATCAGGACCAGGTAGACCTTTGATTTGAAGGTGACGGTTTCTTCGCCGGTTGCAACTTCGGTTTGCCGGGCTGCGCAGTGCGACGGATGGCGAGTTCCGCCTCGTGATGTGGCACTTCGAGTTCCGGAAGAATGGAATCGTTCCGGTTACACCAGTGGATTGCCTTCCGGAGCGGGGTGAAGATGGAGCCGAAAGGGCTGGTTGTGACGGGGAAACCGGGATTCTCATCGAACCCGATGATCGACAATTTTAAATTTGTGCGCTGGCACAACAGTGCTCAGGCTAAAACGAGGACGAGCAGTGGGCGAAGCTCGGGCGTAGCGTTAGCGTGGGTAAACGCTGAAGTGGGGAATCGGGTGTGGGGAAGGATGAGCCTCGAATCCGACCGGACCCGGCACCCGACCGGTATGTTTTACGCTACTTCGTGTGTTCTATCTTCCGGTTGCCCGTACCCTGGCATTGCGGGCATTGTCCCGTACCGGCGCAGTTAAAGCACTGGCCGCCGTTGCCGGTTCCCTTACAGGTGGTGCACTGGCCGGTGGCGCTGCACACATCACATTTTGCTGTTTGAATGGTCACGAGCTTCCTCGTCAGCAAGCCAGGGGCCGTTGTCGGCCTATTCAGTGACCTGTTCGAAGATGGCGAAATCGCCGGGGTTCCACGCCTGCGCAATTACGTAGAGCTTGTTGTTCATGCGCTTCATGACCGCATTGTGGACATGGGTGAAATTCTTCAGTCCCAGGTCTTCTTTGGGCATGAGGGTGGAAACCAGCTTATCGTTATCCAGAATGTAGATGGGCGCGCCCTTGCTGCGATCGGGGCCATCAAGCGAGCCGACGACGGCCAGGCTATCCAGGTAAAAAATATCGCAGGGCAGGGAACCGAGGGGCATCTTCAGTGTGGACAGATACTGCCCGCCCCGGTTGTAACGATCAATTTCGGAATTCGGGCGGTCTGAGACCTCGAGACGGGTTGTGCCCGGGGGAATGGTGATGCCGTGGCCGGTGCCCAGCTGGCCGGGGCCGGTTCCGCGTCCGCCAAACGCCAGGTCGTTCCACACTGCCTTAAAAGGGGAGGTGCTGAGGATCCGCGCTGTTAGAACAAAGTCGAGCTGCGAGTAGCCGGTGGTGATGTACATCAGGCCATCGAGTTGTTCCACGTCGGTGGGGATGAAGTTGCCGCGGCCCATGAAGTAATCGTTGGCCTGGGGATGACCCAGTTCCGTGCCTGCGGGCGGCGTTTTCAGTTCGTGCACCATCTTGCCATCGATAGTGGTGGTGAAGACCTCATTGGCCTCATTGCCGGGGAAGAGCAGGAAGGGCGTGCCGTCCTTCGCGATCATGATGTTCGCGTTGTGGAGATTGGTATTTTTCATCTCCGGGGAGGTGGGCAGCATGCGGGTTGTCTTCAGATCAGAACTGATCTGGACGATGCCCGCGCCTTTGAGCGCGAAATAGATTTCTCCTCGGCCCGGGCGCGTATCGATGGCGAACCCGCCATGTGCGCCTTTGATGACGTTTTGTGCTTCGATGGGAAGATGGCTGGTGGTGTAGATAGCGCGGAACTTCAGCTTGCCGTTGCCGGTGACGCCGCTGGGCTGGCCGGAATAAGATTCGTTGGTCTGGGATGTTCCCCTGGTGTTGTTTCCAAAGAACCAGGCGACGGCCAAAAGGCCGAGAAAAAGACTGTTGATTGAGAGCCGCTTCATCCGCTACAAGATATCAGATTGGTGGCGTCGTTGCGAACTCAGGCGCAAACTCCGTCGCGCCAGGCGAACGGCTAGTCGGAGGAGCTGTCGGGTTTCTCGGTCTTCCCAAGCAGGATGTGCAAGGCCGTTGGTACATCCTTGGGGTGTGTGGCGCACCAGGCGATAATTTCAGCGAGCTTGGTGCCATCTTCCGGGATGGCGCCAATCTCGACCATGTCCTGCTCGACCAGTTGTGGATCTCTCATCTATTTTCGTTTGCCATTTGGATCTTAGTTTGGCACAAATCGCGCTTCTAAGCTGAACGGAAGGTTCAGTGCGCCCTTCCGTTCAGCGCTTGTGACGCTTAGTGACGTGCGGTGGCCATAACGACGTGATCGGCGCCGGCTTCACCGGTGGAAGTGATATCCTCCGCGCCTGTTTCTTTCAACACTTCTTTGGCGCGGGTGATCAGGCCGGAAGTTCCGCAATGGGCTGACAGCAGCACTCCGCCTGCTTTGATTCGGCCTTCATAGCGCTTCGCTTCGAACTCCGGAATTCCCATCCCCACCAGGGCTCCCACGATGCCGCCGACCGCTCCGCCGACACCGAGTCCGGCCAGAGCGCCCATGATGGGCCCGGCCGCGATGAAAGGGCCGATGCCAGGGATCGCGAGCATGCCGATACCGGCCAGCAGCCCGAGGGTTCCGCCGATCACGCCGCCGGTAGCCACGCCGGCTGCGGCTCCTTCAGGGGCCTTGGTATTCTTCTCGTGCGCGAAATCTTTTGTGCTCTTGCTATCGGGCAGCAATACCGAAATGTCATCGTTGGTGAAGCCCGATGTGAGCAGGCGGTCCACTGCATGCTCCGCCTGGCTGGAGGTCTTGTAAATACCGAATACTGCTGTGTGTTTTTCAGACATTTGAGTTTTTCCTTTTCCTTTTTGGACTACTGGGCTACTGACATTTCGTTCACGACTTTGGTCGCGTCGCCGGTGATTGTGGTCGCTTTACCGACGATGTTGTTGACTTCTTCGCTCGACTTAACAGGCCCCTTCAGAGTCACAACACCGTCCCGACTAATAATCTTGACGTTGTGGCCGTAGGTGGAGATGGATTTGTCGGCCATAACGGCCCGTCTAATCCTGGCCGTCAGAGTGCGGTCAACGGCGTTCATCTTTTGTTTGTCCGCAGTTACAGCACCCGGCTGCCGATCACGTTTATTGGTGGCGGTGTTGTCAGGCTTTGCAGGTTCCTGCAGCGCAAATCCGGACGAAACACAGAAGAGGCACAAGAGTGCTGTTCGGAGGTATTTGCTTTTCGTCATGGGCGAGCGCAGTGCAATTCCGCGGCCAAAATAGTGCGGGCAACGTTGGTGAGATGTGCCGATTTGGGCGTTCGGATACACATCCCGAAGGGCCCAAAAAGTGCTCAGCCGCTTGGCATGAAATATCTGGTTGCATGGCTGCTTGGTGTCCCTGGTGTGGTGATTATTGCCTGGTTTGTCCTGAAGCACCTTTAAGTGCAACAGGTTTCTATGCCATTTGAAAAAGTCAGGATTCGAAAGCTGCCCACCGGCGTTCCAGGTCTGGATGACGTTCTGGGCGGCGGGTTGCCGGAATACTCGTTCAACATCATCGCGGGTGCGCCGGGGTGCGGAAAGACCACCCTTGCGCACCAGATTGTTTTCGCCAATGCGACGGAAGAATTACCGGCGCTCTATTTCACCGTGGTGGGTGAAACGCCCCTCAAGATGCTGCGGTACCAGCAGCAATACCACTTTTTCGATCTGGCGAAAGTGGATAAGGCGATCCGCTTTATCAACCTGAGTCAGACATTGCTGGAGCAGGGTCTCAGCGGCATTCTGAAAGTGATCAAGAACGAAGTGGAGACGCACAAGCCCGGCTTCATTGTGGTGGACTCTTTCCGAACCGCGATTCGCAAGGTGCCGGAGAGCGATGTGCAGATTCAATCGTTTGTACAGGACCTGGGGCTGATGCTGAGCGGCTGTGAAGCCACCACATTTCTGGTAGGGGAATATGTGGACGCGGAGGTGCGGGACAACCCGGTCTTCACCATTTCTGACGGGCTCTTCTGGCTGTACCAAAATGTAGAGCGCAATTCGGTGGTTCGCAAGTTGCAGATTATGAAACTGCGGGGGCAGGCGTCGGTGCCCGGTCTCCATACCGTCCGAATCACCGATGCGGGTTTGCAGGCCTTTTCACGAACACAGGGTCTCTCGGTGCTAAAGCAGGGAGTGCGCAGCAGCAAACGCCTGTCGATGGGTGTGCCGGCGCTGGACGAGATGCTGGGCGGCGGTGTCCCGGAAGGCGACAGCATGCTGATTGCAGGTTCTTCCGGGACCGGAAAGTCACTTCTGGCCACGCAGTTCATCGCAGCGGGACTCCGTGAAGGCGAGTCGGGAATTGTGGCGGTATTTGAGGAGCGCCCGGAAGACTATACAACGCGCGCCGGCAGTTTCGGACTGGGCTTCAATGCGGCAGTCGGCGCCGGGAAGCTGGACGTAATTTACCTGCGGCCGCTCGATCTTTCGGTGGATGAAACCCTGCAGGAAATTCTGGACGCGGTAAAAAAGGCTGATGCAAAGCGACTGGTGATCGATTCGCTGGCCGGATTCGAAATGGCGCTGGCGCCTGGTTTCCGGGCTGACTTTCGCGAGTCGCTCTACCGGATGATCTACTCGCTCACCGGAATCGGGGTGACGATTGTGAGTACTGTGGAGATGGAAGAGCACTTTTCCAGTCTGCTCTTCAGCACCTACTCGATTTCATTTCTGACCGATGATATTATCCGGCTGCGTTACGTGGAAATCGGAGGGCAGCTTCGCAAGGTGATGATGGTGGTGAAGATGCGGCGCGGCGCTCACAGCCGCGACGTCCGGGAGTATGAAATCACGGAAAAGGGCATCGTGATGGGTGAGCGACTGGAAGGGTTTGAGCACCTGATTACCGGAATTCCGAATCGGCGGCGGGTGAGGGGTCAAAGCAGGTCTGCGAATTCGGACCGTTTGGCGACGAAGGTCTTAACGTAAGAGCAAGTGGGCATCACTTTATGTCCGCCTGCGCGGGCCCATTCCAGGGCTGCGGTGACCAGTTTTGCGGCCAGGCCCTGGCCCTGGTATTCCGGGGGGACTTCAGTGTGCACAATCTCGACCACGTTACCGTGCAGGCGGTAATTGAGCAGGGCCGCTTTTTCGCTGGACCCTGCTTCGAACCGGTGGCGCTCTGCGTTATGGCGAACGACCACTTCGCTCACGCGGCGGCCATTTCGGCCCTGGCTTTGGTGATCGCTGCGAGGTAGAGTTTCGCCCGCGCTTCCATTTCGTCGTAGCGGCCCTCTTTAATCAGCTTCGGATCGACCAGTTCGCCCCCCACGGCGACCGCGCACGCTCCGGCCTTGAGGAATTCACCTGCAGTCTCCAGGTTCACGCCGCCGGTCGGGATCATTTCCACCTGGGGCAACGGTCCTTTCAGGGCCTTGATGTACTTCGGGCCACCTACCATATTGGCGGGGAAAACCTTGACGACATCCGCACCGGCCTCCCATGCAGTCAGAACTTCAGTGGGTGTCAGCGCGCCGCAGCAGATGACCTTTGAATACCGTCGCACCATCTCGATGGTGGAGTGTTTCAGGGTCGGTGTGACAAAGAACTGCGCTCCGGCCAGCATGCAGGCCCGGGCCGTTTCAGGGTCGAGTACGGTTCCCGCACCCAGAATAATCTTGTCTCCGAACTGATCTGCGAGTTTTTCCAGAGCCTTGATGGCTCCGGGCACGGTCATGGTAACTTCTGCCGCGCGTACGCCGCCTTTGAAGATGGCCTCGACGGATTTGAGGGCCGACTCGGCGCTGGTGGTACGAACAACAGGGACGATGCCGATTTCCGTCATCGCGGAAAGAATTTGCTGTGCAGTCACATGTACAAGTTATCATCTGCCCGTCATGCATAAAAAAAATGAGAAGTTTTGCCACTCGCGCTACTACATAGGCGGTTGGTAAAGATGCACCACGCTTCCTCCGAGCGTGCTCTGCATTCCTAATTGGCGGCCGCAGTAAGGGCAGGATTCCTCCTCCGAAATTCTGCCCAAGGCCGCCGTTTCTTCATTTCTTTATGACATCTCCGACGAGACCACCCCCACCGCCCGGGGTGCGATAGGCGGTTTCGCCTGTCGATCTTCCCGGTAATGCCGGAAGGGTCGAAAGCCCTTCTGAAGCCGAAGATCGGAGGCCTCCGGTCACCCGACAGACGGAAGTTCTTTGCAAATGCCGGTTTGCGAAACCGCCAGACGCCCCTTAGCGCCCCAGCTTCACAAAGCCGCTGCTCAACCCGTTCAAAGTCCCCTTACTGAACCATTCGAGTGACGCCCCAAACAGCAGCAGATGGTTCCGTTCCCACAGTGCGTTGTGTGAGGAACAAGCCAGTTCGGCGTAAACTTTTTCACCGGAGCCGAGCGCTGCCACCAGATCTTTCACGCGTTCCGGCGGCACCTGTTTGTCGTACGCTCCTGCAATTGCCAGCACGGGCGTCTTCACCTTGCCGACAACCGCCGCATTCCAGCCCCAGCTAGTGACCTGCGGTGCGCGCCGCACGCCGGTGCCCCAGGTGGCTCCCACTGGATCCGATTCCAGCATCGCCTTCCAAACGGCATCGCTTGCGGCGGGGTCCACCTGATCGGCACAGCCCACCTGACGGCTCCAGTTCTCCATGAACTCTTCGTGCGACTGGGTATTGAATGCAACGCCGTTTGCCGGCACCACAGACGGGGCTTCGCCGCTGCCGGTGCGGTTGAAAGCCGGCGCGAGCAGAACCAGGCGCAGAACCTTCTCGGGATGCTGCGAAGTATATCCCCCGGCGCGCGGACCGCCCAGCGACCACGCAACCATGTTCAGCTTCGACACATGGCGAATCGCCAGCAGGTGTTCGACGACTGCGCTGATGTCATTCCAGTCCGACGCGAGGGTGGTCATGTTCTGCGCGTAGGGCGACGTGCAGGGAGCGGCCAGAAGGCCCGGAACAAAGTGCAATTGTTGCTCTTTCGCCAGATTGCAGGCGTCGTTCATGGCGGCGGGGCGGGTGGAGCGGCCATAGCCGGTCATATCCATGGAAAAGACATCGAATCCGGCCTGGGCTAGAAACGCCATCCAGCTGTAATCCTGGTAGGGGGCATCAAACGCCACTTCGGCAGGCGTTCCGGCGCCGTGGACGAAGAGCACTACTTTCTCCGGGGCGACGGGTCCGCGCAGCGCGGTGCCTTCCAGCACCACCTCCCGCACGTAGATTTCGGTGGTCTGGCCTGCAATGGCGGGGACGGCAGATTTTACCGGAATATAGTGATCAAGTCGAAGCAATTCCCCTCCCCATACGGGGAGGACACTGGCCAGCAGGAACGCGGGAAATGTGAGAGTTTTCAGCACGCATCTCAGTCTATTCCAGATGAGACAATAGCGGCAGAGACTAAACAGCAGAGATGAGTCCGGAGATCCGCCCCAACCGGAATACACGCCCCACACTTTTCGCCGGATTTGGCGGCTTGCTGATTTTGATGGCATTGGCCGGGCTTGAGAACATTCGTATCCTTCGATCAATCCAGACGCGCAGTGACGCGGTCCGCAACGAATTTGTCGGAAGAAACCGCGTTCTCAACCAGATTCGCTCTGATCTCTACCTTTCCGGCACATTTGTGCGGGACTATGTGCTGGAGCCTGACCCGGTGAAGGCTGCGAAAGATCTGCAGAGCCTGGTGAAAACCCGCAGTGCGCTGACCGAACAGATGGCCGAGTACAGCAGGTTATCGGGCAGGGCGGAACCGGCACAGCTAGCGAGGTTGCGACTACAGCTTCGGGACTATTGGGTTTCCGTTGACAGGGTGACGACGGGAGATGAAGCCGCGCGGCGGGCTGCCGGTTACGCGTTTCTCCGGGACGAAGTCTATCCCCGACGCACGAACATGGTGATGCTTGCGGATCAGATCAGTGCGACGAATGAGCATGAACTCAACGAACGGATTTTGCAGGTGACCGATCTGTTCGCCGGGCTCCGCCTCCGTGTGGCAGTCACCATGCTGCTGGTGCTGGGCGTGGGCTGGATGCTTGCGGCTTTTACGACCCGGCGGATCCTCGCCTCAGAGACTGCCGCGGCCCGGCACCTTGCGGAGCGTGAGCAGGCACGTTCGGAACTGAAGGATCTGTCGAGCCGCCTCGTTCAGGCGCAGGAGAGTGAGCGGCGTGCCATATCGCGGGAACTTCACGATGAAGTTGGCCAATCGCTGTCCGCACTTCTGATTGGCCTGAGCAACCTGACTGCCGCCGTGCCGGAGATTTCACAGGCTGCCATCAGGGCTCCGCTGGCCAGCGTCAGAAGTCTGGCTGAAACCTCGCTCCGCTCCGTCCGGGATATGGCGCTGCTGCTGCGCCCCTCCATGCTGGACGACCTGGGCCTTGTACCGGCACTGCAATGGCAGGGCAGGGAAGTCTGGAAGCGTTCCGGCCTGGTGATTACGGTGGATGCGCAGGGTGTGCCGGACGAACTGCCGGACGAGTATCGCACGTCGGTTTATCGGGTTGTGCAGGAGGCGTTGCATAACAGCGAACAGCACGCGGCAGCCTCCATGGTTCGTGTTACCCTGCGTGGGCACGGCAGTGCGCTTGTACTTTCTGTTCAGGACGACGGGCGCGGTTTCGATGTGGAGGCGGTGCGGGGCATGGGGCTGGTAGGAATGCAGGAGAGAATCGTCAATCTGGGGGGCACGGTGAGCGTGGATTCCGAAGCGGGTCGCGGGACCCTGATCACAGTGCGGTTACCGATCCCGACATGAAAACCATCTCTATTCTGCTTGCCGACGACCACACCGTGATGCGCAGCGGTCTGCGCGCTTTGCTGGAGCGCCAATCGGATTTCCGCGTAGTGGGCGAGGCCGCTGATGGGCGCGAAGCAGCCGACCTGGCAGAAGCTCTTTGCCCTGACGTTGTGGTGGCTGACGTTGCCATGCCCCGCTTGAATGGTCTGGATGCCACCCAGCAAATCACTTCCCGGAACCCGGCAATAGCGGTGGTGATTCTCAGCATGCACTCCGATGAAAGTTATGTCGTGCGCGCCTTGCGGGCCGGCGCCAGGGGATACCTGCTGAAGGACTCCGCGGAGGCCGACCTCATCTCCGCGATTCGGGCCGTTCACGATGGTAAAGCGTTCTTCAGCCCCGTCATCAGCAAGATGCTGGCGGACGATTTCCTGCGGCAAATGGGGGAGCGCGGTTTGACCGACAGCTATGAACTGCTGACCATGCGGGAACGCGAGGTTCTGCAACTGATCGCGGAGGGCAAATCGAACAAGGAAGCTGCGGGGCTGCTCAATCTCAGCCCCTATACAGTGGAGACGCACCGTGCCAATATCCTTGAGAAGCTGCGGCTGCACGGTACGCCCGAACTGATCCTCTATGCAGTCAGAAAAGGTGTTATTTCCTGACCGCGAGTGACGCGTGGCGGACAGGAGTTCTCGCCCGCCGCGTTACACCGTTTTCAGATAGCTGATGCTCTTTTTGAGGCTGTCCAGCGGGTCGCCAGGGGTTTGGTCCTGCTCCACGAAATAGTGCTTCACACCCAGCCCGGGGGCGGCCTTCAGGATGGCAGGAAAGTCCAGTGAACCGCTGCCGACTTCCTTAAATGCCGTCTTCGGCAATGATTCCACGAACTGCACGGGTGTGCCTCTTTCCTTGTCCTTCAGGTGGAGCAGGGCCACCCGACCCTTCCACTCCTTCAGCATTTCCAGCGGATCCTGGCCCGCCACGCTGACCCAGAACACGTCCATCTCCAGACTGACCAGTTTCTTGTCCAGACGTGCTTTGAAAATGTCAATCGGCCGCTCGCCCGCCTTACCGGCGAATTCAAACGCATGATTGTGATAGGCGAACTGTAGTCCGGCCTTCCTGCAGAGTTCGCCCACATGGTTCATCTGGTCCGCCGTCTTGCGAAAGAAATCCAGATCGCCGCGAGCCGACGGGCGGATGTAAGGCATGGTGTAATATTTCGCGCCCATGCTCTTTACGCTCTCGATGGATTCTTCCACGGAGACCTTCTTCATCTCCGGATACTTCTCCCAGTCGTTGGTGATCAGCGGCGTTTCCACGTGGCAGGAAACCGCCTTCATGCCATTCTTCGTGATGAGTGGCAGCAGGGTTTTCAGATCAGCTCTGCCGGCGCCTTCAATCTCTTTGTAGCCCAGTTCCGCAATGGTTTTGATGACGTGTTCAGAATCCTTCATCAGCGTTCCGCGAACCGTGTAAAGCTGCACACCGAAAGTGCGGGGCTTTGCCGCGGCCAGAAGCGGGGCGGCGGCCAGAGATAAGGACGAACCGAGAAAATTACGGCGGGAGAGATTGAAGTTGTACGACATGGCGATACCAGTCTATCCAGGTTCTTCGGATTGTCGGGCGATTCGCTGTTCGGTCAGGCTGCGCAGCTCAGGAGTCAGCTGCGTTTCTTTCAAACGTGATGCCAGGGTTTCCGATTGAACCGAGCCGTGGCGGATCAACGCAGCGTTGAAATCGAGCTCTTTCTCCCGACCGGCGACATACTTCGCGATTGCCGGATCATGTACTTCAAGACACCATCCCCGCACCGCGCGGGTGTTCTCGTTACTCACCAATACCAGTCGGTCCTGCCATCCCGCCGGGAGAACTGGCGTGAATGCACGTTCGAAGGGTGATCCCTCGCCAATCGTGGAGTCAATCAGGTCTATGCGTTCGGGGTGCGCGAGCGGGTAGACATCAGCTTCGGTCGACAGCAGCAACTCCGGTGGGGCGTGGGGGAACTCGCCCAGGTCAGACTGGCTACCAATCACGATCAGTTCGTCGACATCGGCAATGGTGGCAACCGCACGGATGATATGTTCCGGCTCAGCCCGCGTCATTTCAATATCGATTCCAGCGGGAAGTCGTCGTAAATGGCCCAGCGTTCCTGTGGACTCAGGACTCCGGCAAACGGGCCGGTCTGGCGCATCGCACGCATGTGTTCGGAGTCTTCCACCAGCAGCAGGGCCAGACTGTCCAATGGTTGACTAACGAGCCGATTTTTGAGCCAGCCGCACGTGCCTGACGGCCTGTTTCAGGGTTTGGGGGGCGCAGGCTTATCCAGCAGCGGCATATCAATTGGTTTGTCCGCTGGTTTGTCAACCGCGGCTTGTGGCCGGAACCGCTGCTGA
>JBBQDH010000180.1:0-12125 GCA_038319515.1 Bryobacterales bacterium
ATTGCAGGGGGATGGAACTCAGGATGGTCGGGGTGTCCATGTAGCTGGCGTGATTTACCACGAGAACATAGCTTTTATTCGGGTCCAGTTTCTCTATGCCGTGGACTTGTAGCCGGACGAAACCGAACCGGAGCAGCATGCGGCCCCAGGCGCGCGCGACGTTGTGCTGTGTGAAGCCGTTGCGGTCCCAAAGCGAACAGACCAGCGAGATGGAGGCCATCAGGATGGTGGAGAAGATGATTGCGGGGGCGGAGAAGAGAACGGCGCGGAGTTTCGACACGGAATGTCTGCTCCCCATTATGAACTGACAGTTCCTCCGTGGGCTCAATTCCTGTAAACTATAAGAGGGGAGTAAGGACGCCATCATGAAGAAATCTCAATATTTAGCTATCGCATGCACCCTGTTGTTCGGGTCCGTTTCGATGTATGCCCAGAAGAAGGGCGATGCTGCCAAGGGCAAGGAAGTCTTTGAACAGTGCTCCGTCTGCCATGACGCCGAGACCACTGAAAAGAAGATGGGTCCTGGTCTGAAAGGATTGTTCAAAAAGGCGAAGCTGGATTCCACCGGCAAGCCGATGAATGAAGCGAACATCACCGCGAAGATCAACGAAGGCGGCAATGGCATGCCTCCGTACAAAGATTCTCTGAACGACACGGAACGCGCCAACCTGATCGCCTACCTGAAGACCCTCTAATCAAAGAAAGGGCGGGGGCCGAAGCCCCCGCCCTTTTCCAGTTTTCTTCTCGATTGTTTTACGCCGTTTTGGCCCTGGCTACTTCCACGGCTTTCTTCAGAATCATGTCTTCGGTCGACTTCTTCGCCGCCGGAGCCGGGTCCGGTATGTTGTCATCGTCCGGATCACCTGCCTGGGCTTCCGAATCGACCACCTGTTCGTCGGGCGTCAATCCGTTATCCTGAATCGCTTTGCCGTCCGGCGAGTAATACTTTGCCACCGAGAGAATCACTGCGCTGCCATCGTCCATGGTGACCGGCTGCAGGATCGACGCGTCGCCGTAGGTGTGTTCGCCCACCACGGTTGCCCTCTTGTTCTTCTGCAAGGCCACTGCAGCGAGTTCAGCGCCGGAAGCCGTACCGCGGCTTGTCATGATGACCAGGGGCAGTGTGGAGACGGATTTCTTCGGATCCGCTTCATAATTCTTCTTCGGGAACTTCTGGCCCTGCACATAGGTGATCGTGCCCTTGTTCATGAACAGGTTCGCCAGATCAATACCTTCATCCGCCGTGCCTGAGGCGCAATAACGGAGGTCCAGCAGGATCTTCTTCGCGCCCTGTTTCTGCAGCGCCTGCACGGCTGCCGAGACTTCTTTCACTTTGCCGGGCACCAGAGTGGTCACCTTCACATAGCCAAGGTCATCCGGCATCATTTTCGATTCGACGGGCGGGTAAACCAGCGCCACACGGGTCATGGTCAGCTTCTGCGGTTCCGGCTTGCGGCGCAGAACAGTGATGTCGATGGTGGAGCCGACGTCACCCTTTAGCAGCAACTTCGCGTAGGCCAGCGGCATGTCGCGCGTTGCCACGCCTTTAATGGATTCAATGAAGTCGCCGGTGGTGAGATTGGCCTTGTCCGCAGGCGAACCGGGGATGACCGCGACCACCGTGATGTAGCCATATTTCTTGGCCAACACCATGCCCAGGTCACCTTTGTAGGTGTCAAAATTCTTCAGGTATTCCTTGTATTGATTGGCATTGAGGAAGCTGGCATAGGGGTCGATCGCTTCCAGCATGCCGTTCATGGCGCCGAGCGTGACGCTGTTGATGTCCGGCTCTTCAACGTATTCACTCTTGATGCGCGACAGGACTTCCGAGTACACAGAAAGGTGGCGATAGACGTTGTTACTGGCGCTTTGCTCCGGCGCCGCGCCCTTCGTCACTACCCCGCCAACAAGCAATATGGCCACCATGAAGGTGGAGGACAACACAACAAGGAATTTGCCGCGGCTGTTCATATAGGTTTTGACGCGGATCCCCTGCAAACCGGTGCGCTCTTCCGCTGATTCGATTATATGTCAGGGCGGTACACTGAACGCGTGGGAATGCATTCATCTAAGATGCTCGACGAAATTCGTCAGCAGCCGGGCACGCTCGCGAAGACTTTGGCGTCGGAAATGAAGAAGATCGGGAAGTTTCGGGCGCTGATGGAAAAGCGTCCACCTTCACTGGTGGTGCTGGCGGCGCGCGGGACGTCGGATAACGCGGCGCAGTTCGGCCGGTACCTGATTGAGCTGACGACGGGGATTCCGGTGTCCCTTGCCGCGCCCTCGGTCCACACGGTTTACGGGAAGCGCCTGCGCTATGAAAACGCGCTGGTGGTGGCGATCTCGCAGTCCGGCGAATCGACGGACACGAATGTGGTGCTGCAGCAGGCGCGGGAGGATGGCGCGATCACCGTTGGCATCACGAATGAGCCGCAGAGTGCGATGACGAAGATCGCGGAGCATGTGTTTCTGGTGCGTGCCGGTCGGGAGAAGAGCGTTGCCGCGACCAAGACTTACACCGGCCAGTTGATGATGCTGTACCTGCTGGCCTACGCGCTGGGGGCGGATTTCACTCTGGCGGATTTGCAGGGGATTCCGGATCTGGCGGCGACGGCACTGACTTTAGAAGAAGAGGTTTCGGCGCTGGCGGAACGCTACGCTTATATGCGTCATGCGGTGGTGGTGGGGCGCGGTCTGAACTATGCGAATGCTTTCGAATTCGCGCTGAAGATGATGGAGACCTCGTACGTGGTAGCGGAGCGTTTCTCGTCGGCTGATTTCCTGCACGGGCCTATCGCGATGGTGGAACCGAATTTCCCGGCCTTCCTCTTCGCGCCTTCCGGTCCCACCTGGACTTCCATGCACGAAATGCTGGTGAAGCTGCAGGGGTTGGAGGCGGAAACCGTGGTGATCACGGATAAGGGGAACCGCGCTGCGGCGAAACTCTCACCGCGAACAGTGGTAATTCCGGCAAGCATTGAGGAGTTGTATACGCCGATTCCTTACATCATCCCGGCGCAGTTGTTTGCGGCTGCTTTGGCGAAGGGGAAGAATCTGGACCCGGATAGCCCGCGTACGCTCAGCAAGGTGACGCGGACGCTGTAAGGAAAATTGATGCTGCGGCGCCTCCGGTCTCGGGTTACGTTGGGCGGTGGCTTGTTCTTTCTGGCACTGTTACTGACAGGTGCCGGTGCATTCCTTTCGGCCAACAACCTGCTGTTTCTGGTGTTTTCGTCCATGCTGGCGCTGCTGCTGGTGTCGGGTTTTCTGAGTCAACTGGTACTGGCCGGGTTACAACTGGAGTTGATCCTGCCGGAACAGGTGTCTGCCCGCACGCCGACCGAGGCCAGGCTGCGACTACGGAACCTGAAATACCTGACGCCTTCCTTTTCTATCGAGCTGAGCGGGCGTCGCGACCCGCTGCGCAATACGCCGTCGATTCTTGGCACGCCGGTGTACTTTCCTTTGATTCCGGGCCGCACGACAATCGAGACCGCTGTCGACATCACGTTTCCCCGGCGCGGGCTGCATCACGACAACCTCTTTCTGCTCTCGACGAGATTCCCCTTTGGCTTTCTGCGCAAGACGGCGCGGGTGACGTTGCACCAGGAGCGTGTGGTTTATCCGTGTCTGGAGCCTGATGAGGAGGCGGAGGTTCTGCTGGATGAGGTGGCCGGCGAAGTGGCGTCTCTGCAACGTGGTTCAGGGTTAGAATTCTATCGGATTCGTCCCTGGGAAACCACCGACAGTGCGCGCCTGGTGGACTGGAAGGGTACCGCGCGGACGGGCGACCTGCAGGTGCGTGAGTTTGCGCGGGATGAGCAGGCGCGCGTGGAGATTTATCTGGACCGCCGGGCAGGTGGGGATGACGTGTGGTTCGAGCGGAGCGTGGAACAGTGCGCTTTTCTGATTGGGGAGCTGGAGGGCAGGGAAATACCGGCAACGTTTCGTTCTCAGGGTTTTGCGGGAAATGATGTGGAGGGAGCGCTGCAATTCCTGGCACTGACGGCGTCGATCGGGGGAAAGACTGCGGAAGCAGAGCCACCGTTCGATCCTGCCGGCGTCCAGATAATATTCACGGTTTCCCCGGAAGCGTTTGCGGACGCCGGCTGGCGGATGAGCACGAATTAGAGATTGTTTACCGGGCTGGTGCCTGAGAGTATTGCGGAAAGACAGGTGCCGACTGACGGCTTCGCTTTCATAACCGGGGAAATGCTCTAGTTGGCGCCCTGCATCGCGGCACGTGCGGCAATAAGTCCGCGAATACGGGCTGCCATGGCGTCAATCACGGTCCGCGCGTCGGGCAGGTTGAGCGCTACCTTCTCCAGGTTTGCCGCGAAGTTCTGGCTGCCGAAGGCTTCCCGAATCTGCGGTAGCAGCGGTTCGATCTTGCCGAACACGAGGATGTATTCCCCGCCTGCATCGCGAAACATCTTTTCATCAATAGCCCCGTTCACCACAAACGAACACGCCATGTCCCAATAAGTGACCACCATGCGGATGTGGGCGCCGTTCGGACCCATCACTCCGGCCATATAGTCCTCCAGCGTATGGGGGTCGAAGGAGATGAAGAAGTCGCGGGCTTTCCGCATGGTTTCTTCGCGGCGAAGATCATAGAGCGTCAGCAGCAACTGAGCGCTTTCAAAAGGTGTTGGCATCACTCAACCCAGATGCTCGGCGGCGGTAAAGGTTGCGGGAATTACCAGATGGCGCGTGGGTAGTGGTCGCGGATGTTTTGATCGTGGGTGACCAGCGGCGCGTAGCCGTTGGCCTTGGCGTGGGAAACAATCATCAGGTCGAAGGGGTCCCGCGTCCAGGTTTCGAATAGCGCGGTTTCGCCGATGTCCGGGAATGAATGATCGCAGATAGTGACGCCGATCTGTGTGCGGAGTTGTTTAGCGAGGTCCTGCGGGGCACGGATGATCCGTTTGATTTGGTAGAGGAAGTTCAGTTCCACCAGCACCATGGGCGAAATCAGCAGGTCGTTCGCGTTGATGGCATCGAGAGCCGGCGGGCTCAGTTTTTTAATGTCGTTCTGGCAGAGCCACACAACCACGTGGGTGTCCAGATAGGCGATCAAATCTCAGACCAGTCTTTCAGCCATTCCGCTTCCATTTGGGCGAGGAGTTCCTTGCCTGCCAGTTCGATGTCGAGGCTTTCGGCGATAACCGGTTGTCCGATGAGTTTGTCGAGTTTTGATTTTGGTTTGCTGTTCGGGATCACTTTGAAAACCACTCCCCTGTGCAGGAATTCGACGCGTTCGCCCTGCAGCGCCTGGTCCGCTAACTGAAACAGCTCTTTACGGAATTGAGTGATTGTGGCGGCCATCCGTCTTCACTCTAACATGTAATGTACGTTGACATGTAAAAATATGTACATTGCGTACGTTCGGGTCTTTCGACAGCCCTGCGATAACATAAAACTTGACCCCCGCTACGCCCGACATCCTTGCCCGCATCGTCTCCCGTAAGCGGGAAGAGCTGCGCGAAGCGACGGTTTCCGCGGGCGAATTGCGCGCACAGGGAGAGGCGTTGCGGTCTTCGCGCCGCGATTTTGCTGCTGCGCTGCGGTCGGTTCGCCCTGCCGTCATTTCGGAAATTAAGAAGGCATCACCCAGTAAGGGTGTTCTGGTGGAAGATTTTCGGCCTGCTGAACTCGCTGCCAGTTATGAACGGGGCGGGGCGGTGGCGCTTTCGGTTCTGACGGATCGGGATTTTTTTCAGGGGAGTCTGGATGATCTGCGGGCTGCCCGGGCGGCCTGCCGGCTGCCGGTGATCCGCAAGGATTTCACGATTGCCGAGTATCATGTGGCCGAAGCGGCGGCGGCGGGCGCGGATGCGATTTTGCTGATTGTGGCAATTCTGGACGAGTCGCAGTTACGGGATTTTCGCGAGCTGGCGGCATCGTTTGACATGGCTTCCCTGGTGGAAGCGCATGACGCTGCGGAAGTGGAAACCGCCGTTCGCTCCGGCGCGCAGATTATCGGCATTAACAATCGGGATCTGCGGACTTTTCAGGTGTCGCTGGATACATCGGTGTCGCTGGCTTCCGGGATTCCGGCGGGCGTGACCAAAGTGAGTGAAAGTGGCATCTTTCACGCGGCTGATGTACGTCGTTTGATGTCGGCGGGTTTTGACGCTTTTCTGGTGGGCGAGCATCTGGTGAAGTCAGGGGACCCGACACGCGCTTTGCAGGAACTGGTGGCCTGATGGTGGTCCCGGGGCCTTATGCTGGTTAAGATCTGTGGTATCACGAATCGCGGGGACGCCCTGGCCGCGGTGGATGCGGGCGCAACGGCGCTGGGGTTTATTTTCTACAGCCGGAGTCCGCGCGGTGTGACAGAGGAAAGCCTCGCGGAATGGATTGGGGATATTCCGCAAGGTATCTGGAAGGTCGGGGTCTGGGTGGATGAAGCGCCTGCGTTGATCGAACAGATCAGTGCGAGTTTAAGTCTGGACGTCGCGCAATTGCATGGAAAAGAGACGACCGCAGAATTCCCCCGCGATATCCGCGTCTGGAAGGCTGTGCGGGTGCTGCCGAAGATGGCGGTTATTCCTGAATTCCCCGTGGAAGCGATGCTTCTGGATGGTCCGGGTTCCGGGCAGACTTTCGACTGGTCACTCGTGGCAGGCGTGCAGAAACCGGTGGTGCTGGCGGGTGGACTGACGCCGGAAAATGTGCAGGCTGCCGTTCAGGCCGTACTCCCCTGGGGCGTCGATACGGCGTCCGGCGTGGAATCGTCGCCCGGCATCAAGGACCATGCCCGCATGAAATTATTTATTAAGGCAGCTCTAAACTCATGATCGCTACTCAACCTGACGCGGGGGGCCATTTCGGCCCATACGGCGGGCGCTACGTGCCGGAAGTACTGATGTCGCCGCTGGAAGACCTGCAGCACGCTTACGCGGAAGCGCGGCTGGATCCGGCGTTTCAAACAGAACTGGACGACCTGCTGAAGAATTTCGCCGGTCGCCCGACGCCGCTCTATTTCGCCAAACGCCTGTCTGAGAAACTGGGCGGCGCAAAGATTTATATTAAGCGCGAAGACCTGCTGCATACCGGTGCGCACAAGATCAATAACTGCCTGGGGCAGGTGCTTCTTGCCCGTCGCATGGGCAAGCACCGGATTATCGCGGAGACCGGGGCAGGGCAGCACGGCGTGGCCACGGCCACCGTCTGCGCACTTTTCGGGCTGGATTGCACTGTGTACATGGGCGAAGAGGACATGCGCCGGCAGCGCCTGAACGTCTTCCGCATGCGACTGCTGGGCGCGACCGTGGTGCCGGTGACTTCCGGCAGCCGAACTCTGAAAGACGCCATCAGCGAGGCCATGCGGGACTGGGTGACCAACGTCTCGAACACCTACTATCTGTTGGGCTCGGCTCTTGGTGCCCACCCCTATCCGACGATGGTTCGTGAGTTCCACCGCGTGATTGGCGTGGAAGCGCGGGCGCAGATTCTGGAAGCGGAAGGCCGCCTGCCCGATGTTGTGATCGCCTGCGTGGGCGGCGGCAGCAATGCCATCGGGATTTTCCATCCGTTTATCGAAGACGATGGTGTGCGTCTGATCGGCGTGGAGGCGGGCGGCAAGGGCAGCGAACTGGGGCTTCATGCGGCGCGCTTTTCGGGGGGATCTCCGGGGGTGTTGCAGGGAACACGCAGTTACCTTTTGCAGGATGATGACGGCCAGATTGCACTGACGCATTCGGTGTCGGCGGGTCTGGATTACGCCTCGGTGGGTCCGGAACATGCCCTGCTGCACGATTTGCTGCGGGCCGAGTATTGCTCCTGCGACGACGACCACGCTCTTGCTGCTGCTGTGACGTTGAGCCGCACCGAGGGCATCATCCCGGCGCTGGAATCGGCGCACGCAATTGCGGAAGCGATTCGCATTGCACCGGATCACGCGGGCAAGATTTTCATTGTGAACCTTTCCGGCCGCGGCGATAAAGACATTGATATCTACAGAGAAAATCTGAAGGAACTGGACCAGGCGTGACCCGCATTACTCAGCTGTTTGACAGACTCCGGGCGCAGCACCGCACCGGCATGATCGCGTACCTGACGGCGGGCGATCCCACTCCGGAGGCCACTCCGGAGCTTGTGGCCGCGCTCGAACGCGGCGGGGCGGATCTCATCGAACTGGGCGTGCCGTTCTCTGACCCGATCGCGGACGGGCCGGTGATTCAGCAGGCGGGCGACCGCGCCATCAAGGCTGGTACGAATCTGGCGCGCGTGCTGGCAATGGCCACGGAGATTCGCAAGACTTCGGAAATCCCGCTGCTGTTGTTCACCTACCTGAACCCCGCGTTGCGGTATGGTTTTGAGCGCCTGGCGCGAGATGCGAAAGCGGCGGGTATCGACGGTTGCCTGCTGACTGACGTGAGCGTGGAAGAAGCCTCGGACTACGTGAAAGTAATGCGTGACGCGGGCCTGGATACGGTTTTTCTGGCCGCGCCCACCAGCACGGAGGAGCGCCTGAAGTTGATAGCGCGGTATTCGAGCGGTTTCATTTACCTGGTGTCCAGGACAGGCATCACGGGCGAGCAGGACAGCATTTCCGATTCCGCCATGCCGCTGGTTCACCGCATGCGCGCTCACACGGATTTGCCGCTCGCAATGGGCTTCGGCATCTCCACTCCGGCGCATGTACAGGCGCTGGTGGGGAAGGTGGAAGCGGTGGTGGTGGGCAGCGCGATTGTGCGCCAGATACATGCGGATTTATCGAAAGTGGAAGCGTTCATGCGCGACCTGAGCCGCCCGCTGGTTCCCCGGGACACTACGGGCACGATATCTTAAATGTCGAATGTCTGGTGATCCCGTAAGCGCGTTGGCAAAGTGCCGAGAGCACATCGATGCTGTCGACCTCCGGCTGGTGGAGTTGCTGAATGAAAGGACTTCCATCGTCGAACAGGTTGGCCAAATCAAGAAAGAAGCGCAGATGGCGATCTACGAGCCAAAGCGCGAGGATCTGGTTTTCCTCAACGTGACGCAAAACAATCCCGGGCCGCTGCCGGACGACGCCATGCGGCGCATTTTTGAGCGCATCATGGACGAAATGAGGCGTGTGCAGAAGCAGCGCATGGAAGAAAAAGGTTTATAAAAAGCAATGTTAGTTGTCATGCAGCAGGGCGCCACGGAAGCGCAGGTCCAGAAGATTATCGACCGTCTGATCGCGGATGGATTCGACATCCATCGTTCCACGGGGACGACGCACACGGTGCTGGGTGGCGTGGGCGGTGGTGACGATTTCGATACCGCGGTGGTGGAAGCGATGGACGGAGTGAAGGAGGTCCACCGGATTGTGTCGGCTTACAAGCTGGCCAGCCGGGCGTTCAAGCCGCAGGGAACCATCATCCGGATTAAGGATGTGGAGATCGGCGGGCCTCAGGTTGTGGTGATGGCGGGGCCTTGCAGCGTGGAGAACCGGGACCAGATTGAACGGTCCGCGGATATTGTTGCCGATGCCGGCGCGAAAGTGATTCGCGGCGGGGCTTTCAAGCCGCGTTCTTCGCCTTACAGCTTTCAGGGGCTGGGCGAAGAGGGCCTGCAGATAATGCGGCAGGCCGCGGACCGGCGCGGGTTGCTGGTGATCAGCGAAGTGATGGAGAAGGACCAGATTGCGCTGCTCAGCGAATACTCTGACATCCTGCAGATTGGCGCGCGCAATATGCAGAATTTCAATCTGCTGCGGGCGCTGGGCAAGATCCGCAAGCCGGTGCTTTTGAAGCGTGGCATCGCCGCGACCATTGAAGAAGTGCTGCTTTCGGCCGAGTACATCATGTCGGGCGGGAATTACGATGTGATGCTGTGTGAGCGCGGCATCCGGACGTTTGAAACCTACACGCGGAATACCTTCGACGTGTCAGCGATTCCTGTGCTGCAGAAGCTCTCGCATTTACCCGTGATAGCTGACCCTTCGCACGGTACCGGGCGGCGCGATCTGGTGCCTCCCATGGCCCGGGCTGCGGTGGCGGCGGGCGCGGACGGGCTGCTGATGGAAGTGCACCATGACCCTGAACACGCCTTGAGTGACGGCGCGCAGTCGATGTATCCGAAGCAGTTTGATGAGTTGATGGGGCAATTGCGTTTGATCGCAACCGCGGTGGGCAGAAGCGTCTGATGCGTAAAGTCGCGATCGTGGGCGTCGGCCTGATCGGCGGCTCGTTTGGTTTGGCGTTGCGGAAGGCGGGGTACCAGGGCAGTATTGTCGGGGTGAGTTCGCCGCGCAGTATCGATCAGGCTCTGGAGCGAGGCGCGATTGATGGCGGTGTGACGCTGGAAGAGGCTGCGGCGAAGGCGGATCTGATCTTCCTTTCACAGCCGATTTACGGCATTATCGAGACAATTCAGAAATTGGGTTCGCTTGTTCGGCGCGACACTTTGGTGACCGACGCAGGCAGCACCAAGCAGGCGATTGCGGCTGCGGCCCAGGAGCATTTAACGGGCTGTTCGTTCGTCGGCGGGCATCCGATGGCGGGCAAGGAACTGCGGGGCGCGGCGGCGGCAGATGGCGATTTGTTTCGCGACCGACCGTGGGTTTTGACGGAAGAGCTGGACCATCCGACTGCCCGGGTGTTTCAGAAATGGCTTCGGTTGTTCGGCGCGCGGCAGATCATTCTGGATGCGGCGCAGCATGACCGCCTGGTGGCCTGGAGTTCGCATTTACCGCAACTGGCGTCGACGGCGCTGGCGGCTGTGGTGCGGGAACAGGCTCCGGAAGCGGCGCAGGTGGCCGGGCCGGGTTTGATGGATATGACCCGTCTGGCCATGAGTTCGTATGAGCTCTGGGGCGATATTCTGGACACGAACGGGGCGGCTATTGGCGCGGCGCTCGACGCCTATATCGGGAAGCTGCAGGAACTGCGGGCCGATTTCGCCAGGGAATTCGCGGGCGGGAGTGAGTTCGCCAAAGGACTTCGCGAGAAGTCTTAGATCATTTCCACCTGTAACTTTAGTCTGGCAGAGGGCCCGGCAGGCTCGAAAGCCCGGCAGGCCGGCGACAAGATCGCCGGCACTACTGAGAACTGGCGAGCTTGCCGCTGCCCCCTCTTCCAAACAAACCTCGGGTCAGATCAGAACGAGAACTTTCCGCCTAACTGGATCTGTCGGGAGGCAACCGTGGTGGCCGTAATGTTGCCGAAAGTGGCGGCTTCAATGTTGGCGTTGGGGCTGGCGAATTCCGGGTTGTTCCAGATGTTGAAGGCTTCGGCGCGGAAGGTGAAGCGCGCCCGTTCGGTGATCTGGAAGCTCTTGTGGAGCGACATGTCGGTGTTGAACAGGTGCGGTCCACGCAACAGATTGCGACCGGCATTGCCGTAGGCGTAGATGCCCTGCGAAATGTTGCCGGGCACCGTGAAGGCGGTCCGGTCAATGCAGGCGACCAGGTGCTCCGCGCCGCAATTGTAGACCGGGGTCTTCACAACATTGGGGCGCTGCGTGCCCTGGGAACTGGTGTTGGCGGCATCGGTGCTGATGGAGAGATTGAACGGCGCGCCCGACTGCAGGGTGTTCAGGACGTTAATCTGCCAGCCGCCCAGCGCGGCCACCATGGCTTTTGGACCCTTGTTGAAGAAGGGTATCTCATAGATATAGGTGCCGACGAGACGATGGCGCAGGTCAAACGGCGCATTTCCATAATCCGCGCGCCAGTTGTACGGATTCAGCGTGGAGCCGCCGCCGTTGGAATCGTTGGAAACATCGAGTGCATGCGCCCAGACGTAGCTCACGTCAAACAGACCGCCATGGGACAGCCGCTGATGGACCGAGATTGCCAGGTGATGGTAATTCGAGATTACGTCGTTGGCAACGGTTCGGATTTGGCCGAATAACTGGTTCGGACGGCGGGGATTGATGGCACCCGGACCCGGCAGGTACGGCGTGTTGTTGAAGTAATTGCGATCCAGATGGTAGGAGTGCGACCCCAGGTACTGAATGTCGATACCCGTGGTGCGCCCGATCTGGTGCTGGATGCCGAGGCTCCACTGGTTCATGGTGGCCGGGGGAAGATGCCAGTTGTCGGTGATCCAGTTTTGCGAGACTGAAGTACTGCAACCGGCGCCAATGGGATTCGACAGTGAGAGAGTCGGCGCGGTGGGCAGCGAGGTGCAGGTGGTGGAGTTGCC
>JBBQDH010000181.1:0-12079 GCA_038319515.1 Bryobacterales bacterium
CTGGGCGGATTTTCGGAAGTCTCGACTGAGCCTGAGCAGGCCATCGTCTGTCTGGTGGGCGAAAATATCCGTTACACGCCGGGTGTGGCTTCAAAGGTGTTCCGTGCTCTTGAAGGCGTGAACATCCGCATGATTTCTCAAGGTGCATCGCTGCTGAATCTCAGCGTTGTTGTCGCGGAAAAAGACCTTCGCGCCGCAGTCGAATCGCTGCACACTGAGTTCTTCACCGAACTGGACCCGGAGGTATTCGGCTAATGAAAATCGCCATTGTTGGCTACGGCAAAATGGGGCGCATGATCGAACGGTTCGCGCTGGAACGCGGCCACGAGATCGGGTTGAAACTCGATGAGTTCAATAACGCAAACTTCGAAGGTATCACTGCCGCGAACTTCGCGGGCGTTGACGTGGCAATTGATTTCTCCGTTCCGGCGGCCGCCGTGCAGAACATGCAACGCATTTCGGCGTTGGGCGTTAACCTGGTGGTGGGCACAACGGGCTGGCTGGAACAGATCGACCACGTCCGCGAAGTGGTCGCGAACGCCGGCACCGGTCTGGTGTGGAGCCCGAACTACTCGGTTGGCGTGAACGCTTTCTTCCGGATTGTGAAGGAAGCCGCGAAGCTGCTTTCCGGTGCCCCGGAGTATGAAGCCTGGGCCTGGGAAATTCATCACTCAGCAAAAAAAGACGCGCCGTCCGGTACGCTGTTGAAGATAGTGGACGAGATGCGCAAGTCCGGCTACGACCGCACCATCGACATCGGTTCCAATCGCGCCGGTACCATTGCAGGAAAACACGAAATTGGGTTCGACTGTGCAGCGGATACCATTACGCTGCGCCACACCGCCCGGAACCGCGAAGGCTTTGCTGTCGGCGCCGTTAAAGCCGCCGAATGGGTGGCCGGCAAACAGGGCTTTTACGAATTCGGCGACATACTTTTTTAAGCACGATTAAGATCGGGAGAGGTGGTACATGTTTACAGGATGCGGCACGGCCATGGTCACTCCGTTTCAGGGTGACGGCAAGCTAGACGAAGTGACAATGCGCGCTCTGGTGCGCCGTCAGATTGAACAGGGTATTAATTTTCTGGTTCCCTGCGGCACCACCGGTGAAAGCCCGACGCTCACGCGTGAGGAACATCTCCGCGTCGTCGGCATCACCGTGGAAGAAGCGAAGGGCAAAGCATCGAAGGGCAAAGTGAAGGTACTTGCCGGCGCGGGCGGCTACAATACCCACGAAGTGATTGAACTGGCCAGGGAATGCCAGAGCCTGGGCGCGGATGGCGTTCTGTCCGTCACCCCGTACTACAACAAGCCCACGCAGGAAGGCCTGTACCAGCACTACAAGGCCGTGGCGGAGGCCATCACTATTCCAGTCATCGTCTACAACGTGCAGGGACGCACGGGCGTGAATGTCGAGACCGGCACGCTCGTCCGCCTGGCTGAAATTGACAACATCGTCGGCGTGAAAGAAGCGTCCGGCAACATTTCCCAGATGGCTGATGTCATCCAGCGCCTGCCCGAATCTTTCAACGTGTTGTCGGGCGACGACGCGATCACCATCCCGCTGATTGCCCTTGGCGGTTGCGGCGTGATCTCAGTGGTTTCGAACCAAATCCCCGGCGCCATGACGGAACTGACCCGCCTTGCGAATCAGGGGGATTTTGCCGGTGCCCGTGCCTTGCAACGCCGCTATCTGCCGCTGATGCAGATCAACTTCGTGGAATCGAATCCCGGCCCGGTGAAGTGGGCTATGTACCGGATGGGGCTGCTCGAAGCAAGCTACAGGCTCCCGATGGTTCCGCCATCGGTCGCCAGTCAACAGAAGATTGAACAGGTACTCGCAGAAACGGGGTTGAACTAACTTGCAGAAACTGATCGAAGAAATTTTTGATAATAAGCCGGCTGAATATACTCCGGAACATTTCGCGCTCTTCGCCCGATTTAAGGCGGCTCTCAATGCAGGGGAAATCCGCGCTGCCGAGCCCGACGCCTCTCAATTAAGCGGCTGGCGCGTGAATGGTTGGGTGAAGAAAGGGATTCTGCTGGGCTTCCGGCTCGGCTCGATTGTGGACATGTCGATTGACCCGGCACGCATGCCGTTCCTCGATAAATCCACTTACCCGGTTCATCAATTTAAACCGTCGGATGGTGTTCGCATCGTCCCGGGCGGCTCCAGCGTTCGTGACGGTTGCTACCTGGGCAAAGGCGTCACCTGCATGCCCCCGATGTACATCAACGTCGGCGCCTACGTGGGCGATGGCACCATGGTGGATTCTCACGCCCTGGTAGGCAGCTGCGCGCAGGTTGGCCGCAATGTCCACATCTCCGCGGCATCGCAGATCGGCGGGGTCCTTGAGCCGGTGGGCGCGCTCCCCGTCATCATTGAGGATGACGTTTTGATTGGCGGCAACTGTGGCGTCTATGAAGGTACGGTGGTGAAATCGAAGGCTGTGCTGGGGACAGGTACGATTCTGAATCGCTCCACGCCTGTCTACGATTTGGTGCGGGGTGAAGTTTATCGCGCCACCGATGACCAGCCGCTTGTCGTTCCCGAAGGTGCCGTGCTGGTGGCGGGTTCCCGCGCAGTCACCAGCGGTCCGGGCAAGAACTGGGGCATCTCCATCTACACGCCTGTCATCGTGAAGTACCGCGATGAGAAGACCGGCACGAAGATCCAGCTGGAAGACCTGCTGCGTTAAACTCGTGCCTCAAAACACAAGTCGCAGCGAGAGCTGAATTACTCTGGGGGCGCCCGTCGCGCCTCCGGATGTGCCCACGGCGTTTGAGACAGCGGAACCCAGCGTCTGTGTGATGCGGCCGAAGCTCACGTTGCTCAGGTCTGCCACCGGATTCGCGAAGTTCGTGTGGTTGAACAGATTGAAGAAATCCGCGCGCGCCTGGAAGCTCAGGTTTTCGCGAACCGCAACACGCCGGGCGCCAAAACGTCGAGCGATAGAAAGGTCCACATTCACGAGGCCTGGTCCGTAGTACTGATTGCGACCCGAAGTTCCGACACGACCTGCCAGAGCCGGTGCAAACCACGTTGTGTCGAAGGCCGCATCCGGATTTCGGTAGTCGTGCGGCAGGCTGCCGGTGCGGATAATATCGGGTCGGTTGCCTCCGTTTGGACTCACGCCCGCAGTGGACTGGTTGAATCCGCTGGAGTCGGGATTGCCGCTGACGACAGTGAACGGCGTGCCCGATTGCGCGTTGGTGATCGCGTTCAATTGCCAGCCATGGAAATCTGTCCCGAAGATAGCGACCAGCCGGTGCCGCAGGTCGAATGAAGAGGGTCCGTGTTCCAGCCGAAGGTTGGTGGAATCGGGTGGCGCACCGGGTTCACCCGGCAGATTACCGGTGCCGAAGTAAGAAGAGTTATAGTCCAGCGACTTGCCATACGTCCACGAAGCCTCGAAGTGGGTGGTATGCGGCAGGTGTCCACGCAGGGTGAGAACCGCGCCGTTGTAGTTGGAATTGCCGATGGATTTTACGATCTGTACCTGGCCAAACTGCGGGTACGGGAAGACCTGTTCATTGGGTGCGACAGTGCCGCGCCGCGTGGGGTCACGAACGATCACCGCGGGCTGATTTACATCCAGATAAATGCCCAGCTTGCGGCCCGCGCTGCCCTGGTATGTCCCCTCCAGCAGAAGGCTCCTGCCGAGTGCCTTCCGGATGGCGAAGTTATAGTGCTGTACATAGGGGCTGCGCAGGTGGGGGTCCAGGCCCTGCAATGTGAGCACGCCTGAGACGGGCGTGCCGGGCCCCTGCTTGCCGTAATTAGAGATCAGCGGGACGTTTTGATTGAACGCAACCGCCCAGCCGAACTGTCCAGGCTGCGTCACATTAGCAGTCTGGCTGGTTTGCAGGCTGAACGGGGGCGCGAGGGCCATGCTGGTGAGCAGATTGCCGAATGGCTCGTCGTAGCTGAGCCTGTATCCGGCGCGGAGGATAAAGGAGCCGAGCGAACCGGGGAGGCTCCATGAAAGGCCCGCCATCGGAGCAAAGTTGTTGCGGTCGGCATAGATGCCTGCAGCGGGGAGATCGACGCCTGCGGGTACGGTTTTCAGTGCCACAACACCTCGCAGGGTGGGGTCGATGGTGAGAACCTGGTTCGTCCCCACCAGCACCGGACCAATGCCTGGAACAAAGTTGGCGGCGCGGTGGTCTCGCTCGGCGGAAGGCGATCCGGATTCATAGCGCAGACCGAAATCCAGTGTGAGACCGGGGTGCAGGCGAAGTTGATCCTGCCAGTAAAGCGCCAGCGGCGTTCGGCGCCAGTGCGCCAGTGTATCGCCGGTTCGAAAAGTAGCACTGTTGATCTGGCCCCGGGCGAAGTTGGCGAAAGAAGAAAAGTTGATGACGCCTCTGGAGGCACGGTCCAGATATTGGCGCAGTCCATCCCGGCGCATCTGGAATCCCCATCGCATGGAGCGCCAGGCGACGTTGTCGGAAAACTCGGCGGTGGAAGTGTAGCGGCCCTGAGGGAAGTTCTGATTCGAGCCGAGAGGCGCATACCCCCCGGAGATCGACAGGGCGGGGAGGCCGTACTGACCGTTGGGAACGCCGGGAAAGGGAATCACCTGAGAGGGGTTCACGTTTCGGTCCTGAATGTCGCGTTCCTGGCGGTTGGCGGAGAATCCGACGACGAGTTCGTTCGTCCACAGTGGCGAGAAGGCACGGGTGTGACGCATCATGCCGGAGCGCTGGAGCGGGTCGCCGGAATTACCTCCCGTGAGCGGCGTGGGCCCGGCAACAATGCTGCTGCCGCGGTATTCAATCCACCGGGCGGAGAGCTGGTCTTTTGCATTAAGTCGATGGTCGAGCCGAACCAGGCCTGTGTGGTCGAAGTCCTGGTTGCGAACGTCAGAAATATAGTTGAGGGCGCCCAATACGTTGGGGCGTGGCCAGAAGTCCAGCAGGGCACGCGAGACAGAATCTGAAACGGTACCGCGTTCGTCGAGTGAAGGTACGCGGGTGCTGCTTACGACATGGGCTACCTGCAGAAATCCTTCATAGGACGCGAAGAAAAACGTGCGATTCCGCACCAACGGGCCGCCGAACGTTCCACCAAATTGATTTCGATTTAACGGAGACTTCTTTCCGCCAAGCTTATTGGTGAAGAAATCGGCGGCGGAAAAAGCAGTATTTCGGATGTATTCAAAGGCAGAGCCGTGGAGATTATTGCCCCCGCTGCGCGTCACTGCGTTGATTTGTGCTCCCGAACCTCGCCCGAATTCCGGGAGCGCAGGGGCGGTCTGCACGTCGAATTCTTCCAGCGCGTCGCTTAGCCGGAACGCGTTGAGTGCGCCGGAATTTTGCGTATCCTGATTGCTGATTCCATCGAGCAGGTAGACGTTCGATTGTGAGCGCGACCCGGCGAGATTGAAGCCCAGACCCTGCGTACCGGCCGGAGCAGGCACCAGCCCGGGAGCGAGGCGGGCGAGATCCAGATATTGGCGTCCGTTCAGCGGAAGTTCGGCGATGGACTCACGGGAGATGATCTCACCGGGGCTGCCCTGGTAAGTTGCGTAGACGTCCGCAGAGGAGTGCTCCCCTGCGATGTTCATTGGCACAACCACCTGCGCGATTTGGTCTACCGCAATCCGCGTGGCGCTGCTCCGGGTGGGCTCGAAACCGGGTGCTTCCACCAGTAGTGTCCAATGTCCAGGCGCGAGGAAAGGGAGGCTGAATGTTCCGTCGGGGGCGCTCGAAGTGGCGCGCCGGTTCCCGGTCTCAGTCTGTGTGGCCGTGATGGTAGCGCCGCCCACTACGGCGAGCGAGGGATCGAGCACGATTCCGGCGAGGGCACCGGTTGGCGTGGCGGCGCGCAGCGAGATGCAGAATATCAGGAGCAGCGCCGATTTGGTCGTGGGCGACATATGGTGAGGATACGACACACAATCACGAAATTCGATTGACACGGACAAAATAGTGGGGTATTGTTAGCGGGAATTAGCAGGAAAATACTCCGGGAGAAAGCCTGATGTCCACGCAGTCCGTCACCATACAACCGAACCCCAACAACACTCCATCACAGCCTGGCGTGTTTTCTCCGCAGCAGGTGATTGTTTCTGCCGGGGACAACCTGACCTGGAACAATCAGGATAAGAATGCTCATTGGCCGGCACCCGGTGTGACAAATCAAACGGGTTTTATTGAGTATCAAATCCCGGCGGGCAGTTCCTCCCGGGGCGACCTGGCACTGGGTGCAAACATCGTCAATGTAGTCACAGCGAGCAATGCTCCCGCGGTGGTCTTCACGACAGCGGGTGGCGCTCCGGCGACTGGCGTCACAGTGAAGCTGACTTATGCGGCGGGCAGCCAGCCGTCCTCACCCTGGGCTGCGGCAAAGGGCAATTTTGTGGCGACCAATTTGGGCGCGAACAGTTTTTCCGTTCCCCTGAACAGTTCCGCCTTCGGAGCGTTTAGTTCAGCATCCGGAACAATCTCGTTCCCGCTCGCCTACACACTCAACTACGTGTGTGTGCTGCATCCCGCCGAGACAGGCAGCATAGTCGTCAATCCGCAGTCGTAGATGTACCGGGGAGAATCCATGAACAGCAAAGACATCCTGAACGAGATCGCAACCTCGGAACCAAGCTCAGAAACGCGCCGGGGTTTCCTGGGCAAGACATTGGCGGGCGGGGCCGCGCTCGCTCTGGGCGCCATGCTTCCGGAGACCATCGGAGCGCAGGCACCGGTTTGCGCGCCCCCCGCAGTTGGCCAGACCTTGGCCACCATCGGCGAAATCAAAAAAACTGCGCCAGGCGGGCCCGTGCAGGGCGTCATCAAAGTTCTGAACGAGAACAAAAGTTATCTGGGCAAGTCGAACGCCGGTGGCGGGCCGGTCTGCCAGTCCGGCCAGATGCGATACCTCTCCGGCTCCATGCCGGGCAGCAGCACTCCGGTGTGGCCGCTCACTACCGGGAACCCTGCGCCAGGCCCGACGATCCGCGCGAGGGTAGGCGATACCGTCGAAATCACCCTGCTGAACCACGTGGATGTGAATGTTTTCGGCAATTCACTGGATGCCGGTGAGGACGGGCAGGGCTGCGATGTGGCGACGTCTGTAGGGCCCACCGGCAGCGTGAATACCTATCCCGGCAATCCTGCGTTTGACACCATGCCGGATTGTTTCCACGGTTCCAGCACCGCGAACCTGCACTATCACGGCACGCATGTGAGCCCCAACATTATCGAAGACAACGTTTTTGTGCAGTTGCGGCCCTCGCCGCGCCTGAATGGGAAGCCTGTGGTGGATGAGGCCTTCCTGAGCCGCAATGATTTCGGCCAGATTTTCGCAGATTGCCAGATGGGTCATTCGCCGATGACGTGGAACGATCTTCCACAGAAATGGCGCCGTCGTCAGGAGGAGTTGCTGCTCTCCTATGACAGGAACTCCGTCTGGCAGGGCAAGAAGGGGGCGACGCCGAAGGAAGATCAGTTGTGGCCGAAAGATGCCGCTGCCATACGGGCAGGGCAGTGGCCGCAATATTATGTAGGCGCCTACCCCAGCTGCTTCAAATTGCCGGTGTGGAATCAGCAGGCGAACAGTATGGGGCAATCGCCAGGGACGCACTGGTACCACGCGCATAAGCATGGCTCGACCGCGTTGAATCTTGCGAATGGCATGGCCGGCGCACTCATCATCGAGGGTGAGTACGACGACAAGCTGAAGCCTTTCTTCAACAGAGAAGTGGTGCTGGTGCTGCAGCAGTATGGGGCGCAGGTCAATCTGCTGCGTGCTCCCGGCACCACCACCGGTGATCTGGTCTTTGTGAACGGCCAGTTCACACCGGTGATTCAGATGCAGCCGGGTGAAGTGCAGTTCTGGCGCATTGTGAATGCCTGCCACCAGGCAGCGGTGCCAATCAACGGGCCTGCCGCGGGCGGGCTGAAATGGATCCAGACCGCGCAGGACGGCGTGCAACTGAATCCCGTGAACTATGGCTTGGCTTTGCGGTTGGCGCAGAAGGGGGGCGGTTGGGCGAATGCAACTCTGAGCACTCCGATGATCGCGCCGCCATGGATCGGAAATCTGGCGCCAGGCAACCGCGTGGACATGCTGGTGCAGGCGCCTGCCACCGCAGGCACTTTCCAGGTGACCTTCGGCGGGAACACGTTGCTGATGACGGTGAATGTGTCAGGCTCCGGAGTGGCAAATCCGATCGCTTTCCCGCCTCCGCAAACGGCGTTTCCTGCCATGCCTGGCTTCCTGAATGATCTGAATCCGGCGGATGTGGTTGTGCGGCGAGAGCTGCATTTCAAGACGTCTCCGAACCCGGGGCGTGCAGCCGGGACCAACATTCCTCCCACGCAGACCATCAATGGGAGGAAGTTTGAGGATCACATCGTCAATCAGGCAATGTTGCTGGGGTCAACGGAAGAGTGGACTCTGTTCAATGACGGAGGGCCGGCGCACCCCTTTCATATTCATATCAATCCATTTCAGGTGACGGAGATTCTGAATCCGGCGGTGAGTAAGACTCCCTTCAAGCTGCCCACGCCGTGGGTCTGGTGGGATGACATCGCAATTCCGACGGGTGGTTACATTAAGTTCCTCAGCCGTTTTGTGGACTACACCGGGGCATACGTGCTGCACTGTCACATCCTGGGGCATGAGGACAGGGGCATGATGCAGATGGTGGAGGTGATCACCAACACGACCACCCTGGGGCACCATTAGAGCATTAGAAGCTGAGCAAATACCCGCCCAGCATGTCTTTCAGTTCCGCGATAACCCTGGCGCGCTCCGCCGGGGTCGGCTGGCTGTAGGCGAAGGCGATCAGACGGTCACCCGTTTCGGCGGCGATGCGGATCTTCAGCTGTAGCCGCTTGCCGGGTTTCAGGCCAAGTTTCTTTACTAACAAATCCTGCAAAATGCCGCCCGGTCCGGTTTCCGGATCGGATTGGTTTTCCCGCGTTTGCTCGCTGATGTGCCGGCCCAGCGCAAGTTCCCGGAAGTGCGGGCGGCTGTCGAGGAATGCGATGTAGGCGTCGAGAATCCGGTCGAGCGATTTGCGGGGGGAAAAAAGCAGATGTCTCGCCTGCACGGTCCGTTCGATCTCTTCCCGAAAGGCAGTAAGTTCGCGAACCGCGATGGCGTCGAAAATCTCCTGTTTGTCGCTGTAAAAGCGATAGAGTGCGCCGACGGAGAGCCCCGCTGCCTCGGCGATTCGGCTGGTCGTGATCTGTTCGAACGGCGTGCTGCTCAATAGAGACGAGGCCGCGTCGAGAATCGTTGATACCGTCTCCGTACTGCGGACCTGCAATGGTGCGCGTCTTGTAGAAGGAAGAGCCATCTGTCAAAACTCAGTTTGACAGGCCCAAAACGCGAATGCGAGTTCGCATTCGTGTATTCTGGGTGTATGCCCATTCCCGTTTCCCAGATGTGGACAGTCGCCAGCTATGTCGTCAAACAGAAGCTGAAGGGTCGCAAACAGTACCCGCTGGTGCTGATGCTGGAGCCTTTGTATCGCTGCAATCTGGCATGCGCGGGCTGCGGGAAGATTCAGTACCCCGGGCACATTCTGAAGCAGGACCTGACACCGGAACAGTGTTTCGCTGCGGTGGACGAAACGGGCGTACCCACGGTGGCGATTCCGGGCGGCGAACCGCTGATGCACCCGAAGATCGACGAGATTGTGGCAGGGCTGGTGGCGCGAAAAAAGTACGTCTACATGTGCACGAATGCTCTGCTTCTCAAAGAAAAGCTGCATCTGTTCACGCCCAGTAAGTATCTGACGTTCTCTGTTCACATGGATGGCGACAGGGAACACCATGACCTTTCGGTTTGCAAGGAAGGCGGGTACGACATTGCTCTCGAAGCGATCCGCGAGGCTGTGAAACGCGGCTTCCGTGTCACAACCAACACCACGCTCTTCGATGGGATCGATTCCAAATCCGTCCGGCAGTTCTTCACGGACATGATGGAAGCGGGCGTGGAAGGCATGATGGTTTCGCCCGGCTATTCCTATGACAAGGCTCCCGACAAGCAACACTTCACCGGTCGCGAGCGCAATCAGGCGATGTTCAACAAGCTGCTTTCGAATCGCGATCCGAAGTGGCGCTTCAACATGTCGATGTTGTTCCTCGAATTCCTGATGGGCAAGAGAAATCTGGAATGCACGCCGTGGGGCATGCCTGCCTACAGCATTTTCGGTTGGCAGAGGCCCTGCTATCTGCAGCAGGATGGTTACGCGGACAGTTATCAGGAACTGCTGGACTCGACCGACTGGAGCAAGTACGGGTATGAATCCGGTAACAGCAAGTGCGCCAACTGCATGCTGCATTCGGGGTATGAGGCGACGGCTGTGCACTACACGTTCACCATCCCCGGAATTCTCGCCACCATCAAAAGTATGCTGTTTCCCGCCTATACGGATGCAGAAGCGATGCGGCTGGTGGAAGCCGAGACACCTGTCTCTCCGCTGGTGCAGATCGACGTGACGTCGATCACGAGTGGCAGTACACTGCAGGGCACGGCGGCGAAATCGGGTGCGGTGGAAGACGCTTTCGATTACCGCGGCGATGTGACCATCCGATTGAGAACAGGCGACCAGCTGGAGGGATATGTGTTCGACCGGCAGGGTTCGCCGGATTCGGGCACCGCGAAGCTGCGCGTGATTCTGAAGAGCGGCGGCGACCGCGTGACGGTGGAACAATCGCAAATCGAGGAATTGCAGTTCACTGGTCGCGATATGGCGGATGGCCGCAGTTTCGAGGCGTGGATGAAAAAATATGCGGCGAAGAAGGCGGCCGGCGAAACCAATATTGAACTGGTGCCTGAAGCGCTCGATTAGTCACTCACGGAGTGCCCGGTCCACTGCCGCTTTCGCGTGGAGGCTGGTTGAAGCATACACTGGCACGTCCGAATCCGTTGCAGTGATCAAAAGTTCAGTCTCCGTGCTCCTTAGGATGACCGCCCTTGCGCCGGCGTCCGGAATCAGGCCCTCGATCCCGCAGTTTGCTTGCAGCCGGTCGCGATAGAAGCCCTCCTCCATGGTGAACTTCGTCCCGAGCATCCTCACTCTCCGGTGTGGATCAGCCGGGATGAAGGATGGCCATCCGGTCCCAATTGCCCAATTGCTGCAGGCGTCCGACCTCGGAGAAATCGACCGTCACGATCAAACTATGAGTGGTCGGTGAGGTAGTAGATTTTGGGATCGTCCTCAAGCAGCGCTGTACGCTCATCGAACCCTGTGCGAACAGCCAGAGAATCCGGCTCGACCGAGCGATGACTCGGGACGCAGACGACCAACTTCTTGCCCGGTTTGATCGCGGGAGAACCATACATCGTGCTCTCTTCCAGGTCCGCGAACTCCCGCGATAAAGTTCGCACAACTTCGAATGTTACTGCCATCTCATTACTGCCTTACTAATGGATCTCCGGCTCGCAGGTAGGCAGGTTTGTGTCAAGGAAATCGAAATCGCAGCCGAGATGGGCCTGCGTGACGCGTTCAGCGTAAAGCGCCATATAGCCGCGGGCGTATTTGGGTTCCGGCTTCACCCAGGCGGCGCGCCGGGCCGCGAGTTCTTCGTCTGTAATAAGCAGATCCAGGCGGCGATTCTCCACGTCCAGCCGGATCATGTCGCCTTCCTGCACCAGCGCCAGAGCCCCTCCAATGAAGCTCTCCGGTGATACATGAAGCACACACGTCCCGTAAGCCGTGCCGCTCATGCGTGCATCGGAAATTCGAACCATGTCCCGAACGCCCGCCGGCAGGAGTTTACCCGGGATCGGCAGCATCCCCCACTCGGGCATGCCAGGGCCGCCAAGGGGCCCGGCGTTCTGCAGCACAAGGACGGAATCGGCGGTCACGTTGAGGTCGTCGCGGTTGATCCGTGCATCCATGTCGTTGTAGTCCTTAAAGACCACCGCGGGGCCAGTATGCTGCAGCAGGTTAGGGCTGGCGGCTGAGGTCTTGATCACCGCGCCATCGGGGCAGAGATTCCCATAAAGCACCGCTGTGCCGCCACTGGCGACCAGCGCCTTATCGCGTGGTCGGATCACTTCCGGATTGATCACGCGCGCGCCTTCGAGATTGGTGCCGATAGACTGGCCGTTCACCGTTAGT
>JBBQDH010000182.1:0-12038 GCA_038319515.1 Bryobacterales bacterium
ACGCTGAACCTTCCACCGGTTGATGTGCCCGGGTTGCGGCGCGAATGGGAGCAGTTAAAGGTTGAACTGAAGAGCATTCCCCCCGGCAGCGTGCCGGCACTGGCGCGACTGGAGAAGACCTGGCACGATTTGCGGGCACAGGCATTGGCGCAGAACCGCACCGTGCTCACCATTTCCTCACTAATGGCGATTTCCACCCTGGCACACGTGCCCGCCAACCTGCTCTGGCTATCGCAGGCGGCGCACCTCGCTGCGCGCCGCACCACGAAGACAGTTGGAGGCGCCATTCTGGATCACTACACGGCGGCTCTCGACGAGATTGCGCACACCGGCTTCCTCGCCTATTGGAAGCGGGAATTCCGCCCCTACTTACGCGCCGCGGCCATGCAGTTCACGCCCACGCACGAATCGCTGACGGAACGCCTACTTCGTTGGCGTGCAGGGACCGGCGGCGACGGACTGGAGTGAGGTGGGGTTCAGGCTGTCATCGCCGGACTTACGGATGAGAAAGCCTTTCGCTTCCACCTTGTCCCCTTTCGGGGGATTTGCCTGTATCGATGACGGATCCAGAAGGCGGAAGGTGTGGCCACCGTATGCCTTGGCGGCGAGTTCCTTCTTTTCTTCCTGCCCGGCGTCTTTCGGGTTACGGGTCCGGACAGGCTCCGATGCATTGATGACAATCCACGTTCCGTCGGCCCCCTGAGTCAGGCAGCCAACCACCGAGACCAGCGCGAAGTCCGGAACCGGCGCGGCGCCGTTCTTCGCCTGCACGCGCGTTACCGGCAAATTGGTGCGGGTAAGTTCTTTTTCGCCGGAAGGAAAGGCGTTGACCTTCAACACGTACGCCACCACGTCCAGATACGCTTCTTCAGACAGGCTCTGCGGGGCATTGCGAGGCATGGTGTTGCGCGTCAGGTTGTAAAAGCTTTCAAGGCTGTCTTCGCGCCAGCGGTCCATGAAGCGGTTGCCGATCAAAGCACCGTTGTACCCACCCAGATCGTCGCGATGGCAACGGGCGCATTCGGTGGCATAAACGGCTGCGCCGCGCTCTGCCTGAACCGGCGTGTAGACCCCGTCCCAAACGGTCGCACCACTCTGGGCCCAGGCGGCCCCGCTCACGAATACGACCAACAGGAAACGGGACGAAAACATGTACCTCATAATACTGTGCCGCGATGCGATTCTTTATGCGGGAGTGCCGGGAACGGCGGAAGAGTTGCTGTTTCGACAGGCCCATGGCTTGGCCTTCGCAACCTCTGATGAGAGCGGTGGAAAACTGCGTCAACACTTCCCGGCCAACGCGGCGATGAAGGCACCGCTGAGGAATTCCATGGTGAATCGACGCCCGTATGTGGCGCCGGCGGTGGGGCCGAATTTATGAGCTTCGCATTACCTTCTTTGCTTTCGCCGGCTTTGCAGTAGCCGGCTTCCGCAGGTTCGAGGCAGCGCGCAAAGCATCGAGCAAGACATCCGGATTCACGGATTCGAGATGCACTCGGGTGGAACCCTGCTTGCCCCAGCCGCCCGGAACGGGAGAAAAGACTTCGGGCGCATCCTGCACCATGCCTGCCTGTTGCTCCGGGTTGAGCAACAGAACGCCGAAGCCTTCCTTTTCGAGGCCCAGGGTCGCGAAGATCTTTCCGCCAACGCGGAAATCGGCGTTCCCAAAATGTGAGCCTTCTTTCGTCTCCGGAAGGCTCAATGCGACGGCGCGAAAATCTGCGGCAGTCATCAACGGTTACAGGTCAGCGAGTCGCTTATCGGTATCGCCAAAACGGTCCAGACGCACGCCCATGCGGTCCATCATCGAAAGGTACAGGCTGCAGGCGCGACGATTATCGTCACCCTTATCCATGTAATCGAGCACACGCCCCTGCTTCAGCGAACCGTTGCCGCCGCCAGCCAGCAGTATGGGCATCTGGTCTGCGCCGTGTGTATCGCCGTCGAACAGATTCGAAGCAAACATGAGCATGGAACTATCCAGTAGCGACTGCCCGCCTTCGTCGATATCTTTCAGGCGCTGGATCAGGTAGCCGAACTGCTGCACGTGGAACTGATTGGTCTTCAGGTACATGGCTTCCAGTTCCGGCACATGGCCGTTGTGGGTCAGGTCAAGATGCAGCGCGCCCTGCACGCCCTTCAGAAACTTGAAATTCATCTGCGAAAGGTCGTTGTTCAGCATGCACGTGACCACACGGGTTTTGTCCATCTGGAACGCCAGCACCATCAGGTCCATCATGAGCTTCATGTGGGCGGGTACGTCCTGCGGGATTTCGTTGGCAGGCCGCGGCATGTTGGGCTTTTCAAGGGTGGGACGCCAGCCCTCAATGCGCTCTTCTTTATTGGCGCGATCAATACGTTTTTCGATGTCGCGAACCGAGCTCAGATACTCATCCAGCTTCACGCGATCAGTGCGGCTGATGCGCGGTTGCAGGCTGCTGGTCTCGCTCAGAACAGCATCGAGAATGCTCTTGTCCACCTGGCGCCCGGAGCCATCGCCGACCAGACGATCAAACGTACGGGAAGGCTAGATTTCCTTGGTGGCAGGCCTGGTCGCAGTGGCCCAGGAGATGCACGAGCCGTAGATCATCGACAACCCGTCTTCCAGGCGCAATTCGTTGGGTTCCACCCCCAGAGCCATGCTGGGTAAAGTGGTCTGCGCGCCGATCTGCCGCGAAAGAACCTGATCGAACGAAGTGCCCACGCGGATGTCGCCGGGATCGAGACTGACCGTGGCTCCTGACAGCATGTTGGGCATGCGACCAAGGTGCGGGCTGGTGGAAAGCATTGCCTGCTTGTTATAGAGACCGCGCAGGAAAGTGATTTCCTCACGGTGCGCCATCATCGGTTGCAGTGCGGGGCCAAGCTCCATCGACGCGCCGCTGCCTTTGGCCCACCAGTTAGCAGGCTTGGTGCCATTGGAAAAATACAGGCAGGCGAAGCGCACTGGCGGCTTGTTCGAAGGCGCCGCGGCGAACAGGGGGAGTGACTCCATCCACGGCAGGGCGAGGGCGACGCCTGCACCGCGGAGGAATTGACGGCGCGAGGCCGGCTGGTTGGCGAAGTTCTTTTTCACGCGGTTCATAATCCTGCTTCCTGTTCACGGCGATAACGGAACTGCCTGCTCTGCACAATTTCGGCAGCCAGCTGAGAGAACGTGGCATTGCCGCCGGCTGCGATCAGTTTATCAATCAAAGGTTCATCCGAAGGCAGTACGGTGCGGCCAAGGGCGTAACCAATCAACTTGCGCGACATGGTACGCAACACCTGCGGCTGCTGTGCTTTCATGTAGCCGAGCAACCCGTCGACACCGTTAATAGGAGTCTGGTCTGCGAGTGCACTGGTGTCGTCTATCGGTTTACCGTCGTTGTATTTGTCACGCCACCGGCCCACGGGGTCAAAGCGTTCGAGCGGGAAGCCCAGCGGATCGATTCGCGTGTGGCATCCGGCGCAGGTAGCGTTGCGCTTGTGGGACGCGAGCTTTTCCCGCACGGAGAGCCCGGCAAAAAGTTTGTCATCAGCCGGGATGGAGCCTGCATCAGCGGGCGGCGGCGGAGTGGGCGTGCCAAGAATGCGGCGCAGCACCCAGTCACCGCGTTTTACCGGGCTTGTGCGCAGCGGAGCGGAGGTTACAGTGAGAACCGCGCCCAGCCGCAACAGGCCGCCCCGATGCATTGCATTCGCGCCTTCCACCAGTTCGGCAGTGGTGGCGGATTTGATTTCCTTTGTCACGCCGTAGTGCTTCGCCAGTGGCTTGTTGAGGAACGTATAGTTAGCGAACAGTATGTCGCTCACGGGACGATCCTTGCGGACGATGTGTTCAAAGAAGGAAACGGCCTCGTCATACATGCCTGCTCTCACTTCATCGGTGAATTCGGGGAAACGGGTACTGTCGACGCCCTTGTATTGATCGAAGCGATAGAAGCCCAGCCATTGCCCAAAGAACTCCGTGGCCAGACGGCGGGCTTTGGCGTCGGCGAGCATGCGTTTCACCTGACGATCCAGCTGTGCAGGGTTCACCAGCTCACCGGCCGAAGCCGCGCGCCACAATTCATCATCAGGCACCGAGGACCAGAGGAAATAGCTCAGCCGGCTCGCAAGTTCATAGTTGCCGAGGGGTCTCGCGGCACTGGTTTCTGAAGGCTTTTCGAGACGATAGAGAAACTCTGGTGACACCAGAATGCGGGCCAGCAGAGCCTGAATTGCCTTTTGATGATCGAGTTCCTGAGTTGTTCGTGCCTTCGTGTAGAACGATCGCAGTTGCACCTTCTCCGGCTCCGTGAGGGGCCTGCGCCATGCCCGCGCGGCGAAGCGGATGCAGTCTTCCACATGCCCGGGCCGGGCGTCAAGAAGGGCTTGCTGCATGGCATCGTATTGTGTTCGCAACGGCTGAAAATAGCCGCGCTGCGCGGCGGGAAGTGAGTCGAGGTAAGCCTGATCCAGGTCTTTGATACCTTTGCCAGGAAGCTTCAGGCCGAAGTGCGTGGCCAGCAGATCGATGTAGTTGTCGTGGTACTCGAACGAGGAATACAGGTCGTTCCATGCATGATCGAGCCGGGTGCGGGAAGCATCATCCAGCACATATTGGTAGATAAAGTCATCGTCACGTTCGTACTTGACCCGCAGATCATAAGCATCGTGTTCGGGAGTGTTGTAGGTTTTGTCGAACGGTTCGGGCGGCGGGTCTTTGTCCGCAGGTGTGGGCTCACCCTGCGAATTCGGGGGCAGGATCTTCGCCAGTTGCAGGAAGCCCTTTTTGAAGTGGTCGTATCCGGAACTCTTCGGATCTCCCAGAATTGCGTGAACCGTTATACCCGGAGCGGGACCATCGGCGCGATTCGAGAACGTCACGCGGACGACCGAGTCATGATCCGCACCAATACCGGCATCCAACTGCAGGACGACGCCCGGTGCCCCGGTCGGAACCGGAATTTCGAAATTTACTGAGCCCACTGATGCGAAGTCGTTAGGTCCCATTGGGGTGCCATCGGGGCTCTGTCCAAAGTTCAGTTTCGCTGCTGTTTCAGGGGTGAGAACGCTTCGGAGAGGCTGTGCTGACTGCACGGCGCCTCGCCCGCCTCCAGCCGCCCGAATACCTACCGTGGCATTCCGCCAGATGACAATCGGCTTCGAATTTGCGTGGGGATCAATCGAGTCCACATTGAGGAACGCCTTGAGCGGACCGGTTACCGGTCCACGACCGCGTCCACCACGTCCAAACAGGTTGAATGTGAAGTGGTGGGTGGGTTCAGCCTTAATGGCTGCCTCATCCATGATCAGCGGGCTCTCATCCCCTGCCCCGCCTGCCGCCACATCACCACGGGCAAAAAGCCAGCCAGGCCAGTTGACCAGAAAGCTTTTGATTTCGTCACAGCCCTTGCGCGCCGCAGCTTCAGACGCGGGTAGCGCGCGCCAGCGTGCCGCTACCTCCGACGACGGATAGCCCAGGTCATTTTGATTGACCGTATTCCAGATATGCTGTGCGAAACGGGTGGTCACACCCTCCCGCGCCGCGAGCGTCTTCAAAGTCACGCCGGGTTCGCCACGCGTGGCGCGATTTTTATACCGCCATGCCACGTAAAACGCCTGACTGTATTTGTCCTGACCGAAAGGAATGCCGCCTTCCCCGGAGACGGTACGGAAGCCGAATTTCTTATAGATCTCCTGAATGCGCGCCACGCCGGAGAGTTCAAAACCGGTCTTCCCCGGATGCTCAGAGAACTCCAGCGGTCCAGTCCCGATGACAGCGTGCTCTGCAATTTTGCGAGCCGACTCAAGGTATCGCTCCAGCCCGGCATCCTGCATAAACTGCACGTCGCCGAAATTCGCAAAACCCTCACCGCCAACCGCATCGGAAGCGACATCGCCTTCCATTCGCAAATCCAGTCCGGTCAGATCACGAACACTGTATGAGTATTCCGCGCCGGTCAGTCGGCGAACGGTCACTTTGCCCGGATCGCCGGCGTGCTGCCGCGCGTACTCACTCAGGCTGCCGCGAACCCAGGCCGCCGCCGCAACGCGCTCCGCATCCCCGGGCTGGGGCAACTTCGCAGGCGGCATGCGTTTCTCTACGAGAACTGCCGCGACCTTCTGCCACTGGGCGAAGTGATCTCCGACAGACACAGGCGAAAGCATCTTCTCCAGGTTGATGCCGGCGGTTGCAGACTTGCCATGGCACTGCAGGCAGTATTGGCGGAAGGTTGCGGTTGCTGCAGAAGGGGCGGCGTTGGCGGCAATCGTTCCCAGAAGCCACATTGAGCTCGACAGCGAATACAAGTACAGTTTGGGCAAAGTCGTTATTCCTCACACGTTGCAAAAACACTATTCTATGTCTTTATGTGGCGCAAATGCCGAACTCCGGGTTACCCTGCCTGTCCGTCAGCCATTGATATACTTCCGTGCATGCGTAAGCTGATTTTACTGGCATTCTCACTGACGTTGGTTGCGTCTTTGCATGCCGCCGAGTGGGTTTTGATCCGCACGATTGATGGCGCGGAACTGGAAGGACAGACGCAACTGAAGTCGGTGCCGTTTGAGCGCGACGGCAGAGCAACGGCGGTGAGCCTGACGCAGTTTTTATCCGTACACAACGCCGCGCCGGCTTCGGATTTTGAAACAGGGCGCATTATCTCGGGCCTCGCTGTAATTCAGGATAAAGACCGGGCTGCCCGCGATCTGGCGGTGGAAGAATTGACCGCAATCGGGTTACCTGTGCTCACGCCCCTCTTGAAAGCTTATAAAGACACGGATCAACATGAACCGCGTCCGCTCTACCGGCTGTTTGAGAGGGTGATTCCCAGCTATGCCGATGGCCCGGATCGCGCCCTCAGCATGGTGCGAATGAAAGGCGGCGAGGCAATCCGGGGCAAGCTCGGCGAAGGCAACGTGGAAGTAAAGACCGCGGACGGCAAGCAGACTACGCTGCCCTGGTCGAAGATCCGGACCCTTGCAGTGCGGCAGAAGAGCGTTGGCCGGAGCATGCAGGTGCATGCACTGAGCCACTCCACGCAGATCGAGTTTCTGGATACGGGAGTCGTCTTCAGCGCGGCCACAAAGGCAGATCTGACATCACGTGGATTTGTCAGGCTCTCCTGGGAGACAGACAGTTGGGCTTCGGAAGCCGACGGCATCAAAGCGCCCGGAGCACCGGCTTATAAGACAAACCTTGTGGACGGGTTCCCGTTCGGCTCGCTGGTTGCCCGCATTGGTGCGACGGGCGGGAATTTCCTCATCAGCAAAAAGGCCATGTTGACGGGCAAGCCTGCTGGTCGACTGCGTCTGGCAGTGAACGACAACGCACACTGGCAGAACAACGTCGGTACCTTCTACGTTTCCATGACCGCGACTGAAGCCTACGATCTGGGCGACGCGCAATAAGCCGGGCTGCAATGAAATACACAGTGATCTTCCTTCCGGTTGCGGTCTTCTCCGCAGCACTCGCACAGGCACCGCAACCCGTACGAATTGATTTCTCCGGCGCGCCCTGGGTGCATTCGTACATGCTGCAGGCAGGCAAGGCCGTCGAAATATCCGTTGGCTTACCCGCTCCTTCCAAACTGCAGCCGAACGGCAGGCTGGCAGTGGAATGGGCAGGCTATCGAAAGGTGCTTCACGCGCTCGACCCCGACTTTTACATGGTGTACCGCGCGCCGAAGACGGGTGCCGTTGTACTGAAAGTGTCTGTCGTCACTGACGAAGAGCCCGACTTCAATCTGCCCCGTTGGCGCGAACCGGGCAGCATCGCAAAGGTAGAACGCTTCCCGAAGAGCACGGCGTGGCCGGAAGGCCTGCATGTTCCCTTGCGGGCCGAAGTGAAGCCCGTTGACTACGGCGTTTCGAAACGCGGCATGATCGTGGAAGCCGAGCCGAATGACTCCATCGCGCAAGCGCAGCCCATCGCAATGGGCGCCAGCGGTGGTGATGAAACGCTGCATATTACGGGCGGCGCGGACGATATTGAATACTTCGATAACGGCAAGGTGGGAACGAGCGGGCTCGACTGGTTCCGCATTGATTATCAGGGCACGGAAGCGCGCTTGTTTACGGCGAATCTGGTGGTGCCGGATCCGCTTGTCGTGGCGCAGGTGCTTTTCTACACGGCAGACGGCAAGGAATATCGCGAAGGCGCAAATGCCAATGAGCGTGTGCACCAGCAGACCGAGGGGCATCGCACCGAGATCAGCCGCACGCTGCAGCCAAAGGGTGTGTACTTCCTGAAAGTGGAGGCGAATTCTCCTGGTTATGAAGTGGAGCTTCGGCTGCGCCGCCCCGCACCTTTCAAAGACCCGCGTCAGGCTGTGCGCGCCGCCATGTACGATCACATCTCGCAGGTGGATGCCTGGCTGTTGAACCGCCCCCGTGGCGCCAGTGTGGACCGGCGCATTCGGGACACGGGCAGCCTGCTCGGCTCGCACTGTATGAGTTGCCATACACAGTCCGGCGTGTGGGGACCAGTGGGTGCGATGCTGAACGGCTACCGGCCGGAGAACGTAGCGAACTTCCGGCATCTGATGAATGTGATGTATGAATCCCTGCGGCCCACCAACGTCCTGCAGGACGCCGCGAACAATACCAGTCTGGCGCCGCTCGATCTGGGCGACGGCCCGGCGGGCACGCGTGTTGCCGGTTTCAACGTCACTACCCTTGAAAAGTTCCTGCCCGCGCGTCGACTGCATTCCGCACAACAGATTCGGACTGCGAATTTTGTACTGCAGTCTGCCGACCCCAGCGGCATCAACGCCGCCGGCCCTGGTTCGAACGTGGGGCAATCGATTGTTTATCGATTTGCCGGAGAGATTCTGCGGCGTGCCTGGGAGCAGACGCGTGACGAGAAGTATCTGGCGGCGCTGGAAGACAAAGCGCAGAAGATCCTGACGGAACGGCTGCAATACACAGACGATCTGTCGAACCGAATTGAGTTCTTCCGTAAGACTTTCCCACAGAACTATGTAGCGATTCGCGAAGAGTCCGATGCCGCGAAAGCGCTGTGGGAGAAGGCGCAGCAGCAGGTCGCGTCGGATGAAAAGCGCCTGCGCGGTTTGCAGAAACCGGACGGGGCGTGGGGCTTCAATCTCAACGGCAGCACTGATCCGAAAGACACTGACCCTGCCCCGACGGCTCTGGCCCTGACGGCGCTGGCGGGGCTCGGATACACCGATGCCGATCCGGCAGTGAAGCGCGGCGTCGAGGCTCTGCTACACATGCAGGATCCGTACGGCAGATGGAATAACAACGCCCTGACAGGCTTCGTGACCACGGCCTATTCCATCCACGCGCTGTCCCGTCTCTATCCGGAAATCCCCGTTCCCCACAAGGCTGCTGACTACGCAGCACGGCCCGGAGAATCCCTGGCCGACACCATTGCCCGCTTCCGTGAAATGGCCCAGCTGGGACTGGACCCGGAAGATGGAAGCTTCGTCTCACTCATCATTCCCGGTGCTGAAAATCCGAACCCACAGGTGCGCTACTGGGCGCAAACTGCACTGGGCGCCGTGCACAACGAACTTGGTATCCCGGCACAGATCAAAGGGCTGGGCGATCCGGTCAAGATGGTAAGAGAGGCCGCCAGATGGGGCATGCGCCAGACGCTGCTGGACGACAAGGGCTGGGATCACCTCTTTGCCGCCTACGAGAAGGGCGATGACCTGACCCGCGCCTCAATCGCGGGTGCGCTGATCATGCGCGCCGATGGCGTGCTTTCGCGAACCGCCGCAGGCTTTCCGCGCCTGGCCGCAGCGCTGGACAAGATGATGAACCGCGACCCCGACCCGGCAGTCCGGGCGTGGTCGGCTCGTGCCGCATGGAACTGGTGGGTGTGGAATCCACCGGTGCGGGCGCGCCTCAATCAGGCGTTCCTGACAAGCCTGGAACAACCGGAATCGAGTTCGCTGGTGGAGACTGCCAAGCGCTTCCAGACCGAAGCGCTCTTTATCGCCAACGGGCAACGCGCCAATGGCAGCAAGGATCACCAATACCCGGAGTTGGCGGAGTTATTCGGGTTAATCACAAAACGGCTCGACTCGGGCAGGAATGCGTACCTTGCACGACGCGTGACCAATGTGGCAGCAACTTACTACAGCATGGCGGGCGGCGATGGTGGTCCCGGCCAGATGGGTTATGTCACCCCGAAATCCGCCGAAATGGTGGGCAAGGCCATCCTGCCGTACTGGCTGGATGCTGAAGGTGCAAAGGATGACGTGGGGATGCGCCTCGCCATTGAGGCTTCGGCCAACGCCACTTACGAGCCGTTGCAGAAGAAGGTGCTTGCTTACTCCACCAGCGGCCCTGAAAACCTGCGCACTCTGGCTGCGACGTCTCTGTCTGATCCGCGCGTCATTTCCCTGCCCGGCACACAGGAGTTCCTGGAGCCGCTGGCCGGGCAGATTCAGCGTGGCGCAGTGGATCCTGAACGCCGTGCAGAACTCGCCGGATCGCTGATCAAACTGTTCTCCCGCGCGCGCTGGGATCTCCCGAAGACCGACGAGCAGCTGAAGACTTTCTACAGCCTGATGGTACCGGCGTTCGCGCCGGAGCGCGGAAAACTGGAAGAGAATACGCACGTGCTGGCGCAGATGGAAAAGGAACCGCCCGACTGGTATCTGGCGCGCAGCATCGGGCAGGTGATCCACACCAATCCGGATCTGCAGACACGATCATTGCTGGAGAGATTCCCGAAGACATTCAATACGCCGATGGATGAGATGCTCTGGCTGCCATCGATCAAATGGCTGCTAACACAGGAGACGGCAGTGCCGGAGGTGCGCAATACAAAACCTGTCGGCCCCGATGCCATTGCTGAATATCGCGAACGCTCAATCACTCTTTACCTGAAGGCACTGGAAGACCCGACCTCGGACCGAAGGCTGCGGTCAGCGGCGCTTACTCTGGCCGCCGATACGCACGTCAATACGAATCTGAAGATCCGGCCTGTTTTGAAGCGTGTGCGACCCGGCTATGCCGAAGATGATGTCGCCGAAGTAAAAGCACTCTCGCCGGAACGCAGGGCTAATTTTGAGTACTTCAGGAACTGGGTGGCGCCGGAGATGACAAAGACCAATCGCGATGACGAACTGGCCTGTCTGGGCTGCCATGGCGTGCCGGGGCGGGTTCCTTCCATGCCGCTGCAGGCTGCTGATGACAACGGTTACCTGAGCCCGAAAGCCACCTGGGCGAACTATACATCGCTGCTGGAACGGGTCAATGAAGCAGACGTGGAACAGAGCAAATTGCTGCGGAAGCCGCTGAACGTGCAGAGTGGCAAGGAAGACGGACACCAGGGTGGACGCCGCTTCAATCCGGGTGATCGGGGCTATGAAATTCTGCGTCGCTGGGTGCTCGATTCCGCCGCGCTCAAGCGAGCCGGGAAGTAGAGCAACCGGCAGGCGAAAATGGAGGGGTGCACTTCCTGATGCAGACCCGACTGATCGCTCTTTCGCTCCTTGTCGCTACCGGCGCCGGAGCGGAAGAAAGATGGAACCTCTTCTGGCAGGCGACTTCCGTTGGCCAGTATCACGGTACATTTCGATCTCTGTACTCCGGTCAGTACAGCCTGCAGAACTACAAGGAACGCGATGTCTCTCTGACCACCACGCTGTTTCTGAGCCTGCGCCTGGATAAGAACAGCACGCTGGTATTTGACCCCGAAATAGCGGGTGGCCGTGGCTTTAGCGGCGTATCCGGGCTGGCGAATTCTTCGAATGGCGAACTGCCTCGCGTGGCCTCGGCGACGCCTAAGCCCTACCTCGCCCGCCTCTATCTGACTCACGACTTCGGCTTCGGCAAAGAAGAAGAAGAGACGGAACGCGACGCGAATCAACTCTCCGGGCACCGGCCCCTGAAGCGCTATACAGTCACGACAGGCCGATTCACGCTGACGGATTTCTTTGATAACAACCGCTATTCGCATGATCCGCGAACGCAGTTCCTGGGCTGGGGCGTCATGTTCAACGGCGCGTGGGACTATCCGGCGGATGTCCGTGGTTACACGTGGGGCATGGTGCATGAGTTGCACCTGAAAGACTGGTCATTCCGCTACGGCA
>JBBQDH010000183.1:0-11992 GCA_038319515.1 Bryobacterales bacterium
GCGATCTGCAAAACTCCGGCCTGTTCGATATGGTGGCCAAGAGCATGTTCCCGCTCAACAATCCGCAACGCCCGGAAGATCTGAAGCCCGAAGACAATCGCCAGGGCATGGCGCTGCAGGACTGGCAGAGTGCACCCACCAAGGCTTCCCATCTGGCCTTTGGCTATACGGCAGCGGTGAACGGCGCGCTGGCGCTCTATGCGAACCTTTATGACACGCGTCAACAGAGCGTGCAGTCCGCCCAGCTGATGCGGCAGACTTACACCGGCTCGCTCGATGAAGCCGGGGCGGTTAAGGTGGCGCATGAATTCGCTAACGACATTATTCAGAAATTCGGTGGCATGGGTTCTCTGCTGGGCAGCCGGATCTACTTCATCTCCACCCGTACACGCAATGATGAACTTTGGGCGATGGACTGGGATGGCAATAACCAGAAACAACTGACGAATCTGAAGTCTTTGACGATCATGCCAACTGTCTCGGCGGACGGAACCCGCGCAGCTTTTACAACCTATGCGAAGGTGACGCCGCGCATCATGGTGATCAACACAGAAACCGGCAGAGCGCTTCCTTTCTATAATCAGGACGCTTCGCTCAACACCACGCCGAGCTTCACCCCGGACGGCAAGCAGATCTATTATTCATCTTCCGCCGCGGGTCAGCCGCAGATCTTCGCGGCGAACATCGACGGGCAGGGTTTCCGCCGCATCACGCATCGCGACGCCATCTGCGTGGAACCCAAGGTGAATCCAAAGAACCCCAATCTGGTGCTCTTCGTGAGTGGCCCAGGGGCGCAGCAGATTTATCGCATGAATGCCGATGGCGCGGACGTGCAGCGTGTCACCAATGGCGAGGGCGAAGCATCGAACCCTTCATGGAGCCCGGACGGCCAGCGCATGGCTTTCTCCTGGACACAGGGCTATTCGAAGGGCCAATGGAATATATTTGTGATGGAAATTGGTTCCAGCCAGTATACGCAGTTGACTCACGGTGAGGGGAAGAACGAGAATCCGGTTTGGGCCCCCGATGGCAGACATCTGGTTTTCACGTCCACGCGGTCCGGCAGGCCGCAGATTTATACAATGCTGGCAGACGGCACGCAGGTTAAGGTATTGACGCAGCAGGGTTCGAACAGAAGCCCCGTTTGGGGTGTGAAGTAAATTTACCGGGCTATTATGACAACTTTTTCGCAGGTTAAGATTTCCAGACTGACAAGCTTTTCATTGATCGCGGTGATGGCGATCTTCGCCACGGCGTGTGGCAAGAAGGTGGTGATCCCGCCGCCGCCGCCCCCGCCGAACAACTCGGGCACGGGTGGCGGCATGACAACTCCCACGGCGGGGAAGCCAGTGGTGGCGTCATTCAGCGCGGAGCCGTCGTCCATTGAGCGCGGCCAGTCCGCCCAGCTGAGCTGGTCAGTCACCGGCGCTACGGAAATCTCCATCAACCGGGGCATCGGCACCGTGACAGCGACCGGCACCCGCAGCATCACCCCTACGGAAACCACTACCTGGACGCTGACCGCGACGGGTCCCGCCGGCACCTCGACGGCGAACGCAACCATCTCTGTCACCAACCCGGCGCCTCCCCCGCCCCCACCGGCGAGGAACCAAAATCAGATCGGCACGGTGGGAGATCGCATCCAGTCTGATCTCCAGGACATCCTGTTTGATTACGATTCGAACAACCTGCGCGAAGAGTCCCGCGCCATTCTGCAAGCGGACGCCGCGGCATTGAAGCGCATCTTCGAGGACTTTCCCACCACCACCATCTATGTGGAAGGCCACTGCGATGAGCGGGGTTCGGCCGAATATAACCTCGGCCTTGGCGACCGTCGCGCCAGTTCCGCGCGCGAGTTCCTCACCCAGCAGGGTGTTCCCGTGGACCGTCTGAAAACCATCAGCTTCGGCAAAGAGCGCCCCACCTGTACGGAAGCGACGGAAGGCTGCTTCCAAAAGAATCGGCGCGCCCACTTCGCCGCCGGCCAGTAAGAACGGAATCATCAAGCTGGGATAATAAAAACAATGCGTCCCGTTTACAGACTTGCCCTGATAGCCCTGCTTCTCCCTGCCGGCAGCATCTTTGCTGCCAGCAAGGAGATGCAGGAGATGCAACGCGACATCGCGCAATTGCAGGATCAGGTCCGGAGCCTGCAGAGCAGCTTCGACCAGAAGATGGCCGCGATCCAGACCCTGCTACAGCAGGCCCTTGATGCCGGGAACAAGGCGAATACCGGAGTGGCCGTTCTGAGTTCCACTGTCAATCAGACCCTGGACCGGGAATTGACGTCGAAACTGGCGCCGATTGCCTCACTGGCCGCCAAGGTAGACAACACGAATAACGACGTTTCTGAAGTGCGGAACCAGGTTTCGGATCTGAACTCTTCCATTAACAAAGTGCTGCAGAAACTGGGCGACATGAACGAGGCGATGAAAGTGCTGCAGGCTCCCCCGCCGCCTCCTCCGGGTGCCGGGCAGGCCCCGCAGTCGCAGGCACAAATTCCGGCGGAGACGCTGTTCAACAACGCTCTGAAAGACTATGCGGGCGGCAAGTATGACCTGGCGATTTCGGAATTCTCTGACTTCATCAAGTTCTACCCGGACAATCCGAACGCCGCGAACGCCCAGCTGAACATCGGTGAGGCGCACTCCGCGCAGGGCAAGTACGAGCTGGCAGCGCAGGATTTCGATGCCGTGATTGAGCGCTACCCGGCGAACGAGCAGGTCACGCCGAACGCTTACTTCGATAAGGGAATGGCGTTGAAGGGGTCGGGACGAAAAACCGAAGCCATTGCGACTTTCCGGGCACTGATCGCGAAGTATCCCCGCAAAGATCAGGCCGAACAGGCCAAGGCGCAGCTTCGTGCCATGAGTGTGACTGTGGCGGCCCCTGCCGCGGCAGCGCCCAAGCGCAAGAGGTAGCAGTGGTGAAGCGCTTTTGCAGCGGCGTGCTGCTGGGCATCCTGTCGCTCACTGCGGGAGAGTTCCCCCGCGAACTCAGCGCGTACCCCGGCAAGACTCCGAAGCTGGATGGGGTGATTTCTCCCGGTGAATGGGACGACGCCACCACGTTCGACAACACTGGCTGGATGGCGCAGTTTTCCCCCACCACGAACGCGAAAGACCTGGCGCTGAAGGGCTACGTCAAGCACGATGGCAAGCGCCTCTACGTTGCGTTCGACGTGACAGACGACGTGCTCTACGGCATCGACACGCCCCGGTGGCTGCCGGAGGAAAACCCCAAGGCCCACGAACTCTCCCGCGCCGGCTACCCCTGGTTCGGCGACGAAATGGAACTGCTGATCAACGCCACGAACCACTGGGTGGCCGACGAGGATTCAGCGGGCGACGGCACTTCCTGGCAGATGGTCTGCAATCTCACGAAATCCCGCAAGGGTGGCGTGGGTGTGGGGGGACTGCTGGAGGGTGAGCCCAGGCGCCTCGAAAGCGCGTGGAACAATTACCAGAAATGGATCCTTTCCGGCGCACAGGAAGCCGTGGCAAAGCCGAAGCCTGGCGGGCATGGCTACATCATCGAATGGGCCGTGAACTTCGACCCCTGCCTGGAAGTGGAACCAGGCAGGTTTTATTCCGTGGCCCTGGGCGACCGCAAAATGGGGCTGAACATCGCGCTGGGCGATCTGGATGAGAAGGAACGCGGCTACGGCAACTTCGGCCACTTCCATCACGAAGACTGGTTCGCCGGTGAGAAGAACCTGCGTACCCACCTGAAGCAACTGGGAACGCTTTGGATGAAGACCGGTAAACGCTAAGGCATGAGTGCGACAGGCAGTTTTGCCTGTCGACCAGGCGAAAAAAACCGACGGGCGAAACCGCCTGTCGCACGTCGGGGGAATACGGCAGGGGTGAAAATGCGATAAAGCAGTACTCCACGCTATTCTTGCTGCATGGGCAAGTTTCTGTTGGGTCTGGTCACCGGCGCGGTCCTCATCGTACTGATTTTCGTCATTGGTTTCTTTGCGCTGGCCTCCCTGAAATCGAAACCGGCATCGGTGGCGGACGGGTCCACTCTGATCCTGCGCCTTTCCGGCGAGGTGCCGGAACGCCCTGCCATGGAATATCCGATACCGTTCCTGGCGAACAAGACCCCGCTGACCGTTCAGAACATCTGGAGCATCCTGCGCCGGGCCGCCAAAGATTCCCGCATCCGCGCAGTGGTGTTTGAGCCGGAAGGCGCATCGCCCGGCTGGGCCAAGATGCAGGAGATCCGTGGCGATCTCGAAAATTTCCGAAAATCCGGCAAGCCCCTTTACGCCTACCTGAAGGCCCCGTCGACGCGGGATTACTACATGGCCAGCGCCGCGTCGAAGATCTATATGTCGCCGGTTGACACCCTCAACCTGAAAGGCGTGGCTCTTGAACTGATGTATTTCAAAGGCACGCTCGACAAGCTGGGCGTCCAGGTGGAAGTGGAACACGCCGGGAAGTACAAAGACTTCGGCGACATGTTCACCAAAACGGCCATGAGCCCGGAGACCCGCGAGGTGCTGAACGGCATCGCGGATAACGTCTACAACGATCTGGTGAGCACGATTGCGAAGGGGCGCGGGAAAGATGCCGCGACCATCAAGGCGACGCTGGACGAAGGCCCGTTCCAGTCCGTGCAGGCCAGGGCGATGGGTCTGGTGGACGACCTTCGTTACGAAGAAGAAATGTTCACCGACCTGAAGAAGGTCCTCAAGCAGAGCGCGCTGAAGAAGCTGGACGACCACAATTACGTGGGTGCGCCGGATTCGTCAGTGGTCTCACAGGACCGCGTGGCGTGGGTGGTTGGTGAAGGCACAATTACGCGCGGCGATCCGGATTCGAGCGGCGATAACGGCCTGGAATCCACCCCGTTCGTGAAGATGCTGGCGAAGGTGGCGGCGGACACCACTATCAAGGCAGTGGTGGTTCGTATCAATTCGCCCGGCGGCGAGGTCACCGCGTCGGACGAAATGTGGCGCGCCATGAACGAACTGAAGAAGAAGAAGCCGGTGGTGATCTCCATGTCAGATGCCGCTGCTTCCGGAGGCTATTTCATGGCCATGACCGGCGACAGCATCGTGGCTTATCCGGGGACGGAAACCGGCTCGATCGGGGTGGTCTTCGGCAAGCCGAATCTGCGCGGGTTGTATGACAAAATCGGCATTTCGAAAGATTACGTGAGCAGGGGCAAATTCGCGCTGATTGAATCGGACTACCAGCCTCTTGGCGAAGCGGGCCGGCAAAAGCTTCGTGAGGGAATTGATGCCGACTACCAGGACTTCCTGACCAAGGTCGCGGCAGGTCGCAGGAAGACGGTTGCGGAAATCGAGCCCATTGCCCAGGGGCGTGTCTGGATGGGCGATCAGGCGAAGGCTAACGGGCTGGTGGACGAACTTGGAGGCATCGACCGCGCGCTGGAACTGGTCAAGAAGAAAGCCGGGATCCCGGCCACCAGCAACGTGAATCTGGTGCTCTACCCGGGCAAACGCAACCTGCTTGACGTGGTGTTCCGTACGTCGGGCGAATCCGAAGCAGAGGCCATGCTGAGCCGCACCGGCCTGGAACCGCTTCGCGCCGCCTGGCATGATGACCGACTGCGCGTCTGGATGCGCGGCGGCATGCTGCGGATGATGCCCTATTCGCTCGAATTCCGCTGAGTTCCCTTGCCTCAGGCGCTCCAGATGCGGCATATTGGTTCTGGTACGTCCGAGCGATTCCGAACCTGATGTAGAGCTTCAACCAACCCGGTTATTTCTCTTTTCCGCCGCTTGCAGGGCGGGTACATCGCGTTTGGACGCGGACCACCCAGAATATTGCAAGCGATGACTCCGGAACGCACGGCAGCGGAAAATTTCGACTTCCTCTTCTTCACCGAAACCATCGGGATGCCGGTCTATGACCTGAAGCATCGCCGGATCGGACGCGTGAAGGACGTTGCCATTGTGCCGCTGATTCATGCGGCGCGCGTCGACCGTTTTCTGGTGAGCGCCGGCGGCCCCTGGCTTTCCATTCGCTACGACCAGATCGCCTCCATCTCTCTCTCGGGCGGCATTCAGCTTTCGAATGAGAAGCTGTACCCGTATCATTCCGACGAATACATGCTGCGGATTCAGCGCGACCTTCTCGATCAGCAGATTATCGACGTCAACGGACGCAAGGTGGTGCGTGTCAATGACGTTACATTCGAGATCCGGCATGACGACCGGGATTCGCTGAGCATTCTCGAAGTGGATGTCGGGCTGCGCAGCATCTTCCGCCGCCTTACGCAGGGCGTGGTGCCACCTCAATGGGTGCGCCGGGCTCAGCAGTCGATCCAGCCCAATTCCATTCGCTGGGACTACTGCAACATCGTGGAAGCGGACCCGCTGCGGCGCCTGCGTCTGAATATTTCGCACGACAAGCTGGAGCTGCTGCATCCCGCCGACCTGGCCGATATTGTGGAAGAACTGGGGCCTGCGGAACGCGAAGCCATCATGGGAACCATCGACAGCGAGGTGGCTGCCGAGGCGCTTTCCGAAATCGATCCGAAGATGCAGGCCAGCATTCTGGAGGCCCTGGAGCCGGACGTGGCGGCAGACATTGTGGAAGAAATGTCGCCGGATCAGGCGGCCGATGCGCTCGCCGAACTCGGAGACGAAACCACCGCGGAGATCCTGGAAGAGATGGAGACGGAGCCACTCGAAGACGTAAAAGAGCTGCTCGAATACGACGAAAATACCGCCGGCGGCATGATGAATACGGAGGCAATTGTGCTTCCCGAAGAAACCACTCTGGCCGAAGCGATGGTGCGGTTGCGGGAGCATGAAGACCTGCTGGAAAATACGCACGTCCTGTTCCTTGCCGACGCCGGGAACCGAATTACCGGGGCTGTTCCACTGGCCCGCCTGTTTCTGGCCGATGGCCACACAAGAATGAAGGATCTGTCCCTCGGCCGGCTCATTTCCACCGGGCCGGAAGAGAAACAAAACCGCGTGACCGAACTCTTCGATAAATACAATCTGCTGGCCATGCCGGTACTGGAAAAAGACGGCACGCTGGCCGGCGTCATCACGGCGGACGACGTGATCACTGTACTGAGGCACAAGTAGTGCGGAATCTTTTCGCCCGCATGAAACGCCACATTGTGGTTTTATTCGCCGTGCTGGGTCCGGGCTTCATCACTGCCATGGTGGACAACGACTCGGGCGGAATTTATACCTATTCCCAGGCGGGCGCGCGCTGGTTGTATCTGCCGCTCTGGACGTTGCTGCCGATTACCATCGCACTGATTGTGACCCAGGAAATGTGTTCCCGGATGGGCGCAGTCACCGGCAAGGGCCTGTCCGATCTGATTCGGGAAGAGTTCGGGCTGCGGATGACGTTCGGCATCATGCTCCTGTTGGTGCTGGCCAATCTGACGAACATTGTGGCGGAGTTCGCAGGCGTTGCGACGGCGCTCGATATTTTTGGCGTCAGCAAATTCATCTCGGTTCCACTTGCCGCCATTCTTGTGTGGTTCCTGGCGGTAAAAGGCAATTACCAGAACATCGAAAAAATCTTCCTGTTTGCCTGCCTGATCTATGTTTCCTACATCGCGGCGGGAATTCTGGTAAAGCCGGACTGGAAAGAAGCGGCGCTCTACAGCGTTCGCCCGAAGCTGATGATGGACAGCGGTTACATCGCCATGCTGATCGCCATGGTGGGCACCACGATCGCGCCCTGGATGCAGTTCTATCTGCAGGCGGCGGTGGTGGAAAAGGGCATTACGACCAAGGAATACCGGGAGTCCAGAATCGAAGTGATCATCGGCTGCGTGATGACCTCGGTCATCGCATTTTTCATCATCGTGGCCTGCGCGGGGGCCTATCGCGACCATCCCACGGACATCAGCAGCGCGAAGGAAGCGGCGCTGGCGCTCAAGCCGTTCGGGCAATACGCGGTGCTTTTGTTCAGCGCGGGGTTGCTGAACGCTTCCGTGTTCGCCGCCTGTATTCTGCCTCTTTCCACTGCGTATTCGGTTTGCGAGGGAATGGGGTTTGAGCACGGTGTGAACAAACGCTGGAATGAGGCGCCGATCTTCTACTGGCTCTATACGCTGCTGATCGTGGTGGGCGCCGGCATTGTGGTGTTGCCCAACTTTCCTTTGGTCAAGATGATTTTGCTGTCGCAGGTTCTGAACGGGATGCTGCTGCCGTTCATTCTCATCTTCATGATCATCCTGATCAACAAGAAAAATCTGATGCACGAATGGGTGAATCCGCCCGTCTACAACGCTGTGGCCTGGGTAACGGTGGTCGTGGTGATCGGGATGACGCTGGCGCTGACCGGCATCACCCTGCGTAATCCACAATAAAAATACACATGATGGACGAACAGCAATTCCGCACGGCTGCGGGTGATGCACTGATGAACCTGCAGCGGGCACTTGAAACGGCTTGCGAGAACCACGACTTCGATGTGGACAGCAATGAGGGGGCGCTGGCAATTGAATTCGACGACCCGCCTGCGAAGTTCGTGATCAGCCCAAATTCCCCTGTGCGGCAGATCTGGGTTTCCGCCCGTGTGAAAAGCTTCAAGCTGGACTGGGATGAGGCAAAAGCTGCCTTTATTCTGCCTGCGGATGGACGAACTTTGAAGGAGCTGATTGCGGGGGTTGTCGGAGAGCAACTGGGCGAGGAAGTTTCGCTCTAATTGTTCAAAGCATTGAAATTCCAACCACTGAGATAAGCTGGGGCCATGAAAGCGATCTTGCTTTGCTCCGCAGTTTGCCTGACCGGGTTCGTTCTGCTCGTCGCCCAGACCAGTTCAGGCGATCCTCTTGTGGAAGGTTTCCGGCAGGTGGAAGTTGCCTCGGCAGCGGATGCGATGGAACAACTGTACGGCCAGAAGCTCTACATGCACCATGAAATGCGACCGGTTTTCACCACGAAGTTCGCGGGGCCGGCGGTCACCGTGCTCCTGAAGAAGGAAGAGCACACGGACGGCTCGAAAGCCTCTCAGGGAATGCTGGATGCAATCGACGCCGCGCCTGCCGGTTCCGTCTACGTGATGAAGCTGGAAGACGGTGGTGATATCGCGGGAATGGGTGGCCTGATGGCGACGGCCATGAAGGCGCGCGGCTTGGCGGGCGCGGTCGTCGACGCCGCGGTTCGCGACGTGCCGCAGATCAAAAAGCTACAGTTTCCGGTTTACAGCACCGGCATCGCCCCGTCGACGTCAATCAATCACTATCGCTTCGTGGGGATGAACGTTCCGGTCACCATCGCCGGAGCCCTGGTCAATGCAAACGACATTATTTCAGCCGACGAAGATGGCGTCGTGGTGATTCCACGGGCCAAAGCGGCGGAAGTTCTAAAGCGGGCGCAGGAACTGGATAACACGGAACATACGATGATTCCGTTCATCGAGAAATTCCGTTCCATCCGGGAAGCAGTCGCCAAATTCGGCCGAATCTGAGTGCATTTTCGGCTATCCCGCACAGTGACACGCCGAGTCCGTCTGCGTGAAAGGCCCTGCGGGCCACGAAATCTCACTGAAAGCCCAGACAAACATACCGGCGGCAAGACCGCCTGTGCTACCTTGGCCAATCCGGGCTCTGGAGCCGGTCGAGCCAGCGTTCTAAGAATGATTGAGGCGTTGCAGCCCTATTTCGAGATAGCTGCCTGCTCATGCGCGGTGATCCTCGCAGCGCTGTTGGCACCCTGCAGGGACAATTGCAGTTGCGACAACTGCGAACTAAACTCCGCAGGTTCAATGACCAGTCCGGAATACCAGACCGACGAGCGGGCCGACTCAGTGGGAGCCCGAAAGCCTGGGGCTTCTAAACGCGAATTCAGAAGGGTCTGGCAGAACTGCCCGGTTACATTCGCAGCACGCTGAGCCCAGATCTCCGTTCGGCTCAGAACGGTTACATCCGATGGATTTTGAGGAGCACTATGCAACATGCCTCTCTATCGACGGAAACCAGGCAGAACTGTAGGAATTTTTTTTATGCGGTCACAGTTTCTTTGGCGCAGAACTCGTCGAAAGCCGTCGTCAACAGCTTCGCGATTTGAAACGCGTCCCGTTGCTCAATGTCGCGGCGATGCATCACCCAAACCGGCTGGCCATCCTTAAACAGGACGATGGAGGGTGAAGAGGGCGGAACGTCCGACAGGATGCTGCGAAGGTGCGCCACAGCCGCTTCATCCCCGCCTGCAAAAACGGTGGCGGTGTGGTCCGGGCGGATCGCGTGTTGCAGGGCCATACCGATGCCGGGGCGCGCTTTGCCGGCCGCGCAGCCGCAAACCGAATTGGTCACCATCATCACAGTGCCCGGTTGGGAAATCGCGCGATCCACATCGGCGGGCGTGCGCGCTTCCTCCAAACCATAGCGGGTCAGGTCCTGGCGCATCGGGGCGATCAGCATTTCGTTGTAGGGCATAATTCTATTCTCTTACAGCGGATGATCGGGCGACTGGTAACGATTCAGGCGACAGCTAACGATTCACAAGAAACGCGCGCGCCGCCAGCAAGGCGGCACCGGCCAGCCAACCCAGCAGCGCCTGGTATTCCCGGTTCTTCTTATACAGCGCGAACGAGAAATCGTCCGGACCGAGACCCTCCGGCCAGCGCGGCAGCAACAGCGGGACCCGCGCCGCATAGGCCCCGTAAGTGGGCAAAATCGAAGTCAGGTGCTGTTCTTCCAGTTCAATCGCCGGCAGATAGACCAACAGGAAAAGGGCTCCGAACAGCACCGCCAGTCCGGAACTGTGCCCGGCGGCAGCCAGCCCGATGGCCGTCAGCAGGGTACCCAGATACAAAGGATTTCGGGTAAACGCGTACGGCCCTGAGGTCGCCAGACGCTGATTCTTCGCCAGATGCCCGGCTGCCCAGGCCCGCAGTGCAAGCCCCAGCAGAGATACCGGCAAACCAATCTCCAGCGAGTGCGGCGTGGGTTGCGAAAAAGCGGCAAACGCCACAACCATTACAAATCCTGCGGTGACGCGAAGCCGGGCCACGCGGTCTGCGTAGGCCTTCGGGAACCAGTGTCGGCGAGTCTGCATCTATGCGTGACACCTGCCTGAACGGCCCTGCGGGCCGCGAAAACTGTCAAAAGCCCGGGGGCTTTCGACCCTGCCCCCAGAGCCCACACGGGCTTCCAGCGCAGCAAACACCTGCTCCGGGGTAATGTCGCGCATGCTCGGGTCAATCACGGTGCCGCGCCGATGGGTCGTCCGAACGCCGTCGGTCCGGAACACCTGAAAATCCCCGCCGTAGGGTCCGTTGCGAACGGGGTCTGTAGGGCCGAAGATCGCAGCGCCCGATTTGTTCAGCGCCGCAGCCAAATGCAGGGGGCCGCTATCCACCCCGACCACCAGCGCCGCGCGGCGGGTGGCGTCGATCAGGCCCGGAATCGCGCTTTCGTGGACATGGGTGCCGGGAACAGAAGGAAGAGATCCCGGCGCGCCGTTGAGCACCAGCGGCATCCCCAGCTTCGATTGCAGCAGGCGCGCCAGCTCTGCATAGTATTCCAGGGGCCACTGCTTGGAGGCCCAGCCGGCGAGCGGGCTCGCAAGGGCGAACGGCGCGTCCGGCAGACGGCCTTCCGGCGCCCCGGCCGGCAGGGGAAACGCCCGCACCAGATTCAATGCACCCGCGCCCGCTGCCAGATCGAGCGCCTGATCCACCACATGGACGGCCGAACTGCCCACACGGGTGGAGTAGAAAAGACCAGCGGCACGCTCGCGCACCAGGCCGGGACCAAAACCGGCGATCCGCTCCGGACGAGCCAAATGAGCAATCAGCGCCGACTTCGCGAGGCCCTGAAAGTCCACCGCAAGGTCATACCGGTCAGCGCGTAACTCGGCTTTGGTACGGGTCCAGGAGCGAGGCTCGTTCCGGCGGAACAACACGAAGCGGTCAATGAAACCATTGCCCTCCAGCAGCGGAACCCACTTCGGCTCCACTACCCAGGTGATGCGGGCGGCGGGGAAACTGTGCTTGAGGGAGGCGGCGCCCGGCAGCGAGTGGAGAATGTCCCCCAT
>JBBQDH010000184.1:0-11936 GCA_038319515.1 Bryobacterales bacterium
GAAGGTCACGCCGAAGCTCACGCTCAACCTCGGTCTGCGCTACGAGTACTTCACCCCACCCTACGAGCGCAATAATCGCAACGCCAACTTCGTCGTCGGGCCAAACAAGCTCATCTATGTCAACGACAAAGTCCCGCCATCTACGCCCGCCTCGGTCGCCATGAATATCCCTCCCGGTGTCGATAATCGCGCGTTGGTCAAGGCCAATGGAAAGAACTTCGCCCCCAGGATGGGCCTTGCCTACCAGTTCGCCCGCAACACCGTCTTCCGGGCCGGCGGCGGCGTCTTCTATGGCGATCCCGGGGCAGCCGGCGTCTCCTCCCGTCCCGAATACAATCCCCCTTACCGCGTCGGTTACGCCTACACGAGCGATAACATTCATCCCACACTGACCTTCGCTACCGGTTTTCCCGCCAACGCCGTTGATCCAACCCTGCTCGATCCTTCCACCACGGCCTTCAACGCCTGGGATCCGAATTCGGCATCCCCGGTCGTCTATCACTGGAATGCCAGCCTCGAACAGCAGCTTGGAAAATTCCTGGTGGACGCTAACTATGTCGGCACCAAGGGCTCTCATCTGGCAACCTTCTACAACATCAACGCGGCTTACCCGGGTGGGACCTCCACCGCGGCCCGCCGCCCCTACCAGGGTTTTAGCGACATCACGTATGTCGATTCCATGGGCAATTCCGAATACAACGCGCTCCAGATGCGCGTCCAGCGCCGCTACACCAACGGAATCTCGCTGCTCGTTTCCTACACATGGAGCAAGTCGATCGATCTCAGCAGCGGCCAGTTGATCGGCGACCTGAATTTCCGCAACCGCAGCAACGTTGGTTGGGAGCGCGCCGCTTCCACCTCCAGTATTCCGCAGCGGCTCGTCACCAGCTACACCTATGCGCTGCCCATCGGATCAGGCTCGCGGTTCAATCCCTCCCACCGCGCGCTCTCGGCGATAGTGAGCGGATGGCAGGTGAACGGCATCACGACCATCCGGGACGGACATCCCTTCACCGTCACGACCAATGTCAGCTCTGCCAATACCGGCCAGGCTCGCCCCAATTGGGACCCCAGCGTCCACACCCCAGGCTTCAAGCCAACCATTCACCAGTGGTACGATTTTGCGCAATTCACCCCTGCGACGCTGTACAACTTCCCCAACGAGGGCCGGGATATTCTTTATAGCCCCGGCGCGGTCAACTTCGATGCCAGCCTCTTCAAACGTGTCTCCGTCAGGAAACTGGGCGAGCAGGGTCGTATAGAGTGTCGCTTCGAGGGCTTCAACATATTCAATCATCCCCAGTTCGGGCAGCCGAACACGAACATTTCCAGCGTCGGGGCTGGTTCCATCACATTCCTGTCCACCACAATGCGGCAGTTGCAAGCCGGTGTGAAGATCGTATTCTGATCGCGACCCATCCATGAATAAATTACCAAGACGCGAGTTCGTCAAAATGTCCGCGGCCACAGGCGTGAGTCTCGCCGCCTGGCCAATCGCAAGCCATGCCGCTCCCCAACCCGCGTCGCGCCCCAACATCGTCTTCATCCTCTGCGATGACCTTGGCTTCGGTGACGTCGGCGCTACTTACCAGAACCAACGCGCCGCGTTGCATGATCGCAGCGTGCCATTCTTCAGCACCCCGAACATCGACACGCTGGCAAGGGACGGTGCGATGCTCACGCAGCATTACAGCGGCGCTCCAGTCTGCGCGCCCTCCCGCACATCGCTGCTGTCGGGCCTTACCCAGGGCCACGCCAATGTCCGCGACAACGAATTCGACAAGGCGCTGGCCGATTCGCACACCCTGGGCACGGTGCTGCAGCAGGCGGGATACACTACCGCGGCCGTCGGGAAATGGGGTCTGCAGGGCGGCGATTGGCAAAACACTCAGAACAAGAACCCCTCCATCGACGCCCCGGCTTCCCAGAAGGCTGCCGAATACCAGACCTGGAACGCTTTTCCAACCAAACGCGGTTTCGACTATTTCTTCGGCTACGTCCGCCACGTCGACGGCCACTTTCACTACCCCAAAGAAGACGGGCGCGAAGTCTGGCAGAACGACCGCGAAGTTGCCGCTGAACTCGACAAGTGTTACACCGCCGACCTCTGGACCGCGCAAGCGAAAAAGTGGATCACTGAACAAACCAACGCCCAGACGAGAGCCTATCCTGCGAAGCCGTTTTTTCTCTACCTTGCCTACGACACGCCCCACGCCAAACTTCAGAATCCCCCTTGCCCCTACCCTCCCGGCGGCGGCCTCACCGGCGGCGTGCAATGGACCGGCAAACCCCATGTGATGCTCAACACCGCAACGGGTGCGGTGGATGGCTACATGTTTCCGGATTACGCAAAAGGTACCTGGGACGATGACCACAACGCCGCCACGCCTGAAGTGCCGTGGCCGGACGTCCAGCAACGCTACGCAAACGACGTGCGCCGCATCGATTCCGGCGTCGGCGACATCCTCCAGCTTCTGAAAGACCTGAAAATCGAAGACAACACGCTCGTGGTTTTTACCTCCGATAACGGCCCCTCCATCGAATCCTATCTCGACAACGAACCCTACGCCCCCACCTTCTTTCGCGGCTACGGTCCGTTCGACGGCATCAAGCGCGACACCCTGGAGGGCGGCATGCGCGAACCCACTCTGGTCCGCTGGCCGAAGATGATTCCGCCCGGCCGCATCGCCAGCCAGCCATCAGGCCAGTGGGACTGGCTGGCTACTTTCGCCGAGGCTGCCGGGGTACCCGCGCCCGCGGCATCCGATGGCGTTTCGCTGCTCCCCTCGCTCACCGGACGAGGTAGCCAGCGGCCCGGCACCATCTACCTCGAATACTTTCAAAATCAGAACACTCCGAACTTTGCCGACTTCGCCCCGGCGCATCGCGGACGCAAACGCGGGCAGATGCAGAACATCTTCCTTAACGGCTATATGGGCATCCGCTATAACATCAAATCGGCGGACGATGATTTCGAAATCTATGACTTAGCCAAAGATCCTCAGGAAGCCCACAACCTGGCCAAAGATCCGCAGGAACCAGCAGGATTGCAGGCCGCTATGAAAGCGCGCGTGTTGCAGGTCCGCGTCCCGAATATCAGCACGCCGAGGCCCTACGATAGTGCGCTGGTACCTCCCGTCACGAAAGTCCCGGCGGGTAAACCGGGACTGACCTGGTCGTTATACGATGGCGAATTTCCATGGCTCCCCGATTTCCGCACTCTGACGCCGACGAAGCATGGCATCACGAGCACGATCAACCTCGTGATGACGACCGGAAGCCTTCCATTCGGCATCGCGTTCGAAGGCTACTTCTATGCCGCACAACCCAGCGACTACACCTTCACGCTGGAGACCGGCACAGGCGCGATGCTGTTCCTGCATGACATCCGCCTGATCGGCGAGCCCCTGAAGAACGCACAGGGGAAATTCACCGGTAACATCCTGCTCAGCGCTGGTTGGCATCCGATCCGGCTGTACTATCGGCACGCGGGCAGTTCGAAACCCCGCCTCGAACTAACATGCCAACAAGGCGCGTCAATGAACTACATTCTGTCACCAGAAGTATTTCGGCCAATCGCGGAGAAAGCCTGATCATGTAATAGACGCCAGGCCCGCTTGGCCATAAGGTGGCAAATCGTGACTGCGCGGTAAGAGCGGTTTCGTTCGTTGGCCGTGCACCATGGCGAATGCGCGGCACAGTCCCGGGCCAGGTTGTCGCGTTACGAGTCTTCTCTTTGTCGGGTGATCTGGCTCCATTCACTTTACTGATGCTGTCCCCATCAGACTTCCGAAGCCATGGTTTGTGGCATATGGTCTGACAGTATTTCGCTTGCGCTGACCGCACGGGGTTTACTGCCCCAGCTCATGGCACTTGTTGCAGGCGGTGGTTGCCTGATTACTTCTGTGGCAGTCGACGCACCACTTCATTCGGACTGGCTGTTCCGCCTGTATGATCGGTTGTTGCGAAACATCTCCATGGCAGGTGCGGCACTCCATCTTTGAGGCCGCGTGCCTGCCGTGACTGAAGAACACAAAGTCGGGGACTTCATATACACGGCGCGAGGGAATTTTGCGCTCAGCCATATCGACGTGGCAGATACGGCACTGGCTGAAGGACGGGAAGGCCGCCAGATCTTCCGTGGACGCGCTCTTATGGCAGGAAGTGCAGGCCTGCTTCAATGGCGCGTGTTTAAGATGATTGAACGATTGTGGGTCTTCCGCGCGGCAGAGGGTTACTGCAGCGAGAAGGCTACCAGCGAGTCCGAGTAAGTAGCGTTGTATTTGTTGCCTCCTCCGGCGGCGATTACCACATATTGCTTATTATCCTTTTTCGAAAGGAAAGTCATGGGTGTGGCGTGTGCGCTGGCGGGAAGCCGGACGGTCCAGATCTCTTTTCCTGTGTCCTTATCGAAAGCCCGAAAGCGGCTGTCGTTGGTGGCTCCGATGAAGACCAGGCCTCCAGCCGTCACCATGGACCCGCCGATATTTGACGTGCCGGTGGGAGGAATCTTCTTGTCGATCAGCTCATCCACCACGCCCAGCACGCTGCGCCAGCGAAACTCGCCGGTATCAAGATTAATGGCCGTCAGCGTTCCCCATGGCGGCTTCTGGCAAGGGTACTGATTGGTGTCCCAGAATCTGGAGGCACCCACGCCCCGCGTACGGTAAGGCAGCTTCGAAGTTTCGGGCATTTTTGCCATGCGGAACATCATGCCGACGTCCATGGAGTTGACGTAGAGCGTGTGGGTTTCGGGATCGTAGGACGCCCCACCCCAGTTGGCTCCGCCGTTGGTACCGGGAAACAGCACCGTCGGCCTGGTCGAGAGGGGCGTAAACAGAGTGCCGAAGATCGCGCCTTCGATCAGCTTTCCGCAGTAAGCGCGGGATTCGGGAGTTACGTCTGTCAGATCTTCCGGGCGAAAACTCTGGCGTGCGAAGGGGGCAGGTTTGACCGGAAAGGGTTGCGTCGGCGAGGCTGCTTCGCCAGGAACATCGCTCGCGGGAACCGGCTTCTCCACGATATCGAAGAGCGGTTTGCCTGTGGTTCTTTCGAAGACAAAAGTGAAGCCTGTTTTCGTGACCTGCGCCACGGCATCGATCAGTTTACCGCCCTGACGCACGGTGACCAGTGTTGGCTGAGCGGGGATGTCATAGTCCCAAAGGTTGTGGTGCACGGTTTGAAAGTGCCAGAGGCGCTTGCCTGTGAGGGCATCGACCGCGACCAGAGAATCGCCGAAAAGGCCCGCACCCCTGCGGTCGCCGCCATAGTAGTCGTGGGAGGGAGAAGTGAGTGGCAGGAAAGCAATGCCCCGCGCGGTGTCAATGGTGGGGATGGACCACATGTTTGCGCCACCTCTGCCCTTTGCGGCATCGCCCTCCCATGTATCGCCGCCGAATTCGCCGGGTTGAGCGACGGTGTGGAAGCGCCAGATGAGTTTGCCGGTTTTCGCGTCGAAGCCGCGCACGTCGCCGTTGGGCCCAAGAGGTTCTGAATCGGGGACGATGGAGCCGCAGATAACCACATTCCTGTAGATTGCAGGGGGCGAGGTCATGCCATATCCCCGCCGTGCACCTGCCAGATCATTAGGATCGAGCATGCCCTCGCGGAGGTTGATGAAACCGCCTTTGCCGAAGCTGTCGATAGGTTTGCCGGTGGTTGCGTTCACAGCCCAGAGCTGGCCGTCGAGCGTGCCATAGAAAAGGCGCCGGTCGGCACCCTCGCTCCAGAACGCGGCACCCCGGCTGGAGAAGAGCATCTGAGGCTTTGTCTTATCGAGCTTCGGGTCGAAGGCCCAGAGCTCCCTGCCGGTCTCAGGTTCCAGCGCAACCAGTCGGTCGAACGCGGTTACCACGTAAAGGACGCCGTCGATGAGCAGCGGCGTGGCTTCGAAGGCGCTCTTCACGGGGAACTCGCTGCCATCGCTCACGTCACCCGAGTGCCATGTCCAGGCGGGCCTGAGTTGGGCGACATTGGAGCGATTGATTTGTTTCAGCGGCGAGAAGCGCGTGCCCCCGGGGTCGCCGCCGTAGACGGGCCAGTCCTGCGCGCTCAGAGCGAGCGGTAACGTGGTGAGAAACAGAATGAGTCGCGTCATGAGCAGCCTCTACTTCAGATGGACCGGCTGAGTGAAGGCGCCGTTGCCTGCGGAATCCCAGACGGCGAAGCGAACCCATTTCTTACCGGTGGCGTCAAAGGGAATGCGGAACTTCTGCGAACTGAAGGGAGCCTTGTCGGACAAGCTGATGATTTGCCGGTCCACCTTGTCACCATCGCTCCACACGAGTTCCGCGAATTCCGGTGGAAAAGTCCACTCGGCTTCGGCCGTATAGGTGCGCTTTGCCCCGGAGCCTTCGATGCCCGAATTGCGGAACAGGACTTCCCCACTGGTCACGAAGTAGTCGCCGGCGCGCATGGTTTCAAGCACGGAGTTCCAGCCTTCGTCGTATTTGGGGACACGGTCGAGCTTGACGTAGTTAACGATCAGTTGCGGGTAAGTCTCGTCGTCCGGATACTTCATGTAGGTGTCGCCCTCGGCAACCATGTACTTGGGGCCGGTCCAGTTGTTCATGTCATCCAGCAGCCCGAGGCACCGGACTTCGCAGAGGCGCTTTTGCGAGAGATCGACGGGGAGCGACTGGTAGGAGCCTCCCAGAAAGCGGTCGCTGCGAAAGAAGTCCTTTTCACGAACGGCGTCGGGATATCCGGCGGACCCCTTGGTGCGGGGATGCGTTTGCCAGACCAGGCCATGTTCCTGATTCAGAAGCTGCAGTTCGTTGGCCGCGGTGGTGGTGTGAAATACCTTGCCGAAGGGCGCCATGGTCTCCTCAAACGGCTGGCCTGCGGGTCCCTTCGCCGGTTCCTTCACATGGCTGAAGAACAGCGGCTTCGGAAAAACGAACATGTAATGACCACCGAAGTTTGCGTCGGGTTCTTCGCCGGGGATGAGCAGCAGATCGCGGTCGGAGAAGCGACGAGTGCCTTCGAAATAGACCTTTTGTTCGTTGAAACGGACCTTCCCGGTGTCCGCGGCGTGGGAGTCACCGTGGAAATCCGCCAGGATGGCGAGATTGATCCCCAGGGAGCGGAAGACCGGTAGCCATGTGGGTTCCTGATCGATCGTGCCCGCGTCGGTGAGGGTCTCGTTGAAATGGAAGTGGAAGTGGCTCACCAGCACTTTGTAGCCCGGCATGGGTTTATAGACATCGTCATGGGTGAATTCCATGACGGCCTGCTGGGTGGCCTTGCTGTCGCGCGGGCTCAGGTAGAAATAGACGGGCATGCGCTGGAGAGTGCCGGGGGGCGCATTATAGAGGGCAAAGTTATTGAGGTCACCGCGCGCCTCACCGACGCGCCGGGTCCACACTTCGTCGGAAACGCCCCACGGTTTAGCGCCGATTTCCCGGTCAGCCTGGCGGGCGCCAAGCGAGAGCGCCCCTTCACTGTCTTTACGGTAGTACACGTAGCCGAGATTAGTTTCAATTTCGCGCGACCAGAAGAACTTGTGGGAGGGTGGCATAAAGGCCAGAGAACCACCGTTGGCTTCCAGAATTCCCAGCCTGTTGCGGGCCTTCAGTGCGACCATCTGCTCGTTCACGGAGCCACCAAATCCGTAGTGCTGCCAGCCGCGAGCCGTGTCACGCCAAACCACGCGGGTGTCGTCGGCGATGGGGAAACCTTTCAAACCGGATGAATATTTATAGGCGACCGAAGGCTCCTGTGTTTTCGCAATCGCTTCCTGCCGCAGAAGATTGGTTCCGCGATAGACCGTGTACTGCAGGGAGCCCGAGAAAATGCCGCCGTCAAAGCCGGGAAACACCACTTCGATGCGGGCCCCGTCCGTTTTCACCTGGCAGCTGGTTGCGTTGTATTTCGCCCATGCTTTGCGGATCTCTTCCGGCTTGCGGGGCAGCCCGAGGTTGGTACCAGGGCGCCCGGGAACCATGAGGGGCGAATCCCAGAAGGCATTCCATTTCTCACGCTCTATAACTTCGGGCGTGAATTCAACTTTGAGGTCACGAAGTGGCGCCATTTGCTGTTCCGAGAGACGACGCACGCCGCTGGTGATTTCGAACTCCGGGGTGAGCGATTTGCCAAGCTCGATCCACTTGCCGGCCTTGGCGCGTGCCGCCAGTTCCTCCACCATCGGCTGACCGTTGCGAATCGTAAACTGCGCACGCAGCTCTTCCTGGCGTTCACCCTGCCAGGTGAGTTCGAGAACGTTGCCGCGCACTTGCGCCTTGAGCCCATCCTGGGCCTTATATCCGGTCAGGTCACAGTTCAGGTTCTGGCCGGACGCGGCAACTGTAAATAGCAATGATGTCAGGAGTGCTCTGGTCATGTTTGGTCCGTTTCCGTTTATACGCAAGTGTTCCTTTGAAGCCTATCTCACCAAACCAGTCTGAGCGCCATTTGCGTTCTGCGTGACGGGTTGGACTGGCTCGTGATCAGGCCGAACACCGAACTAGTGGGGGTCAGATTGGGAGCGGTGAACAAAGGGTGATTCAACAGGTTAAAGAATTCGGCGCGGTATTCAAGAGAGATCTTCTTACGAACCGAAAAGCGTTTGATCGCAGAAAAATCGTGTTGACGCCGTACTGCCGGAGGTTCGGGAAGCGGTCGGCGAACGTTCTCACGTTGTTCAGTAGTTGTTTGGTGGAGTCGCGTTCGAAACGGGTAACATCGAAAACACCGGCTACGTTGCGGGGCTGGTTATGGAGTGGCCAGCCCTGCTGCAGCGTGTAGGTCGCGTTTACGGACCAGCCACCGGTCGCGCCTGAAAAGAAGTTACTGTGCGCGGCAAAGCGCTTGCCGTGCCCAAAGGGCAGGTCCCAGCTACCGCTCATGACCAGACGCTGCGGGCGATCATCACTGGCTACGTCTTTCACGAGTGCGGTGTCACCGCCGTTGAGGCGCGCGGTTTTTTCTGGCAGGCGGGAATACTGATAATTCAGCAACGCCTGCACCCCACCCGAAAAGCGTTTGCGAATGCGCGTCCGGAACATCTGAAAGTAAGAACTGCCGATGTTTTAGCTCTGGGGCGTCACGCCGGTGAACTGCGGATACGCAGCAACCAGCTGAGACGCGGTGATAGTGGAACGGTTTAAAGTCGTTCCCGTCAGCAGACCTGTGAAAGGGTTTGGCAGGTTCGCAGTGAGCGAATTAGTGGTAGCCTGATCCCGCGTGCCTAAACGGCTGAGGTACCGGTTCGGGATGAAGTTCAGATTGTGATTTACCGCCAGGTGGACGGCATGATTGCCTGCGTAGCCCGACTCCAGAACTGTGTCCCAGGGGAGCTGGCGCTGGATATCGAAATGGTTCCGGACCGAATAGGGATTACTCAGGTTGGGGGCAACAAACGAGACGCTCTGACCGAGGTAAGTAGTCAACCACAGCCTGGCTTGCCTGGGATGAGCAGAACTTCTATGCCGCCTTTCTGTGCCGTGAAGAGCCGGGCAAAGTACGCGCCCGCTTCTCGCGTCGGGTAGAAATTTTCAGCGACGATCAGGTGGCACTCTACCTCGATACCTTTCACGACAGGCAACGCACCTTCAGTTTCTCCGCCAACCCTGGTGTCCCAACTGCCACGATGAAGCCCCGCTTCCGGGCGACCTCTACCGCAAGTACAAATCACAGGGTCCCGAAATCGTCGAACTCTCTTTTGAAGAAGCTTAGTAACTCGCTAATCCCACCCGCCTCCGCGAATTCATTCGCCGCTACGGCATTAGTTACACTGTCCTCCTTGCAGGCGAACCCGACCAGCTTGCAGCGAAACTTCCGCAAGCCGTAAATCCCGATACCTTCCCGGCCACCTTCTTCATTAGTCGCGACGGGCTGGTCCGCTCTATCCATTCCGGCTTCACCGGAAAGGCGATGGGACACCTGCATGACGAACTGGTGACAGAAATCACCGCGACTTTGCAACGGCTTCTCGCAGAACGCCCATAAAAAAGGGGGCGTATTGCACGCCCCCCTTCATGGTTTGGCTGATAGTCGTTCGTCAGAACACCAGGCGCAACGCAAGCTGCACCAGTCGTGGCTGATTCAACTGAGTTGTCACGTAGCCCGTGGTCGGGTTCGCCGCCGTTGTTATACCGGTGTTTGGCTGCGCGAACTGAACGCGGTTAAACAGGTTGAAAATCTCCGCGCGGAACTCCAGGTTGAACCTTTCCGTCAACGCTGTTTTCTTGAGCGCGGAGAAGTTATAGTTGGCGATGCCGTGGCCTCGCAGGTTCGGGTCTGTGCGACCCTCGTTGCCCAGAGCAAACGCTGCGGGTACCGTGAAGCATGCCGTATTGAACCAGTTCGTGAGTCGTGATTGAGCCGAGCCGGTTGTCTGCTTGTTGCACCCGGAAATCACATTCGGACGAAGCCCCAGATTGAGACCCGTCACGTTCGGTGACGCGCTGAGTGCCAGCGGGAAGCCGTTTTGGAAAGTACTGGTTCCGCTGACAGCCCAACCAGACGTGAACTTTTGAACAATGGGTGCACCACCACTCAGGAAGCGCTTGCCCTTGCCAATCGGCAGATCGAGCGTATATGCCACCGTCAGACGGTTGCGCGAGTCGAAGCCCGCCAGTGACTTCTCCGCCCGCAGATTATTGGGGTCCTGTATGCCGCCTCCCCCGCCCACGCCCTGGTCCAGCCATGAGCTCAGGCTTTCCACGTCGCCAATCAGCTTCGAGAACGTGTACGCGGCCAGCACCGTGCCGCCTTCGCTGAAGCGTTTTTCAACTTTCATCTGCAGCGAGTGATAATTCGAGTTGCCCAGATAGCCGCCGCTCTCGCTGACCCCCGTGTACTGCGGGAAGGGGAGCAGCAACTGGCCGGCGCGCACGGTCGGCAGCGACAGCGCACCCACCGGGATGAGCCCGAAGAATGGATTCGCCACCTGGGCATTCAGGGCCGCGCCCTGCGAAAGGTACTTCGTGGGCAGTGCGTTGGCCTGCCAGCTGCCGCGAGGGAGGTGAACGCCGTGGGCTCCGGCGTACGCCGCTTCCACGGCAACGCCAAGCGGTGCCTGATGCTGCACCGTAAAGTTCCATTGCAGATTGTATGGGTACGGAGTGGTCTGCAATTGCGCCGATGGCGAGAAACCGAGTATCAGCCTGTTCGCCTGCGGGATGATGTTGCCGAGCGACGGGATAAAGCCGTTCGGATACGGATCGCTGAGCGTGTAGGTGGGCGACACCGAACTGTCCAGCGACGTCAGCCACGTGTTCGTGAATGCGTTCAGCGCGTTGCCATACGGCCCTTCGTTGAACTGCAGGTTAGCCGGCAGGTAATAAACGCCGCCACCCGCGCGAATAACCGTCTTGTCATTCATACGATACGCGACACCCAGACGTGGTGCGAAGAGATCGAAGTGCTCCGTCTTCAGACCTTTTTGCGGGTGTTGCGGCGTGTTGATGAATTCGAGTGCACCCAGGACTGTTTGGCCGTTGACTTTAATTCCCGCCGCCTGCAGCGCCGGATTGACTGCGTTCGGGTTGAACGATGCGCCGCGGTTGAAGCGCTCCTTGTACACGCCCGGGATTTCCCAGCGCACGCCCAGCGTCAGCGTCAGTTTATTCGTCACCTGCCACGTATCCTGGGCAAAGTAGCCCTGATAGCTGAGCGATTGCCAGGGAAGGCCAAAAGCCTGCACACTGCCGCCGGATCCCAGCCCCAGGAGCATGGAAGCCAGGCCATTGCCGCTGGCCCCCGCGCTCAGTGCGTTTTGTGAGGTAAACAGGTTATCGAAAGAAAATTGCCCGCCACCGGTCGTCTGGTAGTAGTTATTCTGCAGGTTGCGAATGTCCGCTCCAAACTTAAGGGTGTGACGACCCCGCACCCAGCTCAATGACGGCAGCAGAACGTAGTCGTTATCGGTCGAGGTAATCTTCGCGTTGTTGTAGCCCGGCTGGCCCGGCAGCGGTGTGTAGTTGCCGATGTTG
>JBBQDH010000185.1:0-11807 GCA_038319515.1 Bryobacterales bacterium
TTTGGAGTTATTGGAAGTTCAACCTGAGGGCCGTAAAAGAATGCCGGCGGAAAGTTTCGCCAACGGTCACAGGCTTACGCGGGACGACTTACTGACATAATGAGACCTTTCGACTTACCACTTGGATACAAATACGCGACCGCCTGCGGCGGGATCCGCAAGCAGGAAAAAGATGACCTGGCGCTGATCATCTCTGCAGTGCCCGCAGCGGCGGCGGCAGTTTTCACAACGAACAAAGTGCAGGCTGCTCCAGTGCGCCTGGCAAGAGCCAACATGCGCGCCTCGAAAGGCGTTTGCGGGGCGATTCTGGTGAATGCCGGAAACGCCAACTGCGCGACGAAGTCGGGCGACCGCGTGGCATTGAACACGACGAAACAGCTGGCAAAACTGCTGAAGTTGCAGCCGAACCAGGTGCTGCCTGCCTCGACCGGTGTGATTGGTGTGGAGCTGGACGAAAATTTGATCCTGGGGAAACTGCAGGCTCTGGTGGACGGGTTGAGCGATACGGCGCTGCCGGAGGTGGCGCGGGCGATCACGACGACGGATCTGCAGCCGAAAGGCGCGTCGCGTGAAGTGACGCTGCGTCGCGGGATTGTGAAGATTGCCGGCGTGACGAAGGGTTCGGGGATGATTCATCCGCGGATGGCGACCACACTGGGATTTGTGATGACGGATGCAGTGATTCCGCAGACGCTGCTGCGCCGGATGCTGGTGCGTGCGGCGGAGCTGAGCTACAACCGGATTTCGGTGGACGGCGACACGTCGACGAACGACACGCTGATTGTGATGGCGAACGGGGCAAGTGGTGTGCGGCCGGATCCCAAGGAAATGAGCGTATTTGAAGAGTCGCTCACGGAAACGCTGCAGTCCCTGGCGCGGCAGATTGTGCGTGATGGTGAGGGCGCCCGGAAGCTGATCTCGGTGGAAGTGCACGGGGCGTTGAGCGATGCTTCGGCGGCCGCGATTGCGCGTTCTATTTCGAATTCACCGCTGGTGAAGACGGCGATTGCGGGTTCGGATCCAAACTGGGGCAGAATTCTGTCGGCGGCAGGGAACTCCGGTGTGAACTTCGATCCGACGACGATTGATATCACGCTGCAGGATGTGAAAGTTTGCCGCGGTGGTTTGGCGGCGCCGTTCGACGAAGGTGATATGAAGCTTCGTCTGGACGATACAGATGTGTCGATTGTTTTCCGGATTGCAGGTAAGGGGAAAGGGACGGCGACCTTCTGGACCTGTGATTTGACGGAAGATTATATTCACATCAATGCGAATTACCGTACGTAGACTGCTGGTTCCGATGGTGCTGGTGGCGGCGGCCTGTGTGGCAGCGGACGAAAGTTCGCTGGCCGCCATCGGCCAGTTGGCATCGGCGTTGAGTCAGCGGGATTCGGTTTCGGCGATGGAAGTCTTCGATTCGAAAATGTCGCGGTACGAGCGACTGGAAAGCGCCATCAGCGCACTGACCGCTCAGACAGATATTCTCTGCGCCATTGAAGTGGTGGAAGAGAAAGAAGCCGGTGAAACGCTGACGGTGGATACAGATTGGTATCTGCAGTTGAAGTCGAAGTCGGATGGCGGGACCACGGAACGGCGGCGGGAGCGGGTGACGTTGCAGTTTCACAAAATCCGGGGGAAGTGGCGGATTACGGGGCTTTCGCCGATGAGCGTGCTGGATCCGATTACGGTGAGATAACGGAGACGGTCCCGGATGACGGACGCGCAGATCATTGCGATTTCAATTACAGTGCCGGCGGTGATTCACGCCCCTGGGTCACGCGCCCCGAAATGCGAGAGCTTCGTAATTGGCAATACATTTCCTTGCTTTCCTCACTGCAACTCTTCTGCCTGGGTTGCGTTTATAGTGGGTATGCGCAAGTTGTTTCTCAGCGTGCTGGTGGCGGCTTCACTGTCGTTCGTACTACAGGCGCAGAACGTTCTTACCGTAAATTACGATAACGCGCGCACAAACGCGAATCTTTCGGAAACATTCCTGAATCCTTCGAACGTTAAACCGGGGGCTTTCGGGAAGTTATTCTCGCTGGCGGTGGATGGGCAGATTTATGCGCAGCCGCTTTATCAGCAAAGCGTTGCGATTGCGGGCAAGGGTGTCCACAATGTGGTTTACATTGCCACGATGCACAATACGGTGTTTGCGTTCGACGCGGATGCGCCTGCGACGCCGTTGTGGAGCGTGAATCTGGGGCCTGCGGTGGCGACTGATAATTACTTGTCCGACGTTGGCGAGTACACCGACATCAGTCGGGAGAACGGGATTCTGGGGACGCCGGTGATTGATCCGGTGACCGGTACCTTGTATGCGGTGGCGGCGACGTTTGAGAGCGGGAAGTACTTCTACCGGCTGCATGCGCTCGATACGGGCACGGGAGCGGAGAAGTTCGGGGCGCCTTCGGAGATTCGGATGGCGGTGGCGGGCATTGGCGACGGCAGCGTGAATGCGACGCTGACGTTCGATGCGTCGATGAATCTGCAGCGCCCTGGCTTGTTGCTGGCGAACGGGATTGTGTACGTCGCGTTTGGTTCGCATGGGGATGCGGTGCCGTTTCATGGCTGGATGACTGGCTACAGCGCACACAACGTACAGAACCAGGTGGCGGTGTTCAATGCGTCACCAAATGGCGGAGGCGGGTCGTTCTGGCAATCGGGACGTGGCCCTTCGGCAGACACTGACGGCAATGTATTTGCGGTTTCGAGCAATGGCACGACCGATGAACAATCGAATTTTTCCGACAACGTGTTGAAGTTTGACCCGAGAACACTGGCGGTGAAGGACTGGTTCGCGCCGTTCAATTTTCAGATGCTGAGCGACAACGATGAAGACCTGGGTGCCTCCGGAGCGGTGCTGATTGAAGGCACCAATTACCTTGTGACGGGCGGAAAAGCGGGTGTATTCTACCTGATGGACCGCACAAATTTCGGGCATGTGGCGGCGAATGACGGGCAGATTCTGCAGACCGTCGATACCAATAACTTTGGGATCTTCAATATGGCGCTGTGGAACCGACCGGATGGGCCGATTTTGTATCTGCACACGGTGAATTCTCCGGTGACGGCTTACAAGATGCAGGGCGGCAAATTCACTCCGACGCCCTCTGCGCGCAGTATTAACGGTTTCACGGTGATGTTCCAGGGGATGGCGGTTTCAGCAAACGGGGTGACGCCTGGGTCGGGTGTGCTGTGGGTGTTGGCCCCGGCGAAGTGGCCGCAGCCGGTACGGGCGGTGCTGCATGCGTATAACGCGGAAGATCTGAGCGAGATCTGGAACAGCGAAATGGCGGCGCGCGACCTGCCAGGCGATTTTGTGAAGTTCGCGAATCCGACAGTGGCGGACGGCAAGGTTTTTGTGCCCACCGCGTCGAACAGTCTGGTCGTTTACGGCGCGCTGAAAGGTGCGGGTTCGATAGGGACACCCGTGATCACCGGTATCGTGAACGCGGCGAGTTACGCACAGGGACCGATTGCGCCCGGTGAGATTGTGGCGATTTTCGGGGGTAACCTGGGGCCGGTGCAGATCGCAGTGGGTGGATTTGACAAGGCAGCGCTTAACAATGAGGGATCCATGGTTCGGTCGCTGGGTGGCACGGATGTGACCTTCAATGGCGTGCCCGGACCGCTGCTCTACACGTCGGACGGAGCGATTGCGTCGATTGTGCCGTATGAGGTTGAGGGCGCGGAGACGATTACGGTGCAGGTGACTCATGACGGGCAGGTTTCCGCTAAGATTGCGGTGGCAGGGGCTGTTGCTGCTCCGGGAATCTTTACGGCGGACGCTTCCGGCAGCGGGCCGGGCGCGATTCTGAATAATGATTACAGTCTGAATACGCCGGAAAATCCGGCGGCGGCGGGCGGAATTGTGGTGGTTTACGCGACCGGTGGCGGGCAGACGAGTGATCCTTCGTCGACCGGGGGGATTACGACTATAGCCGCTCCGCTGTCAGCAGAGGTGAGCGTGACGGTGGGCGGATTGCCTGCGACGGTTCTGTATGCGGGCAATGCGGGCGGTGAAGTGGCAGGCGCTGTGCAACTGAATCTGCAACTTCCGGACGGCGTTACAGGCACGGTTCCGGTGGTGGTGTCTATAGCAGGTATCGTGAGCCAGGCGACGGCGACTCTTTCGATCAGATAAATAGCGGATTTGGGCCCTGTGAAATTACTTTGGCCGATGCGGCACTGAATTGGCGCAATTACCATGGTAGGGACAGGTGACCGGCCATGAAGGCCAAGTACGCGTTACTGATGGCAGTTGCGGCATTAGCGGCAAGCGGCGTTTACTACACTGTTTCCCGCTCGCCTGTTGGAGACGCGCGTCTGACGCAGGGAGCGCTGGGAAAGCGTTCGCTGGAAGGTTCGGCGGTTCAGGTGACGACGGGCGGGTACGACAATGCGCGAACGAATGCGGATTTGTCGGAAACGATTCTGACGCCGTCGAACGTGCGGTCGGGTTCAGCAGTTGACGGGTGTTGGATGCGAATGGTTTGCTGAGCGCGCAGTTGTCCGGCACGCAGGTGACTTTCAACGGGATCCCCGGGCCGCTGTATGCCACGTCAGCGGGGAGCGTGACGGCGATTGTGCCGTTTGAGGTGGCAGGGGCGGAGACGGTGAAGATGGTGGTGAGTTATCGGGGTAAGACCGCTCAGGCGGCTGTGGCGGGGTCTGTGGTTGTCCTGAGTGCGACGGGCGGAGGGGTGACGAATCCGCCGGGGACGACCGGAATGGTATCGGCGGGCGGTGCGCCGGTGGTGGCCGAAGTCTCGGCGACGGTGGACGGGCAGGTGGCACAGGTAGTTTACTGCGGGGCTTCGGCGGGCCAGGTGGCGGGTGCACTGCAGATTTCCCTGCGGCTGCCGTTTGGAGTGCATGGAACGGTGCCGGTGGTGGTGACGATGGGCGGCCAGTCAAGCCAGGCTACGGCGACGGTTTCGATTCAGTAGGCGGGTCCGGTTCGAAGGTGATTTGGGTTTCGGCTCCGAAGCGGCGGTAGTCGCGGAATTCGGTGACGTTGAAGCTGCTCATGTTGGCGGTGCCCATGGTGACTTCGGCGTGGAGGGGCAGCAGGTATTTCCGACCGCCGACGTCGTTCCAGTCGTAGTCGATGGTGCTGCTGGTGAACAGGATGGGGAAGCCTTTGGGCGGGTCACCGACCTGCTCCAGGTGGAGGATGCGGTTCGATTCGCGGTCGATGGCGACGTAGCCATGATGGGCGCTGACGACGTTATTCTCGCGGCCGCGGGCGTTGCCCACGTGAAGCTGGTACTCGGATTTGGCGACGCTGATGCTGTAGCGGTAGACGTGGACGACACGGCCCCGCACCAGACCCCAGTGGTCCCAGCTGAACTGCGCGGAACCCGGGCGGAAAATGTCGGCGAGAAGGCTGCCGAAATCGCCTTCTGAGAGTGCGCCTCCGGCTGAGCGGTAGGGTAGTGTGGTCGTTTTCGAGTTGATTTCGAAGAGTTTGTAGCTTTCGCGCCGGTCGGCAAAGCCCAATTGCACGCTGAGCGTGTCGCGCGGTTTCCAGCCGTTATTGCGGATATTCTCTTCGCGCTGAATGCGCAGGGTACAGAGGAAATTCGGCAGGTCGCGGATGTAGGAGAGTGCGTGGCGGGAGGTCAGGTTGATGACGCGGCGCTGGTCGTCGACGGTGGGGCGGGGGAGGATGGGCCATTCGTTCAGGTTTATGTCCGGGGGTGGGGGTGCGGTGTCGGGGTCTATGGTGAGGCTCGGTTGATCCAACCAAACGCGGCCTTTGCCGGTGAGGATGATGCCGAGAGAAAGGCTGGTGGCGTCATCTTCGATTTTGCGGACGATTTCGAGGGTGGACCAGTCGGAGTTGCGGGCTCCGCGGTAGTCGAGGTGGTCGGGAAGATCTTCTGCGGCGAGGGGTTGCACGCCGCGACCGGTGCGGAGGAAGAGGCGAGCGGTTTCCTGGCCGGAAGTCTGTGTGCGAAGGGCGGCGCGGAAGCGGACGGTGCGGCCACGATAGGCGGCGGCGCTGAGGGTTTGGAGGAGTGCGAGCTCCGGGCCTCGTGAAGTGAACTGGATGCAGGCGCTGCTCCTGAGGCAGTCTTTTTGTGTGGATTTCGTGTGTTGGCCAGAGGGTAGTTCGCTCCAGCCTTCGATGAAGTCGGGTTCGGAGGGGCCTTTGTCGGGGGCGGTGACCGGGGTGATGGTGATGTCTTTCAGGAGTACGTTTGCAGCTTTTCTCCCATCAACTTCCTGGGTGGTGAGGGTCAGGTTTTCCTCAAACCGTCCGATGGGGAGAGTGAGTTCTGCGCGGGTCCATTCGGTGGTTTTCACCGGGACATCGCGTGAGACGGACTGGCCGTCAGCAACGGCGATGGAGAGGCGGATGGAGGAGTTGGGGCTGCCCGATTCGGCGCGGAGTGAGGCGGAGAGGCGAATGGTCTGGCTGCGCCATGGTGCGGCGGGGATGGTGCAGAGCCAGGCGGCGAGAAGGGAGCAGGCGATAACACCCGGCATTGGCCCTTTATATCATTGGCAGCGAGCGCGGGCGCGGACCACGCGGGAAGGCGGCTTCGAGTTGAACGAGGTCCGCGGCGGTGAGGGCGATGTCGCCGGCGGCTGCGTTATCGGCTGTATGAGCCGGGCTGGCGGATTTGGGGATGGCGAAGACGACCGGGTTACGGGTCACGAAGGCGAGGGCTATCTGGCGCGGCGTGGCGTGGTGGATCTGGGCGAGTTGATGAAGAACCCGGCCTCCGGATGAGGTCGGTTTGGGGAACTGGCCGGAGCCGAAGGGGCTGTAGGCGACGACCGCGACGCCGTGGGTTTCGCACCACGGGATGACGGCGTGTTCGATGGCGCGTTCGTCGGGATGGTACAGGACCTGGTTGCAGCAGATCTGGTGAGGGCGCGCGATTCGGAGGGCCTGGTCGAGATCGTCAACATCGAAATTGCTGACACCCCAGGCCCGGATTTTGCCGGCTTGTCGCAGGTTTTCGAAAGCCGCGAAGGTTTCAGCGAGGGGATGGTGCCCGCGCCAGTGGAGCAGGTAGCAATCGAGGTAGTCGGTTTGGAGGTGGCGGAGGGAGCGTTCGCAGGCCTCGATAGTGCCCTTGCGGGATGCGTTGGAAGGGAGGACTTTCGAGACGAGGAAGGCTTCGTGGCGGCGACCGGCGATGGCTTCGCCGACGAGTTGTTCGGATTTGCCGGAGCCATACATTTCGGCGGTGTCGATGTGGTTCATGCCGAGGTCGAGGCCCTGGCGGAGGGCGGCAACGGCGGTGGGGCGGTTGGCACCTTCGATGTTCCATGTCCCCTGGCCAATGGTGGAGACGGAAGTTTGGGAAGTTTGAACGGCTCCGAAGGGGCGATAGTGCATGGCGGACCTCCTGATCAGATACGGCGGTAGGCCAGCACGGCGTTCAGGCCACCGAACGCAAACGAATTGGAAAGCGCGTATTCAAACTCCGCCGGTCTGGCGACGTTCGGCACGCAGTCGAGGTCGCACTCGGGGTCGGGCTCGTTGTAGTTGAGCGTGGGCGGCAGGAAGCCCTGCGTGAGGGCCAGAATTGCCGCGGTGGATTCGATGGCTCCCGCGGCACCGAGCGTATGCCCGTGCATTGCCTTCGTCGACGACATGGGGAGCTTGGCGGCGTGCTCGCCGAAGACCAGTTTGAGGGCGCGGGTTTCGGTGCAGTCGTTGACGCTGGTGCCGGTGCCGTGGGAGTTCACGTAGCCCACCTGCTCCGGGCCAATACCCGCATCGCGGAGGGCCATGCGGACGGCTTTAGCCGCACCTTCCGCCGAGGGTTGGGTGATGTGGTGCGCGTCTGCGGACATGCCAAAGCCGACGATTTCAGCGATGGGCGTCGCGCCGCGTGCCAGGGCATGCTCCAGCGTTTCGATCACCATCATGGCGGCGCCTTCGCCCAGGATCATGCCGTTGCGGTCCTTCGAAAACGGGCGACAAATGGTGGGGCTGACGACGCGCATGGCTTCCCAGGCTTTGAGCAGTCCGAAGCTGAAAGGGGCTTCGCTGCCACCGGTGAGCGCAATGTCAGCCATGCCGGAGCGGACCATCATAAAGGCCTGACCGATGGCGTGGCCGGAAGAAGCGCAGGCTGTGGCCACTGTGAACGCCGGCCCGGTGATACCGAATTCCAGAGAGACCGCGCTCGCGCCCGCGTTGGCCATGGTTTTCGGGATGGTCATGGGGTGAACCCGGGGCTTGCCCATTTTGTAGACGTCGAGAAAGCCCTGGTCTTCGGTGGCCTGGCCGCCGATGCAGGAGCCGGTCACGATGGCCGTATTCTCGCGCAGTTCGGGGGTCCATTCAAGGCCGCTGTGCCGGACGGCTTCGCGGGCAGCGATAACGGCGAACTGCGCAAAGCGGTCGATCATGTCGCCCTCTTTCGGGGCGAAATGGTCGGCGGCGCTGTAGCCTTTCACTTCGCCGCCGGTGCTGAAGCGCAGTTCCCATTCGTCCTGCCGTTGCAGGCGGGCGATGCCGGTGCGGCCTTCGCGGAGGGAGGACAGGAATTCTTCGCGATTGCGACCTGCGGAACAGATGACTCCGAGGCCGGAGACGACGACGCGTCTCATTTCCTGGCTAAAGCGCATTTTAGGAGGCAGCGGGCGCGGAATCACTGTCGGGAATGGTCGGGACAGCCAGTTTGCGCACTCCTTCCACCATGTCGCGGACGCTGCGGATGTTTTTGACTTCTTCGTCGGGAACGGTTATGTTGAATTCGTTTTCGAGCGCGAAGATGATGTTCACGCCGTCCATCGAGTCGATGCCAAGTTCTTCAAAGCTGCTGTCGATGGTGACCTGAGCGGGTTCTTTGCGCTGGGTCTCGGCGATGATTCGCAGGACGCGCTTTGTCAGGTCGTCGCTCTCCATCAGGGCTTCACCGGCGCCGGGGGCCGGGGTGATTTCATCGGGCATAAGAGTTGAGTAACAGTTTCAAAATGATATCCCTTGTCGATCAGGATTGGTAGTAACCGGCGGACTGCACTAAGGGTAGGCTCCACGTCCGGATCTTTCAGGGTACCGCGACCGTCATGCAGACAGATGATATCGCCATCGGTGACGCGGGAGGCGATGCGGGTGACGACGGCGTGGGCGGGCAGGGTCCAGTCGCGGGCGATGATGCTCCACATGACGCCGGTGAGGCCAAGAGACTGCTGCATGGGGCGGAAGCCGAACCAGCGAACGCCATAGGGGGCGCGAAGCAGGGTCGGTCGCTGACCGGCCGTGTCTTCAATGGCCTGTTGTGCGCGGGCGAATTCGTTTTGGATGAAGGCGGGGGACTTCCATGCAAAGTTCGGGTGGGTGTGGGAGTGGTTGCCGATTTCGTGACCGGCGGCGAGGACGGCGCGGGTAATGTCGGGATGGCGTTCGGCGAGCGTTCCGACCTGAAAGAAGGTGGCGGGGGCGCTGTACTGCGCGAGGATTTCGAGCAGGGCGGGGGTGGCGGGGCTGGGGCCGTCGTCAAAACTGAGGGCGACGGCCTTGCGGCCGTGGTTGCCGTGCCAGACGGAGGGAGCAAAGACGGCGGAGGATCGGCCCCGCACTGCCCAGGCCATTCCTGCGACGGCGGCGCCGGAAGCCAGAACGGCCATGGCCCCTGTAGACATGGCCGGAGTTTATCATGATGGCCATGGCCAGGAAGATCCGTTGGGGAGTGTTGGGCGTTGCGAAAATCGCGACGGTGAAGGTGATTCCCGCGATGCAGCGGGGCGAGTTCTGCGAAGTCACCGCGATTGCCTCGCGGGATTCCGCGAAGGCTGCGATGGCGGCGGCTGACCTGGGGATCGCGAAGTCTTATGGTTCGTATGAAGATCTGCTGGCGGATCCGGATGTCGATGCCGTCTACAACCCGCTGCCGAATCATTTGCACGTCCCTTGGTCGATCCGGGCGGCGGAGGCGGGCAAGCACGTTTTGTGTGAGAAGCCAATCGCACTTTCGTGTGCTGAAGCGCGGGAGTTGATTGCGGCGCGCGACCGTACAGGCGTGAAGATTGGCGAGGCGTTCATGGTGCATCTGCATCCGCAATGGCTGCGTGCGCAGGAGATTTTGCAGTCCGGTGAGATTGGGGATCTGCGGGCATTCAATTTTGTGTTTAGTTATAACAACCGGGACCCGCTGAATATTCGGAATAATCCGGAAATGGGCGGCGGGGCGGTGATGGATATCGGGTGTTATCCGATCCATACGTCGCGGTGGCTGTTCGGCGCGGAGCCGCTGAGCGTGCTGGCGCGGGTGGAGAAAGACCCGGAGTTCGGGACGGATCGGCTGAGTTCGGCAATTTTGGAATATCCGCAGGGGCACGCGGTGTTCACCTGCAGCACGCAGATGCACCCCTATCAGCGGGCGTTGATATTTGGTACGAAGGGCCGGATTGAGCTTGAGATTCCGGTGAATGCGCCGCCGGATCAGGAGACGCGCATTTTGGTGCAGGCGGCGGAGCTTCGGACGGAGACGTTTGCGGTTTGCGACCAGTACACACTGCAGGGAGATGCATTTTCGAGGGCGATTCTGGATGGCGGGGACGTGCCGGTTTCGCTGGAAGATGCCGTGAAGAACATGGCGGTGATTGAAGCGATGGTCCGGTAAGCGGTACGAAGTGATCTCCGTGCCTGTGTGAAATCTGCGTTCATCGGCGTTCATTCGCAGTAAATCCGTGTACGGCCTGCGAGTCACGGGGGAGCCGCAAATCCCAACGAACGCCCCCCCTCAAAGGCGCGTTGGTTGGGATTTGTGACATTCCCGGGTCGGGCAGTCAGTACGCGGATCCGCGACGAATGAACGCCGATGAACGCAGATGAAAACGTTTTAGGGTACGGTCATGGGCCGCCGCCTTCGGGAGGGGAGCACAGTATCGGTTCAGGATCTCGCGCCACAAGCCTCCCCGCTGCCACTAAAAGTGCAAGCGATGTTCCGGTGACGAGGGTCGGGCGCTGTTTTCATTTCAGACTACGATTTAGACGTTACGGCTGGCGAACTGAAGCGGTATCTCAACAGCACGGGATGTTGACTTACTCGTGTTTTTGAGTCTGCTCAAGACGGTGGTTTTGTCATCACATTTCCGGACCCTGATGGGATGGAGATGGCGGCGGCTTTTCTGGAATGTGTTGTTCGGCCTGACATCGCAGCGGGTGGGCCTCTTCCAGCTTCGAAGTTACATCGGGGGCCGGAAGATTTCGAAGGGCGTTGTGGATCGCTTGTTTGACTTGAAACATCACACGCGGCCTAACCAGACTGAGGCCGCGCGGGAAGCAGTCGGGAAGCGGCTCACCGTCGGGGTTCAGGATCTTGCGGCATAGTCGGCGCTGCCGGACGTGTATCGCCGACAGGCTGAAGCCCGCCGCATCTTACACTGAGAAGGTCGATGCCGTTTACCATTCAACCCGTCCGTGAATTTGTGGTGCGTCCCGCCGTGCCGCCCATGCTGGCCCGCATGCCGGAGCTGGCTTACAACATTTTGTGGGCCTGGGAGCCCTCTATCCGGACGCTCTTCCGGCGCCTCGACCCCGTGCTTTGGAAAGATTCCGGCTATAACCCGGTGGTGATGCTGGGTCGGGTTTCGCAGACCACGCTGGATCGCGCGGCCAGTGACCCCCGCTATATCGCGCAGTACCAGCTGGCCTGCCAGCGGTTCGATGCGCACATGACTTTGCCGAAGAACACCGAAGGCAAGCTGGTGGCGTATTTCTCAGCAGAGTACGGGCTCACGGAGTGCATGCCGGTTTATTCGGGCGGCCTGGGGATCTTATCGGGCGACCACATGAAGTCCGCCAGCGACAACGATCTGCCGCTGGTGGG
>JBBQDH010000186.1:0-11788 GCA_038319515.1 Bryobacterales bacterium
GCCACCATGGTGGGGCAGGGAAGTATCCGTACGAAAGGAGTGGGCCTGGCGAATCGAAAGGCCACCGGGGAAGAAATTGAAACGATGAAGGGCCTCACCGCGCAGGCCATGCGGGACGGCGCCTTCGGGCTTTCCACCGGGCTCTACTATGTGCCAGGCAACTTCACGCCGGTTGAAGAAGTGATCGAACTGGCAAAGGTGGTTGGCTCCATGGGCGGGATGCATATTTCCCACATGCGCGAGGAAGCCACCCACTCGCTCGACAGCGTTCGGGAGACCATCCGGATCGGTGAGGAAGGCGGCTTGCCAACGCAGGTGACGCACCACAAGATCATCGGCAAGAGTAGCTGGGGCATGAGTGTGGAGACGCTGAAGCTGGTGGCGGAAGCGCGGGCGCGCGGGGTGGATGTCACGATTGACGCTTATCCCTACACCGCATCCAGCACCGGCATCGCTGCACTGTTCCCCCAGTGGGCGCTGGAGGGCGGGCAGAAGTCCGTCGTGGAGCGTTTGGGAGCCCCCGAGCAACGGGCGCGCATCAAGAGCGTGATTGTGGAGAATCTGCGGGTGGATCGTGGTGGCGGCGACCCGAAGAACGTCGGCATTGCCGGCTGTTCCTTTGACGCCTCGTTGGCGGGGAAGAATCTGGCCGAAATCACGCGGCAGCGCGGTGCTGAACCGACCTTCGAAAACGCCGCGGAGACCGCCATGGAACTGCAGTCCAAAGGCGGCTGCTCGGCGATTTACCACGCCATCAGCGAGGAGGATGTGGTGCGCATCATGCAGTCACCCTGGACCATGATCGCTTCTGACGGCGAAATCCCGGTCTTCGGAGTTGCCGCGCCGCACCCGCGCAGTTACGGCACTTTCGCCCGCGTGTTAGGTGTTTATGTACGGGAGAAAAAGGTCCTGTCTCTTGAAGACGCTGTTCGCCGTATGTCCGGCTACCCTGCCGGGCGCCTGAAGCTTTGGGATCGCGGTCTGCTGCGCCCCGGCATGCGGGCCGACCTGGTTGTGTTCGACCCCGCCACGGTTTCAGACAAGGCCGATTTCTCCAAAAGCCACCAGTATTCCGTGGGCTTCCGCGATGTAATGGTGAACGGCAGGTTTTCCCTGCGCAACGGCGTGGTCACCAACGAACGACCCGGGCGAGTGCTGTACGGCCCCGCCCACCGCAACTAGAACCAGGCGGAGCCGCATCCGCGTCCATCAGCGTTCATCCGCAGCGAATCCGCGTACCACCTGTCAATCCCGGGTACGAACCAAATCCCAACCAACGCCCTTAACTGCGAAGCACTTCTTCCAGCGCGTCCATAGCCTGTGCGCACTGGTCCCGCGATACATCATAATGCGTCACGGCGCGCATCAGCTTATCCGTGAAGCCATTCATGATCACGCCGCGTTCTTTCAACGCCGCACTGATCTCTTTCGAGACCCGACCGGTTGCGGAAACATCGAAGATCACAATATTGGTCTCCACCGGATGCACCCGCAGACCCTCCATCAAGGCAATTCGACCTGCGATAAAGCGCGCATTGGCATGATCCGCACCCAACCCTTTCGGGCTGTCGTTCATGGCAATCAGACCCGCCGCCGCCAGCACCCCCGCCTGCCGCATCCCGCCGCCCAGGCGCTTACGAAGAAGCCTCGCTTCATCCATCAGATGCCGCGGGCCGGCCAGCATGGAGCCCACCGGAGCACCCAGAGCTTTCGACAGGCAGAACGTCACGGTATCCACCTTAGCCACAATCTCGCTGATGGTGCTGCCTGCTGCCTCCGCAGCATTGAAGAGCCGCGCCCCATCCATGTGAACAGGCACGCCGCGCTCATGCGCCTGATCGCAGATCTCGTCAATCACGGCCTGCGGATAGACGCGCCCGCCGCCCATGTTGTGCGTGTTTTCAATTTCGATCGCACCTGTCGGCGCCCAGTGCGGTCCCACCGGTTTCACCAGCGGCTTGATGTCATTCCATGTCAGAATGCCATGATCCGTCGGCACCGCACGGATCAGACAGCCGGAAAACCAGGCGAGCATCGAAAGCTCCCAGTCCAGAATGTGCGCCCGTGAATCGCAGATCACTTCCTGTCCATGCCTGGTCAGTACCTTGATGCCGATGGTGTTGCCCATGGTGCCGGTCGGCACGAACAGTGCCGCTTCTTTGCCGGTGATCTCAGCGGCCCGCTGTTCCAGTTGGTTGACGGTGGGGTCTTCCCCGTAAACGTCGTCGCCCACGTCTGCGTTGGCCATGGCCTGACGCATCGCGTAGGTTGGCTTCGTCACTGTGTCACTGCGGAGGTCAATCGTCATGCGGCAAGAAACTCCTGAAAAATTTCGTTTGAAATCATGATTCCACGCGGGGTCAGGCGCAGACGATCACCGTCGCGCTCCATCACACCGCCGGAAAGAAACCGCTCGAAGGCGGGGCCAAAACGTTGCCAGTCCGATGCGTCTGGCACCACGCCTGCAGAGAGCCGAAGGCCTACGAAGAACTTCTCCTCAATCGGGTCCGGCGTGGTGGTTTCCGCGCGAATGGGTTCGGATTTTCGAAACCGTTCCACATACTCGGTCGCGGTTTCCACGTTTTGCCAGCGGGTCGCGCCGTCGAATGAATGGGCGTCGGAACCGAAGCCCACATAGGGCGCGCGCTGCCAGTACTTCAGGTTGTGCAGCGACTCAGCACCAGGCCGGGCGAAATTCGAAATCTCGTAGCGCGCAATGCCGTGCCGCGCGAGTTCGTCCACCGCGTATTCGTAGAAACCTGCGATCTGGTCGTCACCCGGAACATCGAACGCTCCATAGCGTTTGCCGCCCAGAATAATTTCAGAACCCAGACGGCTGTCGTCGTCCACTTCCAGCATGTAGACCGACACATGCGGAACGCCGAGTTCGATAACCGCCTCCACGGAAGCGCGCCAACTCGCGTCGGTTTGCCCTGGAAGGCCCGCGATCAGATCCAGATTGATGTTCCCGATGCCCAGCTCACGCAACAGATCCACATCATGACGGACCACTGCGGCGTCATGCCTGCGCCCGGTGCGGGCCAGTTCAGATTTATTGAAGGACTGCACGCCCAGACTGGCCCGATTGATTCCCGCACGCGCCCACGCCGAAACTTTCTCCCGCGTCAGTGAACCGGGAGCCGCTTCCACCGTGGCTTCACGCCAGGGTCGCCCCGGCATTCCCGCCAGCATGTGTTCGAAAGGTGCCGGCTCCATCGCACTCGGAGTTCCGCCGCCGATGAAGAGGGTGTCCGGCGTCCACTCCCACCGGTGTGCCGCCGCTTCCGCCAGCAGGGCGGGCAGATACTGCTCTTCCAGTTCTTTGGGCTGCACGCCCGACGCGAAGTTGCAATAGGTGCATTTCTGCGCGCAGAAAGGCCACGAAATGTAAATGCCTGCCAAACTCTACTGTAAGCGGAGGGCGCTATTTGAAGCGCTTCTTATAGTTGAAATCCAGGCCGACATAGCCGTTTTCTTCCCGAATCAGAATGGCCGACCACGCCTTGTTAAACGCCCACTCCACCCGAATCAATTGCGTGCTGGTGCTGGAAACATCGGTGATGTAAGTGAACAGGATCTCCGGCGTCACCTGTTGTTCGATGGTGAGCCGGGCTTGTGGACTTCCGGTAATACCCGTCAGTTGTGGGTCGATCTTGATCCGGCTCACCCCGAAGAACCTCTGGAGCCGACCCGCCACGGGATTGGCAATCGCCTGCCCGATCAGCGTATTAGCCGCCAGTTGCTGGAAGCTCTGCGACTGCCCGCTTGAAGTGATTGCCAGCGTCGGATCACCGGGTGCCCGGCCCGTGGCGAGAAGCGCCACGATGTCGGAAAACTGCAGCGGCGGATCCGACCGATACGTTACGCCGAGCTTGTCCAGCGGCCCCGAAAGAGTCAGGATCACATCGACTCCCCTGGCCTTGGTCTCCAGATCGACATTGAGAATCGGCTCCACTTTCGTGGGGTTTAGAAACGAAATAGTGCCCTGGCTGATGTTGTATTTGTTGCCGAAGAAGACAATCTCACCCTGCGTGATGTTGACGCGCCCCAGCACCGCCGGATTCGTGAGCGTACCGCGCAGGCGCAGGTTCGCATCTGCCTGCAGGCTCTGCGTCACGCTGGTCTGCAGCGCCACATCCGAAGCCGTGGTGATCTGTACGTCCAGATTCATGTTCGACGCAAAGGTGTTCTTCGCGGAAGCCGTTTTCAGTGGTTGAGCGGAGGCTGCAAGGATGCTGGCCGCGTCCGATTTCGGATTGATTGCCACGCGCCGCACCGTCACCAGGCCGGAGACTTCACTGCGCTGGGATGTGCCTGCGAGCGTCAAGTCAGCGTCGGAGATGGAGCTAACGCCTTCCGGGTAACGGACCCGCACGCCGCGCGCTGTCGCCTGGAGACGAAACGCCAGCAGGCTATTGCTGAGCGCCGCAAAACCGGTCACATCCACCCGGCCGCCACCCGATTCCGCACTGAGCGATTGAATGGTGGCGCGATTGCCGGTAAACACAATCTCACCGGTGGCGCTCGACAGACCATTCGAAAAATCAGCATAGTGGAAATCTCCGCCGCGCATCACCGCGCGTCCGGTTACCTCCGGGTTGGCCCAGCTGCCGCGGATTGTCCCGTCGATCGATAACGCGCCTGAGGAGGTGATATCCGGGCTGAGGGAGCGAACCAGGGCGAGGTTCATGTTGCCCTGCGCCCGCAGGTTGAGCGCCTTTCGTTGCGCCAGTTCGTTCTGCACCAGATCGATGGTGCCTGTGAGCGACAGGTCTGTGTCCGGGGCTTTGAGCCGGGCACTCTCGACGCGGACCAGTTGCTTGTTGATGGAGATGCGGATGGGGCCGTTGTTGGTGACGACGAAATTGGGCAGTGTCCGGGCGAAGTCTGTTCCCGGCAGAGGATGCACTTCAATCCTGGGAATGTCCAGAGAAGCAATAATCTCCTCCGGCCTGCGGGCCGGGCCTTTAAAATTCAGTTCGCCTTCCGCGGTTCCGTCGAAGTTCAGCTTGGGTGCGCTGTCCGCTTTCATGATCAGAGTGGTCAGGGGGTTTAGCCCCAGATCACTGAATTTCATTTTGCCTTCCACCGCGTAATCGCCGCCCAGCTGCATCGTGCCATCGCCGTGAATCAGGGCACTGGCTGCATTGGAATCGAAACGGGCGGTCAGTACGCTGCCCTTGGTTTGGGCGATAAAACGGGCGTCGCCAAGATTGCGTCCGGTCAATTCCAGGCTGTTGGCGGAAGCGTCTGCGTTCAGGCCGGCGATATCGAATTGCAGCTCGTTCTTCCCGTTGTGCGCCAGCTTCAGCACTCCGTCCGCATGGAACTTCCCGAAGCCTTTGATGTCCGGCTGCCGTTCGCGCACCAGATTAATCTCGTTCAGCGGCATGGTGTTGCTGGTGAGATTGAATTCGAGATTGCCATCGGGAAATCGGGTGCCTGTCTGATCGAGCCGGACACTGATGTTGACGCGCTTTGATCCGGAAATGAACAGGCCGGTGAACGATTCAGCGGTCTTGCTGATCACCTGCGCCCGCCCGCTTACGGAGTCGAATGGCTGGCCATAGATCAGGCCTTTGCTGAGCGTCACGTCAGCCCCGATTTTGGGGTCACCGACCACGCCGGTCAGCTGCGCGAAACCACTTACGGTTCCGCTTACAGGGACGTCCTTTTGTCCTGCCATCAGCAGGACTCTGCTGAGTTCCGCGCCCGTCAGTTCCACACGGGCATTCAGGGGTGAATGTTCTGAGATCTGCCATTGGGAGAGATCCACGGAACCACTGACTTTGGCGGGTACGCCTGCATAAATGGCTTCGCTTTTTCCGATGGTCAGGCGACTCTCATTCACGGTGAAGTCCCCCGCCACAGAATCGAGGATCTGTTGTTGGTATTTCACGTTTTGCGCAGTTACCAACCCTGCGATCAGGGGATGGTCCAACGGACCTGCGACCGTGCCCGCAAACGTCAGCGCTCCATACTGCAGATCCGGCTTTGTACCCGGCAGAAAGGGCAAGAGGTCCTTCGCGTCCCGGGAGTTCAGTTGCACCGTAAGGCTCTCGCCCAGCGTGCCGGTCGCTTCCACATGGGAAGCCGGAAGGTCCACGTAAGAATGGCCCAGGTCGACCTTGCGGGTGGCAGTGTCAAATTTCACCGCGATCTCACCTCTGGCGGAAGGCCCCTGCTTTGCCGGAGAGATTGTCAGGCTGGCCGAGCCCCGGATGCTGCCAAACGTTCCCTGCACGTCAAAGGGTCCCGCGATGGAAGCATTGTACGGCAGCTTCTGTTTCGTGTACAGGGCGACTACCTGTGCCAGGTTGAAGTGTGCCGCGCGGCCAGAAGCTTTGTAGCGTTCAAAGTCGACCAGTTCGCCTGCGCCGGTGATTTCGCCGCCCATCGTGAGCACTCTGGCGCGTTTCACGGCGATCCTGACCGGGTCAGCGTCGAAATCTGCCGCTACGCGCAGGTTATGAAAGACGTCGAAACTGAAGTCGCTGCTGCTTGCTTTGCCGGTGGACTGGTAGTCGGATAGAGAGACATACCGGGCGGAGCCTTCGGCCAAAAGCGTTCCCCGCGCGAGTTTCGTGAACTCCTTCAACACCACCTTTGCCTGATACTGGCCCGTCCAGACGGGGGCGGCAAAATGGTTTAGCTGGGTATTTCGCAGCGTCACTTCAGATTGGGCGGATTTCACCGTGGCCTGCGTGATCAGGATTCGATCCTGTTCCATGGAGGCGCTGGCGGTGACCTGAAGAACCAGGGGTTTCACCTGCAACGCTGCCAGCGAAACGGTGCCGGAGTAGCGCCGGACTGCTTCCTCATAAGCCAGCTGCGCGGTCAGGTTATCGCCGTGCGCTTCCCACGGCCGAATGCGGGGCGGTTGTCCTGCTGATTCCAACAGAAAACTGCCGCCGCTCAGATCAAACCGGGCGATCTTGAGATCAAGAATTATTTCCGCCACGCCCTTACCGGCTTTCTTTACTTTCGGTTGGGGAATATTGGTCTTGCCGTCCGGGCCGAGAATCAGGTGGGCCTCGGGGCGAATAGCTTCGATTTTTCGAAGTCGGAAATTGCGTGCGAACAGGGAAATGATCTCAAGTTCGACGGTCGCGCGCTCGACCCGCAGCAACGGCGACTGGTCGGCAGGTTCGGTGCCGTGGATCACGAACCGGTCTACCTGCGCGGTGAGCGTATGCCAGTCGAAACGGAAAGCCCCCAGCTCCACTTTACCGCCGGTTACGCGTGCCGTCCCGGTGATGATCTCAGAACGGACTCTCTCCCGCAGCCAGTCGCTCTGCGCAATCCAGACGGCCGTTCCGGTGAGCAGAAGCAGAAGTACAACCACGACCAGGCTGGCGCGCAGCAGAATCTTCATGGTGCCAGATCCTTATCGAGATACTCAATTCGGATACGCTTACGCTGTTCTCTCAGCCAGGTTTCGAGATCGGCATCCGCGTGTTCATTGGCCAGGTTCTGTTCCAGCTGAGCGCGGAACTCAGCGAGCGACAACTTCTTTTCCGCGGCTCGCTGCTGCAGGTCAGACTCCGAAATCTGTACGGCAGGGCGGAACCGGAGACCGAGGAACGTGAGCAGGTCCGCCTGCCTCGCGAGGTCGTCCTCCAGTTCCTGGACAGTGAGCCCGTAAGGTTTCAGTGCACGTTCCAGAGCCGGGAAATCGGACTGGTGCAACTGGTCGTTGAAGTCGCGAATCGGCTGTTTGCGATCCTCACCAGAGAGCGTGGGGTACCGCCCGACTTCCATTTCCCGTTCCACCAGTTTTTGATCGATGAGCCGTTCCGCCGCTCGTTTGCGGGCTGCCCTGGTGAGCTGTGGCTTCTCGCCATTCTGGAATGCGGTCAGGCGGAGGCGGAGTTCCACTTCGCTTGCCGTGATGACGCGATTGCCGGCGGTCACGGCGATGCGGTCGACGATGGCGGCTTGTGCGGCCAGCACGGCGATTGCGGCAATGGCAAGAACTCTCAATAACGGACCGCCAGCCGCTGATGTCGGCCACAGGCACACAGGGGCCCCGTCCCTTGCCCGCTTCGGCGGCTGAAAAGAAGGCGTGTTCATCAGAACGCCTGCCCTATCGAGAACAGAAATTGAAAATGGCTGATCCCTTGCCTGGAAGCCTGACAATTGTTTGCCGCAGAGCATTGTACCAACTGGACATAGCTACCCGAGAATCCATTATATTTCGGCGGATTGATGCTGTAGGCAAGATCGAAACGCAACGGCCCCACCGGAGTCTTGTAGCGAATACCGAAGCCCGCCGCGTGGACCGTGTAGTTGAAATCTTTGAGGTCCCGTTGATTAAATCGCAGTGATATCTGCCGGAAAGTGGAGAAAAGATTGCCGGCGTCTTCAAACACCACGCCGTTGATGTTTGCGCCAAGCAGAGGAAAACGGAGCTCTGTGCTGTTGAAGAAGAGGGCAGATCCGCCCAGCGGGAAGCCGGTCAGAGTGTCGCGAGGGCCCGCCTGGTTCTCCGGAAAACCGCGGTGGGTGTTGCCGCCGCCACCATAGAATCGTTCGGGCAACGGGATGGGATCGGACGGATCTGCCGAGCCGGGAATCCGGTAGGCAGGTTGCAGGCCAATCTGCGTTTGCCGCGCGAGGATGATCTTCTCGCCCAGCCGGTAATAAGTCGCGTTGCGGGCCAGCACGCGCACGAAACTGGTTTGGGAGCCAAAGAAACGCGTTGCCCAGCCCACATCAAGGGTGTTGTAGACACCTTTGTGCGGATCGATGGGGTCGTCACGCCGGTCCTGCACCAGATTGAATGAGGAAATCCCCACGCGGACGGATTGGGCCAGACGAGGCAACAACAGCGGGTCGATCCGCAGATTCGATACCCCGACATTGCGGTAGTTAAAGCGGTAGAAAGCCGTCACCGATTTCGAGATGCGTTCGACGAACTGTGCCGACGCCTCTTCGCGTTTGGATTGGAAAGTGCGAACGTCGTGTGTGTCGTCGTAGAGGATGGAAAGCGTCGCGTCGAACTTCTCCAGGCTGAAGACACGAGGCACGAAATAGCTGATGGCACCGCGCTTTTGCAGCGTGGAGAGGCGACTCCGGAAGCTGAGCGACTGACCTGTACCAAAGAGATTCAGGCGGGTGACGGCGAGCGAAATGCGCGGGCTGAAGCCGGAGGCACCGCCTGGGTCGGAAAGATCGGTCACCGCATTGCTGCCCCCGATACGGGCAAATTCCGCGCCAAACCCGCCCGTGATGGAATAGCGGCGGGCTTCTTCCATATCGTAGAGGACGTACTTGTGCTTCTCTTCGCCGGCGGGGTTCTGAACCGCCATGTCAACCTGGGCGAAGATGCCAAGATCGTAAAGCTTCCGCTGCGTCTCGGCCATGGCTGTGGGAGCCAGGGGATCGCCAGGGTTGAGCGTCAGCAGCTTGTAGACCAGACTGGGGCGGGTAGTGGACAGGCCGGTAATCACCACCTGGCGCACAAACTGCTGCTCGCCTTCGTTCACGGTAAATGTGACTTCGGCCTTGTGGCGCACCGAGTCAATTTTCGAATCCCATTCGAGGGTCGCGTTGGCGAAGCCGTTTTCTCCGTACTGCCGGATGATGGTCTCCCGGTCGGTAGCAATATTGAATTCACTGAAAATCTGGCCGGATTGCGAACTCAGAGAATCCACTGTCCTTGAGAGATCGATTTGTTTAACCCCTTCGATCCGCAGGACTTCAACTGTGTATTGCGGGCCTTCGGCAATGTCGAACAGAACGCCGAAATCATCCTGTTTACCCTGGTAGTTATCGACGGTCGTGGAAGTTATCTTCACGTCGCGGAAGCCGTTGGCCCGGTAGAGATCGGCAATGGTTTCCTCATCCCGGCGGCGGAAGGCTTCACTGTAGCGGCCCCGACGAAACTCGAACGATTTCGGGATCAGGTACATCCGCTCGCGAATCGTCTTTGTATTGAAGAATTTGTTGCCTTCGATGCCGATGAAGGCCAGGCGATGCTGCTTGCCGGGCGTGATAATGAAATCGATTTCCGTTCTGCCGTCGCGCACGGTCGCCTGTTCGTACTCCACGTCAGCGTCAAAATAGCCGCGACTCTGGAAGTAGTCACGCAGGTTGTTGGCGCCTTCGTTCAGCAGATCCTCGTCGACGGTATGTTCCTCGAAAACCGGAACCTGCTGCTTCAGCGTGTTGCGTTTCAGTTTTGCGCCCGATGACGTGATCTCAACCAGAGGGCCGGGATTGACTGTGATCCTGGGTGCGGGATGTCCGGCATCGAGTGCTTCCAGGGTGACCGTGGCGCGAAGGCGGTTGGCGTTCTGATATTTCAACCGAACGTTATCGACGCCGGTTCGGGAGCGGCTCTGCGTCACGCCGTGGTAGCCGGGAATCAGAAACCGGCGCCATTTGGTGGCCTTGTCGATCTCGGCGGCGGAGAGGACCGAGGTGTCACCCGTCACAACGGGTAGCTGGTAGCGACTGCGCTTGCCTGCATCAACGAAGAAGGTGATTCGTACCTGCTGCCATGCCGGATCATAGTCTAAACGGTGGGCAATTTGGGGTTGGAAATAGCCGTTGCCGATCAACAGCTTGCGAATGTTCTCCTCCGCGGTAACCAGTTGCTCTTCGTCGAACGGCATGCCCAGATCCAGGTTCGAAGCGCTGCTCATTTGCGCGATGCCGGGCGGTTCTGAGAGGCTGGATTCCACCGTGACACTTCCAATGAACCAGCTATTTGTAGTCAGGAACCGGACAGCGACTCCGCCGGTTGCAGCGGTGGCATCCACCTGGATATCCTTGTAGCGGCCGCTTGCAAATAGTTTTTCGATGGAAGCCCTGACTGCGGCGGCAGTGTATGGCTCGCCCTTTTTCACAGTGAGAAAGCTATTGATCTCACTCAGATCCAGCGGTTGAGCCGGGGGATCAAAAGAGACGTTGACGACAGGAACGCCTTCGAATTGGATAAGGGAATCCTGCGCTTGGAGCGCGATGCCCAGCAGACAAACGGCGAGGATGCCGGTGGCATGGCGAAGCCGCAAGAACTTTATTTTAACAGCGTTAGTCTGCCGGCGGCACGGTTATCGTGCCTGCTAAGATGGCGGCGGGTAAGGAATTGTCATATCACGAACGTTTCAGCCGCCAGATTCGGTTTGCACCATTTGGTCCGGATGGGCAGGCGCAACTGAGTCGGTCGACGGCGGTGATTGTGGGGTGCGGCGCGCTGGGGACTGTGCAGGCCTCGCTGCTGGCCCGGGCGGGCGTGGGCCGGTTGCGGCTGATCGACAGGGACTATGTGGAAGAGAGCAATCTGCAGCGCCAGATCCTGTATTCGGAGACGGATGCCCGCGAGAGTTTGCCGAAAGTGGAGGCCGCGCGACGGCATTTACTGGAGGCGAATTCCGGGGTAGCGATAGAGGCTCTGGTGGCGGATTTGAATCCGGCGGATGCGGCGGAACTGCTGAGTGGAGCGGGTGTGATTCTGGACGGGACCGACAACTTCGAGACCCGCCTGCTGATCAACGACTACTCCGTACGAGAGGGGATTCCCTGGATTTACGGCGCGGCAGTGGGGAGTTACGGCATTGCGATGCCGATTCTGCCGGATGACTCGGCGTGCTTTCGTTGCGTCTATCCCGAGCCGCCTTCGGGTGTGCAGCCGACTTGTGAGACTGCCGGAGTGCTGGGGCCGGTCACGAGCATGATCGGGTCACTACAGGCGATGGAAGCTTTGAAAATTCTGGCTGGCCGCGCGGCAAGTGTGCGACGGAAGATTTTCCGTGCCGATCTTTGGAACGGGCCGATTCGGGAG
>JBBQDH010000187.1:0-11695 GCA_038319515.1 Bryobacterales bacterium
AGGGACTGACGAACGTGTTTCGAAAGAAGGGCTACGGCCTGGTGATGTCGACGTCTGAAGAAGATCCGGAACTCGAACAGCAGGAAATTGAGCAATTGCTTGCCAGGCGCGTGGATGCGCTGGTTGTGGCCAGCACGCAGATCTCTACCGAGAGCTTTCAACGGATTGAAGAACAGAATGTTCCTTACGTTTTGATTGATCGGCATCTGGCGGATCTGGAAGCGAACTTCGTGGGTGTCGACGATCAGTCGGTCGGCATGATGGCGACCGAGCATCTGATTCAGTGCGGGTGCAAGCGCATCGCGTTCATGTACGGCACCAGCCTGAGCCCGGCTTTGGGACGGCTGGAGGGGTATCGGCAGGCGCTGCTGAAACACGGGATTGCGGTTCGGCCTGAGTACATCCGAGCCCATGACGAGACGGGCGATGCGACCGATGATGCGGCGTACGCCACCATGAAGGAGTTGATGAAGCTGCCGGAAGCCCCGGATGGTGTTTTCGGCTTCAACGATCAGTTCGCGGTGAATGCCATGAAAGCGGTGCTGGATGCCGGTAAGCGTATTCCTGAGGACGTGGCGTTCATTGGCAGCGGCAACATTAAGCATGCCGACTTTCTGAGAGTGCCGCTGACGACGATTGACCAGAACAGCGTGGCGATCGGCGAACGGGCGGCAAAGATTGCGCTCAGCATCATCGAGTCGAAAACCCCTTTGCAGCCGCGCACGGTGCTGCTGGAACCGCGGCTGGTGGTGCGGCAGTCGAGCATGCGGATTCCGCGTTAGTTGCGGTAAGAGCGTTGCCTCGGGGTTGATTTCGATGACTGCTGTGCCGGACGACCTTTTGCTGGCCTTCTCAACACTCGACGACATTGACGGCCAGCCCCGCGAGAGAAGTCTCTTTGTAATGGCTCTGCATATCCAGGCCTGTCTGGTACATGGTTTTGATTACCTGATCGAGCTGCACTTTGTGGCCTCCGGTTTCCTGCATGGACATGCGGCATGCGTTAATCGCCTTGACCGCGCCGATGGCGTTGCGCTCGATACAGGGGATTTGCACCAGGCCGCCGATGGGATCGCAGGTCATGCCGAGGTTGTGTTCCATGCCGATTTCGGCGGCGTGTTCCACTTCTTCATTGCTGCCTTCGAGCGCCGCGACAAGGCCTGCCGCAGCCATGGAACAGGCGACGCCGACCTCGCCCTGACAGCCCACTTCGGCTCCCGAGATGGAGGCGTTTTCTTTGTAGAGGACTCCGATGGCTCCACAGGTAAGCAGGTAGCGGAAGATACCTTCGTCATTGGCTCCATGGTGCCAGCGGAGGTAGTAGTGGCCAACGGCCGGGATGATGCCCGCCGCGCCATTGGTGGGTGCTGTGACGACGCGGCCACCGGCGGCATTCTCTTCGTTCACAGCCATGGCGAAGACGTTGACCCAGTCCATGACGGCGAGTGGGTCGCCGTCGCCGCGTTCAATCAGTTTGCGGTGCAGGCGCGGGGCGCGGCGGCGAACATTGCGTCCACCGGGCAGGATGCCTTCGGTGTGAAGGCCGCGCTGAACGCATTGCTCCATCACCTGCCAGACGTTCGCGAGGTGTTCCCGGACCTCGGCTTCAGAGTGCCAGGCCTTCTCGTTTTCGAGCATGATCTGCCAGACCGGGACGCCATGTGCCAGCAGTTCTGCACCGCTGCGGAACGGGTATGGCACGGGCGGGCGCTGTTGTGCGGAGGCGCTTTGGCCTTCCTTCAGGATGAAGCCGCCGCCGATGGAATAGTACGTCTGTCCGGGGAACGGCGGCGCGGTGAAGCACATGGCATTCGGATGACCAGGGAGGACCAGGTCGCGGTGGAACCGAAGGTCGGTCTCCTCATCGAACGGGATGGTGTGGCGCCCCAGCAGGTTGATGGTTTTCGATTCGCGGATGGCCGCGAGCTTTGGGGCGATCTGTTCGGGGTCGACGCCGGCCGGGGTCTCGCCGGAGAGGCCCAGCAGGATCGCGGAGTCTGTGGCGTGGCCTTTGCCGGTAAGGGCAAGGGAACCGAAAAGCTCCGCTTTGACCGACGTAACCTGAGCGAGATCGAGGCTCTGAGCGAACTCCAGAGCCGCGCGCATCGGCCCTACCGTATGTGAACTGGAGGGGCCGACACCGACCTTGAAGAGATCGAAGACGCTGGTTTGCACGGCATTCGCCTTTTATGCCGTCCAGCAGTAATCGGCAACGACTTTGTCGGTGCTGGATTCGGTTTCGAGCAGGCGCATCAATTCGAGCTGCAGGGCACTGACAAGCGCTTCCCAGCTTGCTTCGATGACGTCTTCTGAGACGCCGACGGTGGACCAGCTGCGCTGGTTATCGGACCATTCCACCAGCACGCGCGTCTTGGCGGCGGTACCTTTTTTTGAGTCCAGGATACGGACCTTGTAGTCGGTCAGATGAACCTCACTGATACCAGGCAACGCCGCGAGGCACTTGCGCAGGCAGGTGTCGAGAGCATTCATGGGGCCGTGTCCGTGGGCGGTTTCGATGCTGTCACCGCTGCGGGTTCCGATGCTGACAGTGGCAGTGGCGCGCGTCGATTTGGCTCGGCCTCCGACGATCATCACTTCATAGCCCTGCACGTCAAAGAACTGAACGCCGGGGTAAAGGGCCTGACGGATGAAGAGTTCAAAAGTTCCGTCGGCGGCTTCCAGATCGTAGCCATCATATTCGGCCTGCTTGACGCGATCGACGAGTGCACGACGGGCATCGTTATCAAGGCGACCGGCGAGCGATTCATACTGGCGCAGCATGTAGTCAACGTTGCTGCGACCGGAAAGGTCGCTGACCAGGACGCGTTGGCGATTACCGACGAGTTCCGGGGAGATGTGTTCGTAGGTCTTCGGGTCTTTCAGGACTGCGCTGACGTGGATGCCGCCTTTGTGTGCGAAGGCGCTTTGGCCGACATAAGCCTGACCGCGCGGGATCTGCAGGTTGGCCAGTTCGGAGATAAAACGGGCGACGGATGTGAGGCCCTGCAGCTTATCCGGGCCGATGGTCTCGTAGCCGAGCTTGAGTTCCAGATTCGCGATGACGCTGGCCAGGTTGGCGTTTCCACAGCGTTCGCCGTAGCCGTTGATGCAGCCCTGTACGTGGGTTGCACCCTGCCTGACGGCAGCGAGGGTATTGGCCACTGCGACATCGGAATCGTTGTGGACGTGGATGCCGATTTCGCCTTCGAATTTCGAGCGCACATCGGCGACGATTTCAGTCAGGAATTCAGTCAGTGTTCCGCCGTTGGTGTCGCAAAGACAGAGCACATCCGCGCCGGCGTTTTTGGCGGCTTCGAGTGTCTGGAGGGCGTATTCACGGTTGTGGATGTAGCCATCGAAGAAGTGCTCGGCATCGTAGATCACTTCTTTGCCGTGCTGCTTCAGGTATGCAACAGTTTCGGAAATCAGGAGCAGGTTTTCTTCCAGAGAAATGCCGAGCGCGGTGTGCACATGCAGATCCCAGGTCTTGCCGAAGATGGCGACGACCGGGGTCCCGGCGTCGACCAATTCACGGACATTGCGGTCTTCTTCGACAGGGTTCTTCGCCATGCGCGTGGACCCGAAGGCCGTGAGCTTTGCGTGCCTGAGCTTCAAGTCACGCGCACGGGCGAAGAATTCCTTGTCTTTTGGATTCGAACCGGGCCATCCGCCTTCAATGTAGTCAATACCGAGCTCGTCCAGTTTCTGGCTAATGAGGATTTTGTCCTCCACCGAGAATGAGACAGCTTCGCCCTGCGTGCCGTCGCGGAGAGTTGTATCGAACGTATGAATGCGCATGGTTTTCCGTGTTAAGCAGTTGTCTCTTATGCGGTCACGGCGGCTTCCTGCGGGATGCCTTCTTCCTTCTTCTTCTTGAGGAAGGGCATCATGGCACGGAGTTCGGCTCCGACCGTTTCGATGAGCTGACCGTGCTGCGATTCCCGCATGTGCAGGAACTTGTGACGACCAGCCTTGTTCTCCGCGATCCAGTTGCGGGCGAATTCGCCGGACTGAATTTCGGAGAGGATTTTTTTCATTTCGGCGCGCGTTGCGTCGTTCACGATGCGGGGGCCGCTGACGTAATCGCCGTATTCCGCGGTATCGGAAACCGAGAAGCGCATGTAGTTGAGGCCGCCCTCATAGATGAGGTCGACGATCAGCTTGAGTTCGTGCAGACATTCAAAGTAGGCGATCTCCGGAGCGTAACCGGCATCGACCAGGGTCTGGAAGCCTGCACGGATCAGTTCGGCGGTGCCGCCACAGAGAACAGCCTGTTCGCCGAAGAGGTCGCTTTCGGTCTCTTCGCGGAAGGTGGTTTCGAGGACGCCTGCCCGCATGGAGCCGAGGCCGGTGGCATAGGCCAGGGCGTTTTCGAGCGCGTGACCGCTGGCATCCTGCGCAACGGCAACCAGGGCCGGGACGCCGGAACCTTCCGTGAAGACTTCGCGGACACGATGGCCGGGAGCCTTGGGCGCGACCATGGACACGTCAACACCTTCGGGAGCCTTGATGGCGCCGAAGTGGATGCTGAAGCCGTGGGCGAACATGAGGGTCTTGCCGGGGGTGAGGTGCGGCGCAATGTCGCTCTCATAGAGGGGGCCCTGGATGTGATCCGGAACCAGGATCATCATGACGTCGGCAATCCGGGCGGCATCAGCCGTTTCGAGGACCGTGAGGCCGGCGGCCTGCGCCTTGGCGCGGCTCTTGCTGCCTGCGGGCAGGCCGACGATGACGTCGAGACCGGAATCCCGCAGGTTGAGTGCGTGCGCGTGGCCCTGCGAACCGTAGCCGATGACGGCGATCTTTTTCCCCTTCAGCGGGGCGACGTTTCCGTCCTTTTCGTTATAGCGTTTGATCATTGAATATCCTTAGTTTTGGTGGAATGCTGGGCAGGCCTCGCGACCTTGTGGTCGCGCCGAAAGGCGGAACCGCCTGGACGCCTGTCGGCTTAGCCGGCTTGTGGAATGGCGGCCGGAACCGGTGGCTGCAGCCGAAGTTTCCTGGTTTCGAGAGACATGGCGACTCCGCCGGAGCGGACCACTTCAATGTCACCGTAGCTTCGCATGACGTCGATGAACTCATCGAGCTTTTCCGGATCGCCGGTGGCTTCAATGGCGAAGCCTTCGGTGGAGGAATCGATCACGCGAGTGTGGAAGATCTCGGCCTCTTTGAGAACGGCCTGGCGCGATTCCTGGGTGCAGCGAACGCGGAGCAGAACCATTTCGCGGATGACGGCGGGCGCGTCCGTGAGGTCGGTTGCCTGGAGGACGTTGATGAGCTTGTTCATCTGCTTGACGACCTGACCGCGGAGGCGGTCTTCGACGTCGACGGCGATGGTCATGCGGGAGAGCTCGGGGTCGAGGGTTTTCGCGACCGTGAGGGTCTCGATGTTGTAGCCGCGGGCCGCGAGGACGCCGGTGACACGGAGGAGCGCGCCGGGCTTGTTCTCGAGAAGAATTGTGATGGTCTGGAGCATTTTCAGTTTCCTTGTACTAGGCGGCCACTGGTGCTTCGGGAGCGAAGACCATTTCGTAGATTGCGCCGCCGGCGGGAACCATCGGGTAGACGTTCTCGTCGGGGGTGACCATGACGTTGAGCAGGTACGGGCCAGGGTGTTTGATGGCCGTCTGCAAGGCCTCGGTCAGCTGCCAGGGCTTGTCGATGGTACGACCCGCAAAGCCGTAGGCGGAAGCGAGCTTTTCGGCGTCCGGAAAGCATTGCAAATCCACAGCGCTGAGGCGGTTGTTGTAGAACAGGGTCTGCCACTGGCGGACCATGCCGAGCACGCCGTTATTCATGCAGATGATTTTCACCGGCAGGGCGTGGGTGGCGATGGTGGCGAGTTCCGGAATGGACATCTGGAAGCCGCCATCGCCGCAGATGGCGAAGACGAGCTTGTCGGGGCGGGCAAGCTGCGCGCCCATGGCTGAGGGGACACCGAAGCCCATGGCTCCAAGGCCGCCGGAATTGATCCAGAGGCGGGGTTCGTCAAAACGGATGAGCTGGGCGGCCCACATCTGGTGCTGGCCGACATCTGAACAGACGATTGCCTTGCCGTTGGACAGGCGATCAATCTCATCCATGAGGTGCTGTGGTTTGATTTCGTTTTCGGCGCGGGGGCGGTCATACGGACGCTCGGCCTTCCAGCCGTTGACTTTCGCATGCCAGTTGGCGCGGGCGGCGGCGTGTTTCGGAGCGAACTCCGGGGCGAGTTCCTGCACAACCTTGTTGAGTTTCTGCAGGACGCGCTTGACGTCGCCGACGATGGGGATATCGGGGTTGCGGTTCTTGCCGACTTCGGCAGGATCGATATCGACGTGGATGACCCGGGCGTGACGGGCAAAGGTGTGGAGCGAGCCGGTGACACGGTCATCGAAACGGGTGCCGAGGGCGATGAGGAGATCGCATTCGGTCAGGGCCATGTTGGCGGCGTAGCTGCCGTGCATGCCGGGCATGCTGATGTAGTTCGGGTGGTTGCCGGCCAGCGAGCCAATACCCATGAGGGTAGTGACGGCGGGGGAGTCAGCCAGTTCGACAAATTCGGTGAGTTCCGCGGAGGCGTTGGCGAGCACGATACCGCCGCCGGCGTAGACCATGGGGCGCTCGGCTTCCCAAATGAGCTGAGCCGCGCGGCGGATCTGGCCGGTGTGGCCTTCGGTGAAGACCTTATACCCGGGCAGGTGGATGGTGTCTGGCGGATTGTAGTGGCCGCGGGCCTGGAACACGTCTTTCGGGATATCGACCAGCACGGGGCCGGGGCGACCGCTGGCGGCGATATAGAAAGCTTCGTGGACGATCTGCGGGAGTTCCGCGAGCGTCTTCACCATGAAGTTGTGCTTCGTTGCCGGGCGCGTGATGCCGAAGGTATCGGCTTCCTGGAAGGCGTCACTACCGATGAGCTTGGAATGAACCTGGCCGGTGATGGCGACGAGCGGGATGGAATCCATCATGGCGTCGACCAGGCCGGTGACCAGGTTGGTGGCACCGGGGCCGGAGGTGGCGCAGCAGACGCCGACTTTGCCGGTGGCGCGGGCGTAGCCTTCAGCGGCGAAGCAGGCATTCTCTTCGTGGCGAACGAGGATGTGCTTGATGTGGTGGTCGTACAGGGCGTCGTAGAAGGGGATGGTGACGCCGCCGGGATAGCCGAAGAATACGTCGACGCCTTCGCGGGCGAGGCATTCGAGGAGCATTTCCGCGCCGGACATGAGCTTGCCGGTCTCCTGACGTTTGGCGGGGGCGGCGTTTTGAGTGGCGCTGCTTGTGGCGTTGTGAGTGGCGCTACCTGTTTCTGGGGCTTTCATGGTTTCGATTCGACTCCTGTTTCGTTGCTGTGCGTTGCTGTTTTGAGTAAACGTGAAAAAGGCCACCGGTGGGGTTGTGCACCCCGCTGATGGCCTTTCGGATCTTGTTCGGTTTTGTAAACCGGATGCCCTGAAAGCCTCAGACGGGGATGGTTACTACTACTACAACCCCTGCTACGGGGTTGGTAATAATAATTCGGCCTGAGAAGGTGGAGGACATTGCCTGAAGCTCCAGTGTAAAACGAAAGTTTTTGAAATACAAGTGGGCGTGATGATTAGAAATATTTATAGACGGATTGGGTGGGTCGGGTTTTCAGGGTGCAATCCGGGTGTTTTGTTGGGTTTTGCCGGGTTTCCGAGGGGGTTTAGCGGGGGTCCTGAGGCCGCGTTTGTCTTTGTCTTTCAACAACTTCTCAGGTTCGTTCGCGAAAAAAATACTTTTCTTAGCCGCCGCGTTTTTGACCAACATGCTTACCGTCCAGCCGCGCCGAGGGTTCCCTTGCCGGTCGGATCCGTCCTCTGCGGCTTGTGCGCCCCGGAAGAGGGCGTTGAGGGTTGTAGAGAGGCTATTCGGGTGTGGGCGGCATTGTTCATGACTACGAATTAACCTGCCCAGGCGACGGCCCTTCCGGCGCAGTGCCGTAAGTGATTGAAAACAGGCCAAAAATAGAATCCGAATCGCCGTGACTATAACTAAAAAGTTCCATCGGTGCTGGAAACGAGCGGCTGATTCCTCTGCATCATGACAGCAATGGAAATGATGCTATGATGCCGACATGAGGACCACAGTCACTCTGGATCCTGACGTTGAACGGTCAATCAGGGATGTTATGCGGGAGCGCTCAATCTCCTTCAAAGAGGCGCTTAACAACGCCGCGCGTGTGGGGCTTCGCGGCGAAGAGCCTCAGCGCGCCCGGAAGTTCCTTCAAAAGGCGTTTCGGATGGGAGAGGGACAGGATTTCCGCTGGGACAAAGCGCTGGCTCTTGCCGATTCGATTGAGGACGAGGAACTGAACCGAAAGCTCGCGTTGCGCAAATGATCCTGCTTGACGCGAACCTTCTTATATACGCCGTCAATGAGGACGCTCCGTTACACCGCAAAGCGAAGCTCTGGCTGGAATCGGTCTTATCGGGACCGGAAACCGTCGGGTTTCCGTGGAACGTCCTCCTTGCGTTCGTCCGGCTGACTACCCGGACGGGTTTATTCCGGCAGCCACTGCCAATGGATACCGCATTTGACCTTGTCGGTTCGTGGCTGAATCAGACGTCCGCGATCATTGTGCATCCAGGCCCCCGGCATCTCCCGGTTCTCCGGGGATTGCTCCTGCCCCTGGGTACTGCTGGAAATTTAACATCCGACGCGCATCTGGCAGCCCTGGCAATCGAGCATGGAGCGGAACTGTGTTCATCCGACAGAGACTTCGCCAGGTTCACCGGTCTGAAGTGGCGCAACCCTCTCGCCTGAACCCGTCGCTTCCGCGGTCGGGCAAAGCGGAACCGGAGCGCCCTTAAATGGAGGATCCTCACCGATGCCACGCCGGGACTTGTCGCTTACCCAGGACTGGCGAACAGCCCGCATTGCCCTGACCTTCTCCTGACTGCAATCAGCATACGAAGGCGCAAAAGCAGCAGTACCGAAAAAAGCCGCTTACACCGACCGCGTGACACTACCCCGCCCGCAGACCACCACGTGATCATCCGCTCCCTCCCGGCGGCTGAGTATTCCCGGGCTGTTTCCGCTTCCCAGCCCTTGTCCTGCTTACGCGCTCTGCTTTGCTTCGAGCTCCGCCCAACGGGCATAGAGTGTGTCCACAGCCTCCTGCGCCGCATCCATCTCCGTCACCGCCGCTACCAGACGCACGGGGTCTGACGTCACGCCAGGCAGTTCCAGCTGAGTGCGCTTCTGATCCAGAAGTTCTTCCGCTTTCTCCACCAGACCTTCCATCTCTTCGTACTCGCGGGCCTCCTTCCAGGAGAGCTTCTTCTTTGCCGGAGTTGCGGGCCCGACATCCTTGCGCGTGTCCGCTTTGGGGGTGGTCTTCTTCTGCGAATTCGCCTGCTCCCACTGCGATAATTCCGCGAAGAATTCCACTTTGCCCTCGGCATTCATTGAGAGCAAAAGCGACGACAGGCGATCCAGCAAATAGCGGTCATGCGTCACCAGCACAATGCAGCCGGGGAAGTCTAAAAGATTCGACTCCAGCACTTCAAGCGTGGGGATATCGAGGTCGTTGGTCGGCTCATCAAGCAGCAGAATATCCGCCGGCTGCAGCATGAGACGCGCGATGTGAACACGTGCCCGCTCGCCGCCGGAGAGCCGTGAAATGGGCAGATCCAGTTGGTCGGCGCGGAACAGGAACCGGGCCGCCCAGCCCGCCACGTGGGTGGTGCGGTCGCGGAAGATAATGGTGTCACCTTCGGGCGCCAGCGCGCGCCGCAAGGGTGTCTCGGGGTCGATGTTATCGCGGTTCTGCTCGAAGTAGGCGATGCGCAGCCCTTCGGCACGGCTCACTTCGCCGCCATCGTTTTTGATTTCACCGGCCAGAATCCGCAGCAGCGTAGTCTTGCCGGAACCATTCGATCCCAGCACTCCCAGCCGCGTCCCCGGCCCCAGGGTGAAGGTCACTTTGTCGAAAAGCAGCTTGCCGCCCATGCTCTTTGACACATGTTCGCAATGGATCAGGCGTTTTGTTTGGCGCCCTGTCGCGGTGAAATCCACCAATGCCGTGCCCTTTTGATTGCGCTCTGAAACATCGGACAGCTTGTCCTGCAGTTCAAAGGCATCAGCGATACGCGCCTTCGATTTCGAGGTGCGCGCCTTGGCTCCGCGCCGCAGCCACTCGATTTCGCGGTCCACCAGATTGGCCAGCGCATCCTGCTCGCGCTGCTGGGCCTTCAGGAATTCGCGCCGCTTTTCGAGGAACCGGCTGTAGTTGCCCGAAGCCGTGAAGAGCCCCAACGGATACGAGCGATTGATCTCCGCCACGCGCGTGGCCACGTTCTCCAGGAAGTAGCGGTCATGCGTCACGAAGACGGACGCGAACGCCGAGGAGTTCAGCAGCTTTTCCAGCCACAGAATGCCTTCCACGTCCAGGTGATTGGTCGGTTCGTCGAGGAGTAGAATATCGGGTTTCGTCGCCAGGGCCTCGGCAATCGCAAGGCGCTTTTTCCAGCCGCCGGAGAGCGTTCCGGAGGGCGCTTCGGGATCGGGAAAAGCCACCCGGCTGATGATCTTCGAGACTTCGATGTCCCGGTCTTCGGTGTCCGGGGCCGCAGCGGTGATGACTTCACGGATGGTCGACTGTTTATCGAACACCGGGTCCTGCACCACCATGGAAAGCCGCACGCCTTTGCGCACGGAAACAATCCCGTCGTCAGGCGACATGAGGCCGCCCAGAATCTGCAGGAACGTGGATTTCCCGGCACCATTCGGGCCAATGATGCCCATGCGGTCTTCGTCATGCAGGCTCAGCGCGATGCCTGTGAAGACGGTGCGCGCGCCGAACGATTTCTCTAAGGAATCGCAGGTTAATAAAACTGGCATTTTGGTATTTGTTTAACGATGTAATTCGACAGCGACCGGGTCGCTTTCCGTGCCGTTGCTGAAAACGCTGATTTCTGCTGTGCCGGGTTCCAGGCCGCTCGGTAACAGGGCGTTGATCTGGCCGCTTGCGGCGTCGTGCCAGATGGCCGGCAGGTCGGTCCCGTTGAGACGAAGGCAGGCGCCTTTAGCGGCACCCGGGGCCCAGACAGAAACGCAGCTGTTTTGGCCCACGCGAATTCGCAGATCTTCGAAAGTCTTGCCGTCCGCCACGCGGGTCATGCGCAGTACCTCACTGCGGGTGCTCTGGGCGGGTTCGGGGTTGTCGACACCGATCCGCACGGGTATGCCTTCGTTCAACCGGGCTTCATACCAGCCGCGCGTCAGGCCGGGGGGCAGTTTCACCGTGGCCTGGGTGGGCGTGACATGGATGGGTTTCGTGGCAAACGGCCCGATCTGCGGATAGAGCTCGCCTTCAAACGGGGCGAAATAGAAAGTGACGTAATCGTCGGCCATGCTGGAAAAACAATGGTCGTGGGTGTTCGCGTTGTCGATGCAAACGATCTCCGGCGAAGGCGCGGCCAGTTGTTCCGGCAGCCAGTGGCGGTAGCCCGTTACATGCGCCCGCTCGCCCAGCGTGCTTTCAAAATCCACGCGCGCAAATCCGGCAGTGCGGCAGAACGCCGTCAGACAGGCTATATTCGGGCCGACCCAGTTGTCGAGTTGACCGCGCAGTTCGGTGGTCTCGTAATACTCCATCACCGGCAGGGCGGCCAGGTCCGGATCGCTGACGAAGCTCTCGATACAGGCGAAATCGCGCGTCATCCCGCAAACGTTCTCGAGTGCCAGGATG
>JBBQDH010000188.1:0-11544 GCA_038319515.1 Bryobacterales bacterium
CAGGGCGATCCGGATGCGGTGCTTCAGTCCCTGGTTGCCAACCTCGATTACAGCGAATACCTCGGTCGCCTCGCTATCGGGCGCGTTTTCCAGGGCACCTTGCGCCACGGCGACGAAGTGGCCGTCTGCCATTTGGACGGCAGTGTTCAGAAAACCCGCATCACCAAGCTGTTTTCGTTTGAAGGCCTGAAGCGCGTTGATGAGACCATCGCCGGCCCGGGTGACATTATTGCGGTCGCCGGTATCGACGGCATCACCATCGGCGAGACAATCACCAGCGCGTCGACGCCGATGCCCATGCAGCGGATCCAGATCGATGAACCGACCATCGGGATGGTGTTCTCGGTTAACAGTTCGCCGTTCGCCGGCCGCGAAGGTTCGCTGGTTACGTCCCGCAACATTCGTGATCGCCTGGACCGGGAGCTTCTCACCAACGTCTCCATTAAAGTGGAAGCCATCACGCCGGATACCTTCCGCGTCATGGGCCGTGGCGAACTGCAACTTGCGATCCTGATCGAAATGATGCGCCGCGAAGGCTTTGAGCTTTCCGTCGGCAAGCCGGAAATTCTCACCAAAACCATTGACCACCAGCGGATGGAACCCCTCGAACTGCTGGTCATCGATTGCCCCGAACAGTACATCGGCGTCGTGATCGAAAAGCTCGGCAGCCGCAAGGGCAAGATGAGCAAAATGGTCAACAATGGATCCGGGCGCGTGCGCCTGGAGTTCCAGATTCCCTCGCGCGGTCTCATTGGCTTGCGCGGCGAAATCCTCACCGATACCCGCGGCACCGGCATTATGAACTCCCTCTTCGATGGCTACATCGAATGGCAGGGCGAGATCCCGATGCGCCCGACCGGTTCGCTGATTTCCGACCGCGCCGGTAAGTCGACCGGCAACGCCATCTGGAACCTGCAGGAGCGCGGCGAAATCTTCATCCACCCCGGCGTGGAAGTGTACGAAGGCATGATCGTCGGCGAGAACGCCCGCACGAATGACCTTGATGTGAACATCGTTAAGGAAAAGAAGCTCACCAACATGCGTTCGTCTTCGGCTGACGAAGCGATGCGTCTGGTGCCGCCAAGACTGATGAATCTGGAGCAGGCGATCGAATTCGTGCGGGAAGATGAAATGGTTGAAGTGACCCCGCTTTCCATTCGCCTCCGCAAGAAGATTCTCAAAGCCAACCAGCGGTAGTATGGGGATGTGCTCACGCGCATCCAAAAGAATCTGAAAGCAGCCCCCGGAACGCCATTTGTACTGGTCTCCGCGGGGCTGCTTCTTCGTCAGTACCGCTTTGTGCCCGGGCACCCACTGCTCGATTTTGTGTTCTTCGGGGCACTTTCAGTGATGGTCGGCACTGTGGTGTGGGCTTTGCTGAGGAAGCCCGTTGAGTAGCGCTGGCTCCATGCCCTAATTCCTGATCGCACCGATTTTGGTGGCCGAAGATTAGGTCCTGCGAAGATTCTGATCGGCGACTGGCTCGGTGAAGGTTCCGGCAGGCTTGGTTTCTGCCGCTCCAATCGTCATAATCCTGTTCAGTGATGGCTCAAAAGACGCAGTTCGCTACCGGCTGAACTCACCGAATCAGGCCCTGACCGCTTGATCATCTGCTTTGAAATCGCCCCGCCCGGTCAGGCGTTTGGCTCCTGCATCGATGCTGCCGCCCGTCGGTGGCGATCCGGTAAATAGCTCCGGACGTACAATATTGGTTATGCCGGTTGCCGCCCTGGTCTCAGTCGAAGAATACCTGAACACGAGCTATCGCCCGGATTGCGACTATGTCGATGGTGAGGTTCTGGAGCGCATTTTGGGCGGACGCAAACACAGCCGATTACAGCGGGAGATTATGTTCTATCTGGGTTTGCGATACCCCGAACTTCGGGACAGACTGTTCCCTGAACAGCGGGTCAAAGTCTCCGCAACCCGGTTTCGCATCCCGGATATCTGCATTCTCGCGGAGGACTCTCCCGACGACGAAGTTGTCCTGATCGCACCGGTTCTCTGCATCGAAATCCTCTCGCCCGAAGACACCATGACCCGAACAATGGTCCGCGTGAAAGACTACTTCGCCATGGGAGTACCCGTTTGCTGGATTATCGATCCTGCCACACGCGAAGGCTGGATCGCCACTCCGGGCCACCTGGACGACGCAACCGACTGCATCCTGCGCGCCGAAGGCATCGAAATGCCCCTCTCGGAAGTTCTGTCCGCATGACTCGCCGCACTGCCGGCCTGATGCTCGCCGGCGCGCCCCTGCTCATAGGGCGAACGAAATCCAACGACATCCGCATCACCGAAATCGAACCTTCCTACGAGGAGTTCACTTACCGTACCCCCTATATGTTTGGCGGTCGTGAAGTGGATCGCGTCACCCTGCTCAATGTCCGCTGCACCGTTCGAAACGCAGCCGGCAAGGTTGCGCACGGCTTCGGTTCCATGCCGATGGGTAATATGTGGGCCTGGCCATCGAAGACGCTCTCCTACTCGCAAACGCTGGAATCGATGAAGGCGATGGCCTCACGCATCACGAAGCTGACGCTGGCCTACCAGGAGCCCGGCCACCCCGTCGACATCAACACTGCCCTCCTGCCTCAGTTCGTCGCGAACGCGCCTGACGACATGCCGAAGCTCTGTGTCCTTGTGACGGCCAGCCCGTTCGACGCTGCTATCCACGACGCTTACGGCAAACTGCACGGTCGTAACTCATTCGATCTATTGGGGCCGGAGTATCTGGCCGGCGATCTTTCCCGCTTTTTGGGTTCGGATTTTCAGGGTGAGACTCTCAATCGTTATGTCCTCCCAAAGCCGAAACTCAGCCTCCCGATGTTTCATTCCGTAGGGGCCTCAGATCCCATCTTTCCCGCAGACATCAGGAACAAACTGAACGACGGACTCCCCCAGGACCTGGCCGCCTGGATCCGCCATGACGGCGTCACACACATCAAGATCAAGCTCAACGGTGGCGACCGCGACAACGATCTGCAACGCGTGCTGCGGATCGACAAAGCCGCCGCGCCCGCCGTCACAGGCCAACTGCACTACTCGCTCGATTTCAATGAACAGTGCCCGAACATCGACTACCTGATGGGCTTCCTGCGCGATCTGAAGCAGCAGAACGCCACTGCTTTCGACCACATCCTGTATGTCGAACAGCCGACTGCCCGCGATCTTCGCGACATCCCTGAAAACGACATGCACGAAGCCGCCAAACTGCGGCCCGTCGTGATTGATGAGTCTCTGACAGGTGCCGACATGCTGCTGCTGGCCCTCAAGGTTGGGTATTCGGGCATTGCTCTGAAGGTCTGCAAGTGTCACAGCCAGGAACTCCTTCTGGCGGCTCTGGCGCAGAAGCGGAAGATGTTCCTGTGTGCGCAGGATCTAACCTGCCCTGGCGCCGCCCTGGTCCATTCGGTGGAACTGGCCGCGCGGATTCCGGGCGTTTCCGGGATTGAGATGAATTCCCGCGAATACGTGCCATCGGCCAACGTCGGCTGGGAAAACCGCTTTCCCGGTGTTTTTTCGATCCGCGGCGGCTTGGTCCGCACCGGCGCGATCACCGGCAACGGCCTCGGCGTCGTTTAAATGCTCAGAGTTGGCTCAAATTCACCAGCTTCACCACCACATTTCGAATTGGCGCCAGCCGCTCGTCATTGTTTTCAATGCCTTGGCCGATATCAATTTTGGCATGCCACTTGCCTTATGAGGATGCAGGTGGTGAATCAAAATGAAGAAATCAATCCTGACACTTTTCGCGGCAGCCTCACTTGCTCTGGCAAGCGACAAGGCAACTACATCGGTTCCGCCGCACCAGGATCCCTGGGTCGCAGGCACAGCAAATGAAAATAAGGTAGTCCGTGAGGTCCGGCATCAGTTGCTGATGCTCCCGTACTTCGGGGTGTTTGACGATCTTGGTTTCACTGTAGACGGCAGCACGGTTACGCTGGTTGGCGACGTTACCCGCCCCACCCTGAAATCTTCGGCTGAGAACGTAGTGAAGCGACTCGAAGGCGTCACGAAAGTGGTGAACAACATTGAGGTGCTTCCGCTCTCTCCATTCGATGACCGAATCCGGATCGCGGCTTACAAGGCGATTTACGGCGACCCGGCTCTTTCTACCCGCTATGGTTTCCGTGCGATCCCGGCCATCCACATCATTGTGAAAAACGGCAACATTCGGTTGGAAGGCGTGGTGGCCAACAAGATGGACCACGATATCGCGGGCATTCGTGCCAACGGTGTCTCGTCTGCTTTCTCCGTAGCCAACGAGCTTCGGATTGAAGACGGGATGTAAGTCGAAAGGGCGGCGAAGCCGGCACAAAAGCTGTGTCGGCTATGTCGCCTCGTCGTGATCTCCTCCGGCAGCCGCACCCTGCGCGTAATACTTTCCGTAGTTTCCAACGTAGTAGTAGCTCTTGCTCATGTTGCGCTGCACCTCATTGAGGATCACCCCGATGATGTTGACCCGCAATTGACCCAGTGTGTTGAGAACCGCGGAAACTGCCGACCGATCAGTCTGGCCCGCCTTTACGACGACAATGACGCCGTCGGTGGCGACCGCCATTCGAAGTGGCTCTGAAAAGCCGAGCAGCGGGGGGCCGTCGAGCAGAACAAGGTCGAATTCCTTGCTGGCCTCGTCCAGTAAGTCAACCAGCGATTGTCCGACAAGGTCGGCAGCTCTCCGCGAGGGAGGTCCCGCCGGCAAAACATACAGCTCAAGATCGGCGTGCGGACGGATCAGCGCGTCCTTCCAACTGGTGTTCTTGTCCAACACGCGGGAGAGGCCGTTCGAGTTGGATATTCCGAACAGACGGTGTATGCTCGGGCGTCGCATGTCGCCGTCGATCAGGAGCGTCTTGTATTTCTGATCAGCATGTGACAGAGCAAGATGGGCGGCGATCGTCGACTTGCCCTCCGACGGAGCTGCGCTGGTCAGCAGAACTGTGCGCATCCTGCGGTCGAAGTCGGACAATAAAATGGAGTTTCTCGCTGTTCGGATTGCCTCGTTGAAGCCGGTGACCCTGGTGTCTTCGGTGTTCAGCATGTCGCTGCGATCAGTGCCCGCTGTAATAGCGGCCGTGCGTCGTGCTGTGAACGACATGCCTCCAAACGCTCTGCCCTTATCCACCAGCGGGATGGCCCCAACGACGCGGGCGCCCAAAGTGCGTGCCACCTGATCCGGATCTTTTAGTGTCGTGTCCAGGCGATCCACCAGAATGACCAATGCGGCCATTAAGAAGGTCGATACAAAGAATGCCAGCAGCAAATTTGTCAGGACATGTGGGAAGACTGCTTTTTCTGCCGGACGCGCCGCGTCTGCAATTCGAATCATGTCATTTTGAAAGCCGGAGTTAATCTGGTCTTCGTTGATTCGCTTCACAAGCTCTTCGTAAAGTGCGCGATCAGCGTCTGCCTCGTGCAGCGCCTTTTGATACTCGAAAGAGCGCAGATTCAGATGGTCATACTCGGCTTTTGTATCGGCTACTTCCTTCTGGAGCAGCGCCTCCTGCCTCTGGGCTCGCTGGAAGCTTGCGCCGGCCTGACGTGCCAATGACTGAACGGTTGCGTCAATCTGAGTTTGCAGTTCAGTCACCGCAGCCTCCTGCTTAAGGTATTCCGGGTGCTTTGGCAGAAAATGCGTCTTCACCTCGACGAAACGTTGACGCGCCTCGTTCAGCCGTTTGATGAGAGCCCGTACCTCATCTCCCTGTGGAGTGGAAAGTGCGGCCTCAATGGATCCTGCGGATAGTGACTCGAAGTTGGATTCGGCGCGCACCCGCTCTGTCTGTGCTTTGGTGTATTCCGTATTGATTTGCAGCAGCCGGGACGAAAGGATATCCGTCTTCTCCTGCGGATTGATAACGACCAGGTCCTGCTGGATGACTCCCAGCCTTGCGCTCGACGCTTCCATCTTCGCCCTGAGTTCGTCCAGCTGGCGGATCATGAATCGGGACATGCTTGCAGAACTTCGGATCCGGATATCGTAGATATGCTCAATATAGGAATTGGCAACACCGTTCGCGACGGCCGCAGCCACGTTTGGATCCGGCGATTGATAGTTGATCTGGATCAGATAGGTGGAGCCCCTGCGTGACACAGTCAGGCCTTTCAGAGCGATCGGCGCCGCCTGTATCTTCGAGATCCGCAGGGCGCTGTCTTTCCCCGGCAGGATTTGGCCTTCCTTCTCGAGCAGTCGATACTTTTCTGCTACCGGCCTGACCACTGAGTCGCTGCTGATCAGGTTGATCTGAGAGTTCATAAACGTCGCGTCGTCGCCTGCGATCGACTGCGATGAGGCAGATGCGTCTTTGCCGACGATATTCTTGAGCGCTCCCCGGTCTACATAGAGGATTGCTGTCGATTGGTAGATCGGGGTCAGTCGCCGGGTGATTGCCAGCGTCGCAACTACCGCAAGGCCCACAGCGGCGATGATAATCCAGATGTTTGAACGCAGCAGCCAGTAATAGTGCGAGGGCGGCAGGGAACCCTCCCCCTGAGCGCGAAACTCCTCTCCATCAGGCGGAATCCATTGCTCTGCCGGGACAAGTGCAGATTCTTTGCCGGTGGTCAGGGAGAATTCCTTTGGTGAGGATCGTTTCCGATTCCGTTCGTGGGCCATAGTATTTCGGTTTAGTGACTGACCCCGACCCTCCCGCCGGGTTGCTTCCCTGGCAATCCGAGCTCATTTCCCGAGTCCCGCCGGGGTACTCTGTCCTTTAAATGATCGGCGATGCCAAAGCTTAATTGTAGGGTAAAACAGGCATCAGATCAACACAAGTACAGCGCCGTGAGATCGTCACCGGACCTGCCGATGTGGGGCGGCGAGTTTTATTTTTTTAATAATGCAATGTTGTTGCGATACTGAAGACTGTAAATTTTGTGCGCCTCCCCCTACGCAAATATGCCCGATAACCCCCTCCTCTCAATCTCCTGGCGGGTACCCTTTCACCAAATTCAGGCCGCTCACGTCGAGCCCGGCCTTGCCATCCTGCTCCGGCAGGCCGGGTCAGGAATCGACATAATTGTTGACAACCCAAGCCCCGCAACATGGGAAAATACCATGCTGGCGCTCGAGTCCGCGACCGAAAACCTCGACTACGCAGTCGGTGTCGTCCGACATTTGGAAGGGGTAGCCACCAGCCCGGAGCTGCGCGCCGCGTGGAATGCGGCTGAGCCCGGGGTCACGGCTTTCTACTCGCAGATTCCTCTGAATGAGGGCCTCTGGAAACGCCTGCAAAGATATGCGGAGACGGCAGAGGCAAAATCCCTGACCGGGCCCGGGAAGAGATTCCTGATCAAAACTCTGGATTCGTTCCGCCGCCACGGCGCGGAACTCGATGCAGCCGGCAAGGCGCATCTCGCTCAAATTGATGTCGAGTTGTCGAAAATCACAACAAAGTTCTCTGAAAATGTTTTAGACTCGACCAATTCTTTCGAACTCGTAATTACGGATGAATCTCAGCTGGCCGGCCTGCCACCCAGTGCGCGGGATGCCGCAAGGCAAAGTGCCGGGCTCAAGGGCCAGACCGGATGGCGTTTCACTCTCCAGAGCCCCAGCTACATTCCGGCAGTCACACATCTCGACGATGCCGGGATCCGCGAAAAGCTCTATCGCGCATTTGCCACCCGGGCAACCGAGCCGGAACGTGACAACCGCCCCCTGCTGGCGCGCATCCTGGAACTGCGTCGTGAAAAGGCACGGCTGCTGGGTTTCGCCGACTTCGCGGATTTTGTATTGCACGACCGCATGGCCGGTTCCGGCGCGCACGCCGTGGAGTTTCTCGAACAGCTGCGGGTCAAAACCGTGCCATTCTATGAAAACGAGAATGCCGCGCTGGAGGCTTTTGCGGGCCACAAGATCGCTCCCTGGGACGTTAGCTACTACGCCGAGAAGCAGCGCAAGGCCCTTTACGAATTTGATGAGGAAGAGCTTCGCCCTTACTTTCCGGCTGAAAACGTGGTCGGGGGAATGTTTGGAATCGTGCAGCGCCTGTACGGTATTACGGTGCGCCGGTCTGAAGATGTGCCTCTGTGGCACCCTGATGTTCGGTATTACGAAGTAAATGACAGCGACGGCCTTTTGCTGGGCGCTTTTTACGCAGACTGGTTTCCGCGCGAAACGAAACGCGACGGAGCCTGGATGGACGCCTTTCTGACAGGTGTCGAAACCCCGGCCAAATTTGAACCGCATCTGGGCTGCATCTGTGGCAACCTGACCCCACCCATCGGCGACAAACCGGCGCTCCTGACCCATCGCGAAGTGGAAACCATTTTCCATGAATTCGGTCACCTTTTGCACCACGTGCTGAGCCGCGTTACCGTGAAGAGCCTCGCCGGTACTGCCGTCGCCTGGGACTTCGTGGAACTGCCCAGCCAAATCATGGAGAACTGGTGCTGGGAACCAACTGCGCTCGATCTGTTTGCGCGGCACTACCAGACCGGCGCTCCCATCCCCGAAGAACTGTTCCTCAAAATGCGGCGCGCCCGGACCTACCGCGGAGCCAACGTCCAGATGCGCCAACTGGGCTTCGGCCTTGTTGACCTGAAACTCCATCGCGAGTTCAATCCCGCTCTGGACGGCGATGTGATTCAGTACTCCCGCAATGTTCTGCAGCCGTTCGTTCCGGCGGATCTGCCGGAAGACTACGCCATGATTGCTGCATTTACTCACCTCTTCTCCAGCCCGGTTGGCTATGGCGCGGCCTACTATTCGTACAAGTGGGCGGAGGTGCTGGATGCGGACGCGTTTACCCGCTTTCGGGATGAGGGGATTTTCAGCGCCGAGGTGGGCGGCTCATTCCGCGAAAACATCCTTTCGAAAGGCGACAGCGAAGACCCCGCTGAACTCTACCGTCGCTTCATGGGCCGCGATCCCGATCCCAACGCTTTGCTGCTTCGGTCGGGTCTGGTCTCCGTCGGCTGATATTCTGGGCGTGGATGCTGCTCAAGATCCTCGCCCACCCGATTTTCATGAATCTCAACTTCCACATGCCCATGCTGGTGGATCTTTCACACCCGCTCGTCATGCTCTCCGGTGAGAACGGCTCCGGCAAATCAACCCTGCTCCACTCCATTCAGTACGCCCTCCGCGGTGAGGAGGCTCCAGGCTATGTTTACAGCCTGGACTGGCGCGGCCTGAAGCCCGCAAAGGCGTTCCTGTTTGATGCCGAACAACACAATCCGCGCATGCAGCTGGATCTCTTCAAAGACCAACCGGAGATGCTCGAATTCCTGCAGCTTGCCAGCCACGGTCAGGTGATGCTGGCCATGTTCCAGCAGAACTTTCCGGCGCTCGATCCCGGCACCATCCTGCTGCTGGACGAGCCTGAAATGGCTCTTTCCGTTTCCAACCAGCGCCGCATTTTGAAAATGATGATGGAACTGGTGGATCAGCGGGGTTTCCGCATCATTTGCGCCACCCACTCCCCCGTCCTCATCGATGCGCCGGAGACCTACGTTATCAATCTCGACCGACACGTGAACCGGAATGTCACTGCCGAGACCTTCGGGGTCGAGGGCGCCAGCACCATTCAGTAGCCTGGTCGTTTTACTCCTGTTTTTCAGCAGCGGTTGCGCCGCCCCGATTTATGAGGTGGTCTGGCTGCAACTGCTGCAACTGGTCCTGGGCTCCTCTGCCGCTTCCAGGGCGATTCGGCTGCGAATTAACTGATACTCCATACCAAACGTCCTGGTCGCTATCGGCGCCGGCACCGTGGCGATGCGTTGTCCGCGCAGCCGTTCGAACTGTTCGAAGGTGAGGTGAGTCAGCAATCCGGCGTCTTCAGTCTAAACTAACTCAAGATGAAGCCTCTTCTGTTCTGTCTCGCCGCCGCCAGCATCTTTGCTGCCGAAACCGCCGCCGATTTCGCCGCAGAAGGCAGGCTATGGTGGGCACATATCCAGTTCCTCGCGGACGACAAACTCGAAGGTCGCAACACAGGCAGCGAAGGCTACCGCGTGGCAGCTCACTACGTTGCAACGCAGTTCGAAAAGTCGGGCCTGAAGCCGGGCGGCGTGGGCGGCTACGAACAGCCTGTGAAGTTCGAAACCCGCACGCTCCGAACCGAAGAGTCCAGCCTCGCGCTCGTCAAGGGTTTCGCCACGGAGCCTCTCGAACTCGGTAAGGATGCCATCCTCACCAGCCGTGGCGAATCAACCGGCACAGTCACTGCGCCCCTGGTCTTCGTCGGCTATGGCCTTGTCATTCCGGAAGCAAACTACAACGACCTCGCCGGTCTTGATGTGAAAGGCAAAATCGCCGTCTACGTGAACGCGCCCGGGCCCGTGCAGGCATCCGGCAATGTGAAATCGCATTACTCCTCTGCGGTCGAGCGTTGGGATGCATTACACCGCGCCGGGGCCATAGGCCTCGCCTCCATCGCCAACCCCCGTGTGCCTCTGCCCGACCCCGGCGCGGCAGGAGGGCGCGGTGGTCGTGGCGGGCGCGCCGGCGGACCACCTGCTGCCCAACCGAACTTCATCCTCGCCGATCCCGAACTTCGCGAAAACCAGGGGCTGCAGGTCGCCATCACAATCGCCCGCGCCGGCGGCGAGAAGTTCTTCGTGAACAGCGGCCACACCTTTGAAGAAATCATGAAACTGGCGGCGGAAAACAAGCCGCTGCCCACCTTCCCTCTGGCCGCCTCGCTCATCGCGAAAACCGGCGTTACCACCGGCACGGCGGAAGCCCCGAATGTCGTCGGCATCCTGCCAGGTTCGGACCCGAAGCTGAAAGACGAGTACGTAGTGTTCTCCTCCCACCTCGACCACCTGGGCACGGGCCGCCCCGGAGCCATGGATAATGCGTCCGGAGTTGCCTCCGTCCTCGAAGTCGCGCGGCTGTTCAAAGAATCGGGCTACAAACCGAAGCGCTCCATCATCTTTGTCACCGTGTGTGGCGAAGAGAAGGGAGAACTCGGTTCACGCTACTTCGCGTCGCGCCCCACCGTCCCCTTCAAACAAATTGTTGCCGATATCAACCTCGACATGTTCCTGCCCCTCTACAATCTGAAAGTACTGGAAGTTCAGGGGCTTGCCGAATCGACTCTCGGAGAGCAGATCCGCGCCGCTGCCAAAGCCGAGGGGGTCGATGTACAAACCGACCGTGAGCCCGAACAGAACCGCTTCATCAGGAGCGACCAGTACAGCTTCATTCGCCAGGGCATTCCCGCGCTGGCCTTCAAGTTTGGTTATGAGTTCGGATCGCCGGAAGAAAAGACGCGCACGGAGTGGGTAAAGACCATCTATCACAAGGGCGGAGACGATCTGAAGCAACCCGTCGATACCGCATCCGCCGCACGCTTCGACCGCGTCATCTTCGGCCTGCTGCAGCGCATCGCCGACAACCCGACGCGCCCTCAGTGGCTGCCCGAAAGCTTCTTCAAACGCTTCGCGAAGTAACTACTTCGCGTCCACTTTGATCGCCAGGTAATCAATGGTCTGCGTTGTTTCCAGCATCACCTGGTGAGCCGTCTTTGCCGGGATGTGCATCACATCGCCTTCCCTGAGCTGGTGTAGTTCCGCGCCCTCGATCCAACTGCCGCG
>JBBQDH010000189.1:0-11526 GCA_038319515.1 Bryobacterales bacterium
CCTTCGTCGTATCCGGCGACACGCCAATCACGGTCACACCCTTCGCCGTGAACTTCTTCACCGAATCCCGAAACTCGCAGCTTTCAATCGTGCAGCCCGGCGTATCCGCGCGCGGGTAAAAATACAGCACAATCCGCTCATTCTGGTGCGCTGCCGAATCCCACTCTTCGCCCGAATCCGTCAGTACTTTAAAACCCGGAGCCTTATCGCCTTCCTGTAGCATCTGCATCTCCTTAAGAATCCAGTTTCGCCTTCATCAACTCATTCACAGACCCGGGGTTTGCCTGTCCGCGCGACAGCTTCATCACCTGCCCCACCAGGAACCCAATCACCGTCGTTTTGCCGCCCTTATACTGCTCCACCTGCTTCGGATTCGCGGCAATCACTTCATCGACTATTTTTTCAATCGCCCCGGAATCACTGATCGTCCTCAGGCCTTCCCGCTCCACAATCACGCCCGGAGCCTCGCCCGATTCGAACATCTTGCCCAGCACGTCCTTCGCCAGCTTGCCCGTCAGTTCGCCCTTCACAATCAACCCAACCAACTCACCCAAATGCCGCGCACTCACCGGCGACTCCTCCATCTCCCGCCCTGCCGCCTTCAGCAGTCCGGCCAGATCGCCCATCACCCAATTCGCGGCAATCTTTGCGTCCTTCGAAACCTCCGTCACCACTTCGTAAAACTCGGCAATCGCGCGCGTGGAAGTCAGCACCCCCGCGTCATACTCGCGCAAACCGTGCTCTTCGATAAACCGCCGCCGCTTCACCGCAGGCAATTCCGGCATCGTCGCCCGGATCTCCGCCAGCCACGCCTCCGATATCCGCAACGGCACCAGGTCCGGCTCCGGAAAATACCGGTAATCATGCGCCTGCTCTTTACTGCGCATCCCCGCCGTCACGCCGCTATCGGAATTATAGAGCCGCGTTTCCTGGTGAATCACCCCGCCGCCCTCAATCACCGCCACCTGCCGCGCCACTTCATAATCAATCGCCAGCTTCATGAACCGGAACGAATTCAGGTTCTTCACTTCCACCTTCGTCCCCAGCTTCTCCGCCCCGCGCAACCGCACCGAAACATTCGCATCGCATCGCAAATGCCCCTTCTCCATATCGCACGTCGACACATCCATGAACTGGATACTCTGCTTCAGCTCCGTCGCATACGCGAAGGCCTCATCGGACGACCGCATATCCGGCTCACTCACAATCTCAATCAACGGCGTCCCGCTGCGGTTCAGATCCACATACGTAAACTGCTCAGAATCCCGAAACCCGTCGTGCATGCTCTTCCCCGCGTCATCTTCCATATGAACGCGCGTCACGCCCACCCGCTTCTCCACACCGTCCACCACAATGTCGACCCAGCCATGCTCCGCCAGCGGCTCGTCAAACTGCGAAATCTGGTACCCCTTCGGCGAGTCCGGATAGAAGTAGTTCTTCCGGGCAAATCGGGACAACGGCCGCACCTGGCAGTTCAGCGCCATCGCCCCCTTCATCCCCAGTTCCACCGCTTCACGGCTCAGAACCGGCAGCGCGCCTGGCAACCCCAGACAAGTCGGGCAGACGTTCGAATTGGGCGCGGCCCCGAAACTCGTGGGGCATCCACAAAATATCTTCGTCCGTGTGGCAAGCTGAACATGGACCTCCAGACCAATTACGACTTCGTATTTTGCGATCAGTTCGGGAGGAGCAACCTCCATATAGGCAATCGACATGGGCTCTTCTCAGCATATCCGGTATCTGCCATTACACGAATTTCACAACTCCCGAACAACTGCCGAACGCCGGTCTGTTGAGATGCAAATAGGCACCGAATGAAAACCCTGACCATTTTGCTGCTGGCCCTGCCACTGTGCGGACTCGCGCAGCCGGCGCCGCAGTCGCCGCCAGTCACCGAAAATAAATTCGTCGGCAGCACCGTCTGCAAGACCTGCCACCCCAACATCTGGCTGAACTTCGAAAAAAACCCGCACTACAAATCCATCGCCTCCGGTAAAGAAACGCCGGAGAAGACGGGCTGCGAAGGCTGCCACGGCGCGGGTGGCAATCACGTCGCGGCGCGCGGCGGCAAAACCACCATCCCCCGCGCCATCTCGCTGATGACTTCCGATCAGGTCCTCGATACCTGCCTCGCCTGCCACTCCAAAGACATCTCCCGCGCCAATATCCGCCGCTCCGCGCATACTCTGGCCGACGTCGCCTGCAACAGCTGCCACTCCATTCACAAACCGCAGACGCCTAAATTCCTTCTCGCAAAGCAGCAAACCCAGCTCTGCTACACCTGCCACGCCACCGTCCGCGCCCAGTTCGATATGCCCGTGAAACACCGCGTGAACGAAGGCGTCATCCAGTGCTCCGATTGCCACAACCCCCACGGCTCCGTCGCCCCCACATGGCGTACCGGCACCTCATCCGCCATGCTGGCCCCGGCGTACGACAACGAAATGCCGTGCCTGAAATGCCACGTTGATAAGCGCGGCCCCTTCGTCTTTGAACACGCCAGCGTGCGCGTGGAAGGTTGCGATAGCTGCCATGCCCCACACGGTTCCACCAACGCGAAGCTCCTCCGCCGACCCGTGGTCTTTACGCTCTGCCTTGAATGCCACAACGGTGCCGGCACCTTCGGCCGCCAAACCGCGGGTGTCCCCATCCAGGCTGCCTCTCACAACATGCTGGACCCCAGATACCAGAAATGCACACTCTGCCACGTGCGCATCCACGGCTCCAACAGTGACCCGAGGTTTCTGAGATGAAAACTCTGCTGCTCATTCTCATCCCCTTTATCACCCCTGTCGCCATCCTCGCTCAGGAGACCGTAGCCCCCACCCTCGGTGAACGCGTCGGTTCCATTCGCGGAGCCGACGCCGGCGGCTACAACATCGTCCAGTCCTGGGAATTCGGCTACCGCTTCGCCTCACTCAGCGGCAATCAGGATAAATACCGCAGCGACGTTAACTACCGCGACGGCCTGCGCCTGCTCAACAGCAACCTCACCATCAATTCCAAAGACGGCCACGGCAAATGGTTCGACGAAATCGTCGTCTCCACCCAGGGCCTGGGCAACGACCCCTACGAATCCGCCACCCTCCGCGTCCAAAAAAACCAGCTCTACCGCTACGATCTCCTCTGGCGCCGCAACGACTACTTCAACCCTGGCCTCACCATCGCCGACGGCCAGCACCTCCAAACCACCACCCACGGCTGGCAGGATCACGACCTGACCCTCTTCCCCCAGTCCCACTTCCGCCTTCGCGCCGGCTACAGCCGCGTCGCTGAAAACGGTCCCGCCCTCTCCACCGAACAGCTCTTCGATTCCCGCAGCGACGTCTTCACCCTCTTCCGCAACATCCGCCGCGAATTCAACGACTACCGCCTCGGTGCCGACGGTGAAATCCTCGGCTTCCGCTTCACCGTGCAGCGCCGCTGGGAGTTCTTCAAAGAGGATTCCGCCGATACCCGCAGTGCCCCCGGCACCGCCCTCACTTCCTTCGCCCGCGCCCAGCCCTACCGCGGCGAAACGCCAGGCTGGATGGGCAACCTCTTCGGAGAACGGAAATACCTCACCCTCAACGCCCGCGTCACCTACGCCGCCGGAACCGGTTCCTTCGTGCAGAACGAAACCGCCATCGGCTCCGACCGCTTCGGGTCCGCAGCCAACCGCCAGGTCATCGTCCTCGCCAACGGCAACCGCCCCGTCGTCACCGGCGACTTCAACATCACCTTGCTGCCCCAAAGCCGCTTCACCCTCATCAACCACACGTCCGCGTCAAACACACGGATGAACGGCAATAATTTCTACCAGCAGTTCGACAACAAGACATTTTCATTCGCCTCGCTAAACTTCCAGTTCCTGGGCATCCGTCTTATCACCAACGCGACCGATGCGCGCTTCCGCTTTACGAAGAAATTCGATATCTTCGCCGGCTTCCTCTACTCTGACCGCGAGATCCGCTCCATCGAAGCGGCAGGCTCTCCCGGCTTCCCCTACGACACCATCGCAGCGCAGCAATCGAACCAAACCAAAGCAGGCGTGGCCGGCTTCAACTGGATTCCGCTCAAAAACCTCCGCGCGCACTTCGAAGGGGAGATCGGTCGCAACAACAACCCCTTCACGCCCACCAGCCTGCGCGACTACCACGCGCTGCGTTCAAAGGTCCAATACCGCACCAAAACCATGAGCGCCGGAGTGAGTTACCAGGAGAATTACAACAACAATTCCATCCAGATCACGGCCTATAGTTCCCGCGCCCGCAATTATTCGGCGGAAGCCTCCTGGAACGCGAAGTCCTGGGTCTCCCTTGATGGCTCTTACTCAAAGCTGCACCTCGATACCATCGGCGGCATCGACTTCTTCTCCGGAGCCCCCCGCCCCGTCGAAATCACCGGCCAAAGCAGCATTTACATCAGTAACATCCACGCCGCCAACCTGGGTCTCCGCTTCGCGCTGAAGAAATACGCCGACCTCTACGTGGCTTACAACCTGACCAAAGACACCGGCGACGGTCGCAGCTCTCTCACGACATCGGCTTTTTACAACGCCCAGACCTTCCCGCTGACCTACCAGTCCCCGCTACTGCGCCTTTCCGTGCGCGTGAACGAAAAACTCCGCTGGAATTTCGGCTATCAGTATTACGGCTACAAAGAAGACTTCGGCCTCTTCTCGTTCAACCAGAATTACCGCGCCAATACCGGCTACACCAGTCTGCTGTGGTCGTTCTGAGGACCGAACACCTGCACCCAAATCCGGGCACGCGCAAAGGACTATCTCTCCATCGGCGTACCCGCCTGCTGGATCCTCGACCCCCTCTCCGCCGAAGCCTGAATCGTCACCCGCTGGCCGGTGACATCGCCATGCCGCTCGGCGCGCAATCCGCTCAGAAGGCAAGTGCCCTGTCCCTGTCGATCTCTTGCTGAAACCGTTCCCGGCGCACCGGCTCGGGGTCAACATCGACCCTGCATCCCATCAAGCCCGACAGTTGCCGCTCCAGTTCCGCCAGCCGCCAGAAGTAGTCGAATCCATCCGAAGAGAAATTCCGGCCCAGTTTCACCTCAACATCGAGATCAGAATCCTGCCCCGCTTCACCCCGCGCCACAGAGCCGAATATCGATAGGCGCACCACTCCCGCCAACTTCAACTCCGCCTCATGTTCGCGAAATGTCGCAATCGCGCGTTCCAGATCCACTTGTTTCAACTCAACAACATCCGGGTTACCCCTGCCGGGATACCTCGCCTGTCGCCCGTCAGTACAGAGCCGGCCCGCTCGTATTCTGACTTGGCGAAGCCCCACTACCTCGAATGTAACGACAAACGATCTCAACCGCTCGATCATTTGCGAACCGCCTCCGGTCTTTTGCGCGCCACACCCGTGAGCGCACGAAGAAAAGCCTGGTGATGTGCTGGTGCCGCCACGGGACGCTCGGCGGTCCGCCGGAACAACTCCAACTGCCTGACCTCGGTCTCGCCAGCCCCAAAGAAATCATTCGCACCACCCTCCTGGCGCGCAAACTCAAAGGCCTCCACACCTTCGAAGCCCTTCTGAAGCACTCCGAATCCTGTGATAGCATTACCGCCAAATGCAACACCGCCTCGCCCTCCTGATCCTCGCCGCAACTGCAACCCTCCACGCGCAAGCCCCAACTCCGCCCGCGCTTACCCCCAGCTTCGCCAACACCATCCGCCCCTTCCTCGAAACCAGTTGCCAGCCCTGCCACAGCTCCAAACTCAAATCCGGCGGCGTCAATTTCGAGCTCCTCAAATACTCCAACACCCTCGCCCCCCAAATCGACACCTGGGAGAAAACCGCCGACGTTCTGAAACTCGGCCAGATGCCCCCCGACGGAGCCCCCAAACCCGCCCCGGAACTCGTCAAATCCGTCCTCGATCTCTTCACGCAGGACCTCGCGAAAGCCAAACAAACCACCGCCAACAAAACGGACCCGGCACCCCCGGAGACATACAGCAAGGAATGGCTCACCTGGCAGGCCGACCCCGAACGCACCGGCTGGGCCCGCGCCGAAACCACCCTCACCAAACAAAACGTCCCCCGCCTCACTCTCCTCTGGAAGTCCCAGCTCGACGCCGAATCCAACAAAACCAACCTCTACGCCACTCTCACTGATCCCCTCATCGCCGATAACATCCCCACCAAACAGGGTCCAAAGAAACTCGTCTACGTCGCCAGCGCCGAAAACAACCTCTACGCGCTGGACGCCACAACCGGCACCCCCGTCTGGGAACGCAAATTCCCCAACACCGCCAAACCCCCGCAGGCCGCCACCGGCAACTGCCCCAATAACCTCAACGCCACCCCCGCCATCGACAAAAAATCCGGCCTCATCTACGTCCTCTCGAACGACGGCAAGCTCCGCGCCCTCGGCCTCTCCGACGGTGACGACCGCATGGCTCCCTCCGAATTCACCGCTCCCTACTCACGCAACTGGAGCCTGAATCTCATCGACAACCTGGTCTACACCGCCACCTCCCGCGGTTGCGCCGGCGCCGTCTCCAACATCGTCGCCATGGACGTCTCCAAACCCAACCATCCCGTCGCCGCCTTCTACCCCAGCACCGGCAAAGCCTCCGGCCCCTGGGGACGCGGCGGCATCGTCCGCACCCCCTTCGGCGTCGTCACCCAAACCGCCGACGGCGCTTACGATCCCGCCAGCGGTCGCTTCGGCAACACCTTCCTCGGCCTCTCCCGCGACCTCCGCCTCAACGATTCCTACACCCCCGCCAACGAGGGCTACCTTAATAAGAGGGATTTCGACCTCGGCACCACCAGCCCCACCGTCTTCCCCTACGAAAAATGGACTCTCGTGGCCTCCGCAGCCAAAGAAGGCGTCATCTACCTTCTGGACGCCTCCGATCTGGGCGGCGCCGACCACCGCACGCCGCTCTACATCTCGCCCCGCTATGGCAACGATGCCATGACCTTCGGCTTCAATGGCGTCTGGGGTTCCCTCTCCACCTACGTCGACGCCAAAGGACAACGCTGGCTCCTCGTCCCCATGGAAGGCCCGCCCGCCAAAGACACCGTCGCCTCCTTCAAAATCAGCCACGGCAAAGTCGTGAACGGCAGCATCATGGCCTTTAAAGTAAGGACAGAAAAAGGCCACCCCGTCCTCGAACCCGCATGGATGAGCCAGGATCTTGACCTCCCCGGCATGCCCGTCATCGCCAACGGAGTGGTCTACGTCATCGCCACCGGCGACCGCGCCCGCGACAAACTACGCGCCCCGTTCGTCCCGGGCGGACGTGGACCAGGTGGTCGCGGACCCGGTCGTGGCTTTAGCGCCCCCACCAACCAGGTGATGGTCGGGGAGCCCGGCGCCGAACGTGACGCCGCCTGGCTCACCGCGCAAAACGAGCCCGGCGGCCAGGTCCCCGGCCAGCGCTTCTCCGGCGGCGACGACCAAACCCACGCCGTCCTCCACGCCCTCGACGCCGAAACCGGCAAAGAGCTCTACAACAGTAAGGATCTGGTTGATAGCTGGAACCACTACGGCGGCCTCGCCCTCGCAGATGGCGTCCTCTACCTCAGCACCTACGACGCTCGCGTTTACGCCTTCGGCCTGCCAAAATAGAGAAATCATGAAATTTCTTACGCTCCTCCTCACGGTTACCGCGTTACAGGCCCAGATTCCTGCCGCCCACGTCACCGAAGCAAAGTCCCGCTATTTCTCGGTGCGCGACAACCTCCAAAAGGCCGCCGAGGCCATGCCCGAAGAAAGCTACAGCTTCAAGCCCACCGCCGACATCCGTTCCTTCGGAGAACTCATGGCACACATCGCCGACGCCCAGGCCGGCATCTGTGGTTCTGCCGCCGGAGCCATGAAACCCGTCAACGCCGGTAAAATGACCGCCAAAGCCGACATCGTCGCCGCTCTCAAAGCCTCTTCCGAAGCCTGCACGGCAGCCTACGAAGGCACCACGGAATCGAACGCCAACACCGACGCCGCCATGGGTCAGCGCATGAAGAGCACCCGCCTCGGCCTGCTCGAATACAACACTGGCCACGATCTGGAAGAATACGGTTACGCCGCCGTCTACCTCCGTCTGAAGAGCGTCGTTCCCCCGACCTCCGCCCCGCGAAAGTAGCCCGGCCCCGGAACGCGGTACCGTCGGCGATCTTATCGCCGACGCGCCGACGCTCCAAATGCTGCGAAAATCGGCAAAATCCACTACACTGAAGGGTGAAGCCGATGCCGAATTCTTATCCGCACCGGCCCGCCCCTCAGCCTGTGGGAACCACTTATTGAAAAAACGAGCGCTCCTTAAACACTTTGTGTTAGTTTTGTTTTTGGCCTGCGCCTCTGGCGTTGCGCTCTTCGGGGCGCCGCTCGCCCCGGAAGCCCTGCGCCTTGAAGCAAACGCAGACGCCATGGGCTCTACTTACTCCGTGATCCTGTACGGAGAAGACCGAAACAAGCTGGAAGCGGCCTCCGAAGCGGCTTTTGACGAGGCTCGCCGTATAGACCTCCTGCTTTCGAACTACAAACCGGAAAGCGAGTGGAGTCAGATAAACCGGGAAGCGGCCGATCATCCGGTCCGCGTTTCGAAGGAGCTCTTCGACTTGCTGACGGCCTGCAACAACTACAGCCGCAGGAGCGAAGGAACTTTCGACATCACGGTCGGCCCGCTGATGAAGGTTTGGGGGTTCTATAAGGGTTCCGGGCACCTCCCGCAACCAGGTGAAGTGAAGCAGGCGATGGGACAAATTGGCTACCAGAACATTGTGCTCGATCCGTCGAAGCAGACCGTCTTCTTCTCGAAGCCCGGTCTGTCGCTCGATCCCGGTGGCGTTGGTAAAGGTTACGCAGTCGACCGCATGGTCGAAGTCCTGAAGAAGGAAGGCATTCAGTCAGCCCTGGTCTCGGGTGGCGGCAGCAGCATTTACTGTCTGGGAAATCCGCCCGATGAACCCGCCGGCTGGCGCGTCGAAATCAAAGATCCGCACGACGAGCTCAAGGCCGCGGCGGAAATCATCCTGAAGAACCAGTCGCTTTCCACTTCAGGCAGTTACGAAAAATTCTTCATGGCCGAAGGCAAAACCTTCAGCCACATTATGGACCCTCGCACCGGCTACCCGGCGCAGGGGACCCTCTCGGTTTCCGTCATCGCACCTCTCACTCTGGATAGTGAGATCTGGGCGAAACCGTACTTCATACTCGGCCCGCAATGGGTGGCCGCTCATAAGCCCCGGGATTTCCGGGTATTCTACTGCGCCGATTCTTCGGCGGCAGTCGAATCAAAACAAATACTTAAGGTGAATCAACCATGCGCGTGGCTCCAATGACAAGCCGTTTTCTCGATGCCTGCCGTCGCCGGCCGACCGACGTTCGTCCGGTCTGGTTTATGCGGCAAGCCGGACGATACATGAAGTCCTACCGGGAAATCCGTGCCAAGCACTCCATGCTGGAAATGTGCAAGCGCCCCGACCTCGCCGCCGCCGTCACCCTGCAGCCCGTTGAGGTCCTCGACGTCGACGCCGCCATCATCTTCGCCGACCTCCTGCTCCCCGTCGAACCCATGGGTCTGAAGCTCAGCTATCCCCAAAAGGAAGGCCCGCAGATCGAAAACCCGATCATGTCGAGCGAAGACGTGGACGCCCTTTCCACCTCCAACACAGACGACCTCGGCTACGTCGGTGAAGCGATTCAGCAAACCGTGCGCGCCCTCGCCGGCCGCGTCCCCGTCATCGGCTTCTGCTCCGCCCCCTTCACCCTCGCCAGCTACATGATTGAGGGCGGCGGCTCGAAAAACTTCATTCGCACTAAGAAAATGATGTATGGCGACGAAACCCTCTGGCGCCGTCTGATGGGCAAAATCGTCGACGTGCTCGCCCCCTTCGCCATCATGCAGGTGGCTTCCGGAGCCCGCTCTATCCAGGTGTTCGATAGCTGGGTCGGCGCGCTCTCCGCCGACGATTACGTCCGCTACGCCCAGCCCTACTCCCGCGCCCTCATCGAACGCATCAAGGCGACCGGCGTCCCCGTCATCCACTTCGGCACCGGCGCTTCCGGCTACTTCCGCGAACTCCACGCCGCCGGTGGCGACGTCATGGGCTGCGACTGGCGCATCAATATCGATCAGGCCTGGATGGACATTTCATACCGCTCAGCCATCATGGGCAACCTCGATCCGGTGGCGCTCTTCGCCCCCCTGCCCGAACTCAAAACCAAGGTTCACGACCTGCTGCGCCGCACCGGCACACGCCCCGGCCACATCTTCAACCTGGGCCACGGCATTCTGCCCGAAACCCCGGTCGAAAACGTCAGGGCTGTCGTCCAGATGGTCCGCGAGTTCCGCCCGTAATTCATGCGGGTCGGCATCATTGGCGGCGGTATCACCGGCCTGTCCTGCGCGTATTACCTGGGGCAGGGAGACATTGACGCCATCGTCTTCGATCCGGCCCCCGGTGGCTCCATCGGGACCGTCATCGTGCAGGATTGCATCCTCGAAACCGGCCCGGAAAGCTGGCTCGCCGCCAAGCCCTGGGCCGAGGAACTCATCCGCGAACTGGGTCTCGCGGACGAACTGACGGGCTCCAACGACGCCCGCCGCCGCACCTACGTCCTTCGCCTCGGTCGCTTCGTCACCCTGCCCGAAGGCCTCCAAATGGTCGTGCCGACCAAAATCATGCCGGTCCTCAAGTCCGATCTGTTCGGCTGGGGCACCAAGCTCCGCATGGGTCTCGAAGTCTTTCGCAATCCCAAAGCCATGCCGGATCGTTCCGTCGCTGCTTTCGTCGAAGACCACTTCGGCGCCGAAGCCGTCGACTATCTGGCCGAACCCCTTCTCGCCGGCGTCTACGGCGGCTCGCCCTGGGAGCTCAGCGCCGCCAGCGTGCTCCCCAAATTCGTCGAATACGAGCAGCGCTATGGCAGCGTCGTCGTCGGCACCTTCCGCGACAAAAAGCCTCCCACCGGCCAGTCCATCTTCAAGAGCCTGAAACACGGCGTCGGAGGGCTCATTGAGGCCCTGAAACTACGGGTCAAAATCGTCCGCGAAATGGTCACGGCCATCGAACCTGGCGAGGAAGGCTGGAACGTCCTGTCCGCCGGCGAGTGGCATCACTTCGACCACATCGTCCTCGCCTGCGGAGCCAACCGTTCCGCCCCGTTGCTCGCACCCATCGCCCCGGAACTCGCCGGGCTCATCGCCACCATCCCCTACACGGGCAGCTCCATCTGGACCTTCGGCTACCGCCGCGCTGACATCAGCCACCCGCTCGATGCCTTCGGTTTCCTGGTCCCCAAACCGGAGCGTGGAGCCATCATGGCCTGCACCTGGCTCGGCACCAAATGGCTGGGCCGCGTACCCGATGACAAGGCCGTCTTCCGCTGCTTCTCCACCGATCCCGACGTCACCCAACAGGCCGTCCAAACCGAACTCAATCGCCTGATGGGCATGAACGCCGAGCCCATCTTCGCCGTCAACCACCGCTGGCCGGACTCCATGCCGCAATACACCGTCGGCCACTCCTTCCGCGTCTCTGAAATCGAAGCCCGCGTGGACGAAATCCC
>JBBQDH010000190.1:0-11524 GCA_038319515.1 Bryobacterales bacterium
CATCGGCCTGGTCGTTTTGTTTTGGGGCGACGAACGGCGATACCTGGCGCTGGGCACCGCCTTTGCCGCGCTGGTGACCGGCCAGGCTGTCTTTATTATTCTGAAACAAATCTGCGGGCGCGAAAGGCCCTGCGCCACCGAACAGCACTGCTGGTCGAAACTGCTGCCCCCGGACCGCTTTTCCTTTCCGTCCGGCCACACCATCACGGCATTCTGCCTGGGTTTGCCAATTGGCCTGTATTATCCGTCGCTCTTGGCCGGCCTGATGTTTTGCGCCCTGAGCATCGCGGCATCCCGCGTTCTGTTGGGCCTGCACTACCTGAGCGACGTGCTTGCCGGAATCCTGATTGGCTGCGCCATTGGCGCCGCCAGCTACTCTCTCTTGAGCGCCGGTCTATAATTCCCGCATGAGCCGAATCACAGTTCTGGTGATGACCGCGCTGCTTTTCTGTGCGCCGGGCCAGTCGAAAGAGAAGCATTTACCAACCGGCGAGATGTCCAACGAGGGCGTTCACGTCGCCGCCACGGTGATCGATTCTGACCAGCTCAAAGAGATTTTCGGTTCCGATTTCGCGAACCTTTATTCTGTCATCGAAGTCACCATAGCCCCGAGGAACGGCAAGCCGGTCGAGATACGGCTGGACGATTTTCTGCTGCGGTCCGGCCAGACCGGTGAACATACCGGCCCCCTGATGGCGGCCCAGATCGGCGGCCAGGGAGCCCTCGTGGTGAAGCGTGGCGACCCGCCAAGAAGCAAAACCGGATTCGGCGGAGGCTTTGGCGGCATCATGATGGGCGGCGGAGCCATGGGCGCGCCGGACACCACCGACCGGTCCAAAGTGGAAATGAAGGAAAGCGCCGAAAAGGACCCCCTGCTGGCGATGCTGAAGCGCAAGATTCTGACCGGGAAAACCATTACAGAACCCGTGACAGGGCTCCTTTTCTTCCCCCTCGAAAAAGCAAAACCCAAACATCTGGCGCTGGTCTACACAACACCCTCCGGCAAGATCAGGACTGAATTCAAGTGACCCGCATACAGGATCTGGATACCCCCGCGCTGCTGATCGATCTCGATATTATGGAGCGCAATCTGCAGCGGGTGGCAGATTACGCCGCCACACACAACCTGCGATTACGTCCACATACCAAGACGCACAAGTCGATCCTGATCGGCCGCAAACAGCTTGCCATGGGCGCCGCCGGATTGACCGTTGCCAAGACAAGCGAGGCAGAAGTCATGCTCGGAGCCGAACCGCGCGACCTTCTCGTCGCCTATCCCGTGATTGGTGAAGCCAAGGTCCGCAGACTCACTTCGCTGGCGGGAGTGACACGAATCACGGTCGCGGTTGACAGCCTGTACGGCGCGCGGCAGCTCTCACAATCAGCCGCTGCCGCCGGCGTTCGCTTCGGAATTCTGGTCGAAACAGAGGTCGGCCTCGGGCGGGTGGGAGTGGCGCCATCTGAGGCCCTGGAACTAACCCGTACCATCCAGGCGCTGCCCAATCTCGACTGGCGCGGACTGACGTTTTATCCCGGTCACATCAAGAGCCAGGACGAAACAAAGATTGCAGAACTCAGCGACACCGTCGGCCGGATGCGCGACGAATTCGTGCAGGCAGGCTTCACTCCGGAAATCATCAGCGGCGGTTCCACCCCGCTGCTCTATCGCTCACACGATGTCGAAGGCGTCAACGAAATCCGGCCCGGTACTTATGTCTTTAACGATCTGAATACGGTAGCCGCCGGAGCCTGCACGCTCGAAGACTGCGCCGCCTCCGTGCTGGTCACCGTGGCCTCACACGCCGGCCCAGACCGCATGATCATGGATGGAGGCTCGAAGACTTTCTCCTCCGACAAGCTCTCGTCAGGCGGCCCGGGACATGGGCGTTTAATGGAAGCGCCGGGGGCTCTCTTCCACAAGATGAATGAGGAACACGGCTTCGTCGACCTGTCGCAGGCCGAGCGAAGCTTCACGGTGGGCGAGAAGGTCCGGGTGATTCCGAACCACGTCTGCGTCGTCGTCAATCTGCACGAGTACGTGTACGGCGTACGAAATGGCGTGGTTGAAGACGTCTGGAGCGTGGAAGCCCGCGGAAAGCTACAGTAATGCTCGCCGCACAGCCGCATCGGCGGCGGAACCCGCTCACCGGCGAGTGGGTTCTGGTGTCGCCCCATCGCACGCAGCGACCCTGGCAGGGGCAGGTGGAGAGCGTTGCTCAGCCTGTCGAACGAACCTACGATCCGGGTTGCTACCTTTGCCCGGGCAACACCCGTTCCGGCGGTGCCGTGAATCCGGCCTATCAGTCGACATTCGTTTTCGAAAACGATTTTGCGGCCCTCAAGCCGGACTCTCCCGCGTGGGAGTTCGACGAGGGCGGATTGCTGCGCGCTGCCAGCGAAGCGGGTCGCTGCAAGGTGGTCTGCTTCTCTCCACGACATGATTTGACCCTTGCGCGGATGGCGATTCCTGCCATCGCGGGAGTAGTGGATATGTGGGCCGAAGAGTTCCTCGAACTGGGTGGTCAGCCGGCGGTCAACTCCGTGCAGATTTTTGAAAACCGCGGCAGCATGATGGGTTCCAGCAATCCCCATCCGCACGGGCAAATCTGGGCGAATCAGACACTGCCGAATGAGTTGCTGAAGGAATGCGCTTCGCAGGAAGAGTACTACAGGGCCCATTCCTCCACGTTGCTGCACGAATATCTGGAAATCGAACTTCGTAAAAACGAACGCATCGTCTGTGCCAACCGGCACTTCATCGTGCTGGTTCCGTTCTGGGCGGTCTGGCCGTTCGAAACACTACTTGTCAGCCGCCGCGCTGTTTCCGGAATCGACCTCCTCACACAAGACGAACGCCTCGCGCTGGCAGATATCCTGCACCAAATCACGGTCCGTTACGACAACCTGTTCCAGACATCGTTCCCGTACACAATGGGCTTTCACCAGCGCCCCACTGACGGCGCGGAACACCCGTCCTTCCACCTGCACGCGCATTTCTATCCGCCGCTGCTGCGTTCCGCGACGGTAAAGAAATTCATGGTGGGCTATGAGATGCTGGCCATGCCGCAACGGGATATCACGCCCGAAGCGGCCGCGGGACTGCTGCGCGATGCCTACATCGTGAGCAGTGCGGCCATCAGTTCAATGCCATCCCACAAATTCTGAATCCGGATATTCTCGTTGAAGCTGTGCTGTCCGTTATCGTGATTCGCGATCGGAATCGTGATGGTGCGGGTACCCAAAGCGCGCTCAATTCCTTCCAGCGGCACGCTGCCGCCCATGGTGGGAAATTTCACCGCCGGTCCGCGCGCGCTCTCCACCACACGAATCACTTCCCTGGAAATCGCCAGATCCATCGACGTACGCACCGCGTTGTACCCACCATGCCCGCCCGTTGTAACGCTCGCAATTTTCGGGTGGGCCATCCGCACCCCGGCGCCCGGCTCGCCTTCCATCACAAAGTACCCCTGCTTCCGAATATGATCCATCACCCGGGCCTCGACGTTCTCATGGTCCATCCCCTTCACCAGCCGAATATCAAGGGAGGCAGTTGCGCTGGAGGGAATCACGTTCGAGGCCTGCGCACCAATTCGCGAACTCGCCATGCCCCGGATATTCAGCGAAGGCTGCTGCAGCAGTTCAATCAGTTTCCCCGGAGCGCCTTCCGTGGAACCCAGCCACAGTTCGCGCATCAGATCGGCATCGGGGGAAGGGGCGGCGGCAATCGCGCGCTTTTCCGTTTCACTGAGCGGCGCAATGCCGTCGTAGAAATGATCCACCAACACGCGCCCGTTATCGTCCTTCATCGACGTCAGCAGCCGCGCCAGCATCATCGCGGGGTTCGGAGCCCAGTTGCCGTAATGGCCGCTATGGAGTTCCCGGCGAGGCCCATAGACCGTGATGTTCAGTGTGGTCACGCCTCGGGCGCCAAACGCCACCAGTTGCTGACGGTTTTGTGCCACAGGCCCATCGCAGATCAGCCAGACATCGCCGGTGAAGAGTTCTTTGTGCGCGGTCAGGATTTTTTCCAGATTGACAGAGCCCGCTTCTTCTTCACCTTCAAAGACAAACCGAATATTGGAGCGCGTCTTCAATCCGGCTGCCCGGATAGCGTCGAGCGCCGTGGCGATTGCGATGATGGGAGCCTTGTCGTCAGAAGCCGAGCGGGCGTAGATTCTGGCCTCCGGGTCGAGTGGGTATTTCACTGCATCCCAGGGGACTACCTGTCCGTCTTTCTCGATCAGCCGATCCCGCAGCACCGGCGAAAAGGGCGGAGTGGCCCACTCTTTCGGATCGAGCGGCTGGCCGTCGTAATGGGCGTAGAGAACAATTGTTCGCGTGGCACCCGGAGTCTTCAGTTCACCCTGCACCACCGGGTTGGACCCCGGCACGTCCACCAGTTGTGTCGCGACCCCGCGTTTCTGCAGCAGCTTCGCAATTGCCTCGGCGTTCCGCCGGATGTTCACTTTGTCGGTGGCGATATTCGGAATGGACAGCAACTCCGCAAAATCGGCGATGATCGCCTTTTCATGTGTTTGTCGCCACTGGCGGGCCGCCGCGGAAGCCGGGTTCGTCTGAGCATTCCCGGCGCAGGCAAGCAGGAGCAGGGTCAGAAATGTACGGAGCACCCATTAATTCTAGCGGTTTTCCCATCGCAGGAGGATTCGCGCCTAAAGTTTCTTCCTGCCTGGGTCGATGTATGGGCAGGGCAAATGATGTTTAACGATCCCGGCTTCCACCAGTTCCTGCGTCTCCTGCTCATGAAAACGCTCGCTATACCCGCCCTCTGCCTTGCGTTAGGGGCTCTGGCTGCATTTTGGGCTGCCCGCGAATACCTGGCACGCCGACGGGAAAGAAACCTGGAACTGCTGGTTCGGCAGGGCGCAAGGGAGCTGGCGCAAAAGCGCGTTCGGGAGCAGGCACGGCATCACATCCTCGAATTGCTGGTCTCCAGTCGGCATCTGGGCTCCGTGCTCGATGGCGTGGCGACTCTGGCGGTCGAGGAATTGAACGCGGAAACAGAAGGCACGGAACCACCAGTCACCGAACCACCAGTCACGAACTGCATGATTCTGCTGAAGAACTCCAACGGTTGCAATGTTGGCGCCGCCCCTGGCATTCCCCGCGAGTGGGTAGATGCCATGGCAACTTCCCGCGCCCTGCCATTTGAAATCTGGAAAGAAGCCTGCCTTTTCGACAATATTGCCCTGCATCCGGCCTGGCGCCTGTTCACCGGATTGCTCACAGAACCAGCCTCGGTGACAGTGCGCACAATTCCGGTAGGCGGAGAGTCTCCCTTGGGCGCGGTTTTGCTGTTCTCGAACCCGGCGGAAGAAGCATCTCAGCTGACGCCACCCGCCAAACTGAAAGCACTAACTTCCGCAGCCAGCCTGGCCCAGTTGGCGATTGAACATAGCCGGTTATATGAAGATCTGCAGTATCGCGCCTACCACGACAATCTCACCGGCCTCCCCAACAACACCCTGTTTGAAGAACGATTGGGCGATGAGGTCACGCGGGCAAAAAATCTCGGGACGAAGATTGCCGTGATGATGATCGGGCTCGACCAGTTTAAACAGATCAACGATACGATGGGCCGCCGTGCGGGCGACGTGTTGCTGATTGAGGTCGGCACGCGACTCCGAAAGACTCTGAAGCAAAAAGACATGGTTGCAAGGCTGCGGGGTGACGAATATAGTATCCTCATTCCCGATGTTTCGGATTCCGGTGCCTCTGACGAGATTGCACAGGCAATCCTTGATGCGGTGCGACGGCCCTGTGCGGCCGCGGGCCACACCATTTCCGCCACCGCCAGCATTGGGGTCGCGGTCTATCCGAACGACGGAGCCGACCAGGAAGAACTACAGCGGGCTGCCGACGCAGCAATGCAATGCGCTAAGAGCCTCGGCGGAGACCGGATTCAGAACTTTGCCACAAGGAACGACACCCTGGATCGGGTCCGGATGGATCAGGAACTCCGGGTGGCACTGCGGGAAGGTCGATTTACCGTCCACTACCAGCCTCAGGTGGGAGCCTCCGGTCGGTTCGTTGCGCTCGAAGCACTGGTTCGCCTCAATCACCCGGAGCGTGGCCAGATCCCCCCCATGCAATTCATTCCGGTTGCCGAGGAATCCGGCCTCATCGTTCCGCTGGGGGCATGGATTCTCAACGAGGTCTGCAGACAGGTCGCCGAATGGCAGGTCAGGGGTTTCGGCAACGTTCTGGTAGCCGTCAACGTTTCCCCGGTACAGATTTCGCGCCCGGACTTTGCCAAACAGGTCCGGGAATGCATGGCGCGCCACAATGTTCTGCCATCGGGAATCGAACTGGAGCTGACGGAGGGGCTCTTTATTGCCGGCGGACAAGAAGCACAGCGGCAAATGGAGGAGCTTCGCTCCATGGGGCTCCGGCTCTCCATTGATGACTTTGGCACTGGCTACTCCTCGCTCAGCTACCTGCACAAACTGCAGGTAGACGCAATCAAGCTCGATCGCTCGTTTGTTCAGTCCATTGACACCGACAAAGCCGCCAACCGGCTGGTCCAGGCGATGATTGGCGTAGCGCAGGGCCTGGGGCTGAACGTGGTCGCGGAAGGTGTCGAAACCAGGGCGCAACTGGCCGCACTCATCGCGGCAGGCTGCCCGATGATGCAGGGCTACCTTTTCTCCCGACCCATGGCAGCGTGCGACATAGAAGGATTCCTGACCTCAAACGCGTCCGATACGGACGACCTGATTCGGCTTAGTGAGGCAGTTGAGGTTGTCCCCGGCGTCATGTACGAAGCGTGGCCGGTATAGACTATCGATTTGCTTTCCCCTCTCAATGCCTCCGTTCTGATTACCGGCGCCGGTCGAGGTATCGGCAAAAGACTCGCCATCGGTTTTGCCAAAGCCGGCTTCCGCGTCGGACTACTTGGTCGCAGTCAGGGTGAACTCGACGTGACGAAGCTCGAAATCGAAGACGCCGGAGGCATTGCAATGCGCTTCCGGGCTGACGTGACCCACTATGAGCAAGTCACGGTCGCCGTCGACAAGATGACGTCCACTTGGGGGGGAGTACATGCATTGGTTGCCAATGCTGCCGTCCAGGGCCCCGTGGGACCATTCTCTGAAAACCGCCCCCGCGACTGGCAGGAAGTCTTTGAAACCAATGTGATCGGCGTGATGAACTGTTGCCGGGCGGTCCTGCCCCAGATGACGCAGCGGCGCTGGGGAAAACTAATTGTGATCTCCGGCACCGGAGCCGCGAACCCGCGACCAAACTTCGCCGTATATTCCGCGAGCAAGGCCGCCGTCGTCCGCTTTGTGGAGTGCGTTGCGGACGAAGTCCGGGAACACAACGTGCAGATTAATGCCATCTTCCCCGGCCAGGCCTACACCAACATGACCGACGAGATTTTGCGGGCGGGCAATCGGGCGGGCTCAACTGAAATCGACCAGGCGGAACAGGTGCGCCTGACCGGCGGAATCCCCACGGAAAAGCAAACGCAACTGGCCCTGTTTCTGGCCTCCGAACGCTCCAACCACGTTTCCGGCAAGCTCATCTACGTACAGGACGACTGGAAGAAACTGGAACAGGAGAACGGGCGCCCGGACGCGTTCACCCTGCGCCGACACATGAAGTAACGCGTCGCCCTCATTGCAGTAGAGCGCCACCCCCGCGCGCCGCTACAATAGCAGAAGAATGCGTACACTTGCCGGTATTTGTCTGGCCCTGCCTCTCCTCACGGGCACGGCGTTCGGATGGGGCTGCGAAGGCCATCAGATGATCGCCCTCATCGCCCGCGCCCACCTCACCCCCGCCGCATCCGCCGCCGTCGATCAACTGCTGAGCGAAAATCCCATTGACCCCGCACAGAAACGCTACTGCCAGAACCGCCCGGCCGACCCCCTCAGCGACACCGCGTCATGGGCAGACGACATGAAGAGCGTTGACAAAACCTTCACCTGGCACTTCGTCGACATCCCACTTGGCGTGGACCGCAAGGCCCAAAAAAGCAACGATGTTTCCAAATGGTGCGAGGCCATCGGGCCCTCCGTCGACGGCAAAGACAGCCCGGGCTGTATCACCACGGCCATCAACTACGAATGGAGCATCCTGATCGACAAATCCAAACCTGCAGCCGACCGCGCAAAGGCAGTTCGCTATCTGTCCCACTTCATGGGAGACCTGACCCAGCCACTTCACGACAGTGACAATCACGATCAGGGTGGCAACTGCACCCGCCTCCAATTCTTTCAGAATGAACGGCTCGACAATCTGCATGCCATCTGGGATGAGCGCATCATTGCACGCGATCTGGCACGCGATCCGGGCCTCCGCAAAATGACGCAGACCGAGTATGCCGCCGGCCTGGACAGTGAGTTTGCAAAAAACTGGAAAACCTGGGGCAAAGCAAAACGAAACGCCGACGCCTGGGCGTGGGAAGGCCATGAACTCGCCCGAGCCATCACGTACGGAAAACTGAAACCACAGATTCCAATGGCGGATCCGGCCCTCGGCCAAACTGATCGCGACGGCTGCAATCTGGACCGCACGAAAGTGGAAGGGATGCACATCACCGTCGGCGAAGAATACTTCGCAGCAGCGCTTCCGGTCGTTCGCCAACAACTTGCCAAAGCCGGATACCTTCTGGCAGGCCTGCTCAATCAGGCGTTTTGAACGACACACCGGCTTTTGAGCCACCGGGGCCGGCGGTATTCTGATTCACCACATCTTCTTCAGCAGCGCCCGCGCCTCTTCAAACTGCGGGAACTGCTTTTCGTGCGCCTTGAACTCCCGCGTGTGGACGCAGCGGCGGGAGCCGGAGTGGTCCACAGGATAGTGCAAATGCAGCATTTCGTGGAACATCACATATTCCAACGCCAACCGGGGGGCCAGCGGATCGTCAAAAATCCGGCTGATCATGATCATCTCGTGCGAGGGATCGAAATGCCCCAGCCGCGTTCGTGACCGCACATGGCTCCATCCCAGGCTTGGCCTGGCCATCATGCCCCCAAAGTACTTCTGGTTCAGGTCTTCAAAAACCTCTTCGAGGTTATGAACAGAACCCTGCGCACCCCGATGCACTTTTCGGCCCCGCGTTTGCCGCACCAGACCAATCCGGCGTCGCATGTCCTTGCGATTCAAATAAAGCCGGTAACGGTGTTCATACTGCTTCGCCGCGGGCTTCCGATAAAGCTTTCCCAGCAGGATATGCGCCAGCGACTCTGTCACCGGGGCCGGGGCACCCTCCAACAGGTCTGTAATCCGAACAGTCAAGGTGTCTGCCTCCAGCCGGACATGGCTGTCAGCATTTGCAAACTCCTTGTACTCCACAATCACAGGCGGTACCGGCGTGCGGGGCCGAACCTCACGGTGCACGCGGACAAAAATCTCGCGCGCCGATTCAAAAAACAAAGAACTCGCCACGTTGACAGGCGTCAGGAAGCCGCCGCCTTCAGGATTTGTCAAACCGTCCAGGCCGTCACTGTCCAAAGCCTCACGCCCTCAGGCCGAGCCGGACACCGGCCCCGGAAGGCAGTCCCGGCAGAAAAATAATCCCCCCCGGGTCGGCCGTTTCCTCCACCATTTCCTGCCCGTCCACCTCCACGTGGTACGCCTTCTTCGGATCCAGGCCCACGATGAAAACATCATCCAGAGCCTCTTCCGTCTTCCGCGCAGGCACCTGAAACTTCTTCACATCACGACCGAAAAAGACGGTTGCTTCCTCAATATCCATCGGCTCATGCGTGAGCTTCGGGTCCAGCCGCGTCACGCTGCCGCCCGAAAACAGCTGCAGCTGACCGTCGAAAAAGCCGATCCACGAAGCGTCGTCTTCCCATGCTGACCGGACAAACAACTGCCCGCCGATGGAATCGTGTTGCGCCAGAGGCACATGGTAGTAACTCAGCCCCGGCTGGTAGGGGTTGACCCACATCATTTCATGCGCAATGCCCGCCGTGCCGCGCATCACGAACCGGTCGTTCATCAGGAAACCCTGCAGCAACTGCGTCTCCGGAGCATTTGAATCGTAAGCCACCATCGCCAGTTCAGCTGCCCGGGACAACACGGCCTTGTTGAGATCCGGACCCCGTTTGTCGATTTCGATATCCGCCGGAATGCGGTATTCGTTCTCCGCAGCAGGAAAAGGCGGCGGATAGTGCGACATCAAATGGATCAGCGGATACTCTTTGAACCACTTCGGAAATGTGTCGCGAAGGTCGAAGCTCACATTGTCCCGAAACGCGTGCATCACCTCAATCATCGCGCTGGCATCTGCGTTCGGCACGCGCGCCTTCGCCTCACGCAGGGAAGCGATGAATGTGCCCATCCAGAACCCATCGAAAACGGCAGCCAACGCCTTTTCGGCCAATTCCGGCTGCGACTCGGAAAGCACAATCGCGGCCATCACTTTGTTGCGCGCCTCGTTGATCGTCTTTGGCGCCGGTCCGTTCACTGCTCGCAGCAGCTTGGCAAAAATCCGCGCCTGATCGGTCCCGGCGAACAGCGGCGCACACCAGTCCGCCACCAGCGCGATCTGCCGGATATCTGTCGCGGGACCAGCCGCCCATGCGATTGCTTTCCTGCCCGCCGCCGGATCCTGCGCCACCTGGTACCGCAGGGCCGAAACCCAGCCGACCTCCGTAAACGGTGCATTCCCGACCCATAGGCCTTCAAACTGTTCCCAGCGCAGCGACTGCCGTTCGCGCTCCCGACGCAGCAGTTTCAACCGGGCAGGCCGAAGGAACAGGCGCGGAGCTTCCGTGTAAACCGTGAAACTCTCAGGCCGGCGGGGGTCCGGCTCAGGACTCTTCTGCGCAGCCAGACGCAAACCCGGCAGTCCCAGCAGTGCCAACGAAGCCGTTCGGCGTGAGATTGCTTTCACACGAAAGTCCAAACCCAATTCTAACTCCAGCCTGGGGCAGAGCGTCCGGCTTTGGGTTGAGAAAGAGTGTGGAGATCCGGCCCGCCTGTGCCCGCCTTGACCTATGCAAGACAGGCCATGGCCCAGTCCCGCGCGGGTTGCGGCGAAGGGTCTTTGGCTTGCAGGCTGATATCATTACGAATTGGCCTGTCAGTGCCGCAAAGCACTTCCGCCGGCAGGCATCACACGGATAACCCTCTAAATGAAAAGCATCAAGCCGCTTTGTGTTCTGCTAATGGCCGCCGGGATGGCGCCCGCCCAGCAATACGTGATCTCGACGGTTGCGGGCATCCCCCTGGTGCAGGGCTACTTTGGCGATGACGATCTCGCCGCTACGGCGCAGTTGTACAAGCCGCAGAGGGTGGCGGTCGACGGCAAGGGGAATTTCTATATCTCGGACTACTACATCCATGCAGTCCGCATGGTGACCGCGTCCACCAGCAAAATTACGCGTGTCGCAGGCAACGGCACGCGGGGCTTCGCCGGAGATAACGGCCCCGCCATCGATGCGAACATCACGGACGTTCACGGCATCGCCGTCGATTCGGGGGGCGTGGTCTACATCTCGGACACCGCGAATAACCGCGTACGCAAAATCGACACCAAAGGCGTGATCAC
>JBBQDH010000191.1:0-11477 GCA_038319515.1 Bryobacterales bacterium
CCCGCACGCCATAGTTTCCGTCGACAATGACCACTTCCCCACGGGCGATTATGCAGTCGTTGACAATCACATCCACCGGTTCGACCACTAGTCGGTTCAACTCGACAATCGATCCGGTGTTTAACTTCAAAACCTCGCGAATCTGAAGCGATGTCTTGCCAAAGGAAACGCTCACCGGCAGGGCCACATCAAGAAGAAGATCGAAGGTTTTGGAAAATGTGCTGGTTCCCGTCGGCTGGAACTTCTGCTCCGGTTCTGCCCGGTCATATTGCGCAGTGAGGGCGGGCGTCCAGCCCACCTTCAGATACCAGGCATCGCTCTGATCGTGCCTTGCTGAGAAGACCGTCCATTCGGTTTCCGGGGGCTCAACCGTCAGTTCTTCTCCCTTGGCTGCAGTTACCTCCTTCTGGAAATCGGCGGTCAGTGAAGAGGCAATTCCGCCTATCGTCTGGCCGACAATTTCCTGCCAGGTGGATCGGCAGTCCTCGTCGGTAAGCGAATCGATCCCAACTGCTTCGAGAGTCAGCTTTCCCGCTGCAGCCCACAGCTTCTTTCCCGCAACCAGCCACAGGATTGCGGAAGGGTCCGTGGAAAAGGTCTGTTGCCAGACAAGCGGTTCGGCGAGACCATCGCCTTCCTGCGTGGTTTCGCGAGAGACTGTGAAATCCTTGCCGGTCATGCTGCTGAGCGCCCCGGCCAACGCTGTCTCGATATGTGCGCTCAGGCGCGAAGACGATTCCGAACTCTTCATACTGGTTTCCTTACTCCTCTATCCCCGCACTCCAGGCCACCGCTTCGCAATTGCACTTCGCAGCCGCAGGATCGCCTGCGATTTAATCTGAGATACCCGCGAGAAATGCAGGTCCAGAATCTCGCCGATCTCCTTCAAGGTGAGCTCTTCATAAAAATAGAGGCTCAAAACAGTCCGCTCCGTTTTCGGAATGCTTTCGAGAGCGCCGGTGACAAGCCGTTCCAGTTCTGCTCTTTCCAGCTGCCTCGACGGAGACTCATCTTCCGGTGACGCAACGTAGCGCACCAACACTGGCATTTCGCGATCGTCCTGGAGGTATTCCAGTTCGCCTATTTCGAGGGCGGCCACATCGGTCAAACGCCGCCGATACTCTTCGACGGGAATGGCAAGTTCCGCTGCGATCTCTGATTCTTCCGGTGCTCGTCCGAGACGCTGCTCCGCTTTGCCAAGCGCCGCCTCCAACTCCCGTGCCTGCCGGCGTTTCATGCGCGGTGCCCAGTCCGTTTCCCGCAGACTATCCAGGATCGCTCCACGAATGCGAAACTCCGCGTAGGTCCTGAGTTTGACGTTCTGGAGCGGGTCGAAATTATCGATCGCGTTGATCAGCCCGATCACTCCGGCAGAGAGGAGGTCGTCGAGCGAAATCGTGTCGGGCAGTCGTTCATGGATCTTGCGCGCAATCAGGCGGACCTGTGGCAGGTGCTCAATGATGAGTCTGTCCCGCTCTTCGCGGGAGACAAACTCAGCCGGAATCATGTATGCCGCTGCCGCCAGTCCCATAGTTTTCTACGCCGCCGCGGAAGCGGCCAGCTTTCGCACGCCGCAGATCTCAGCGGCCAGTTTCGAGGCGTTCACTTCTTCGATGTCCTCGGGAATCCGGGGTCCGGTCCCGGCGAAAACAGCGGGGAGTCCGCTGCGAATGAGAGTTTCCACCATCGCTCCTGGTCCCGACGCTTCGTCGAGCCCGGTGAACAGCAGGTAGTTTGGACCCAGTGCGAAGAATCGGTTCACTGCCTGCAGCATCTCCGTCGCGCCGGCCTCCGCCCTCAGAACCAGGTGCTTTTCGATTTCCGGGTGTCTTGAGAAGAGATTTGCCAGCCCCGCCATTTCTTCCGGCTCGGCGGGAGAAATACCCGGAGTGTCGATCAGTACCAGTCCTTTCCAGCCATCGCCGTTCAGCGCCAGATGAAGACTCTCCGGCGTGTCGAACGCGTGGAAGGGCACTCCCAACAAAGCGGCGTAGCGCGCCATTTGCTCCTGGCCCCCAATACTGTGGGCCCCTGCACTGTAGATCTTTACCGGAATGCGCCGGGCGATTCCATACTGCACCGCGATTTTGACCAGCGTCGTCGTTTTTCCTCTCCCCGGCGGGCCAATGAAGGCCAGAGTGCGGCAAGCGCCGGATGTAATCTCTCCGAACGCCTTTGTTCTTATCCTGCCTGTAAGCTCCTGCGCAAGCGCGGCTTGACGTTCACCGGGATGAGCTGCGGCTGCGGCGGTAATCTCGCGCGCTGTCATTGTGTCCAGCCCGCTTCCGAGGAGTCGCTTCACCAGCACGCCGTGTTCATCCAGAACTGACGTCGCGGCAGAGAAGTACTCGGCGAAGGCGGGGGCCGACACGTTGCTCGACGCCACGCTGCTCACCGGGGCGCCGGCAACGCTGCCGCCGGACTGCCCCACCTCGGCTCGCAGTGCCGCAATCTGCTGCCGAAGTTCATCCAGTTCAGATCGCGAGTACCGGTTCGGTCCCGGGTTGAAGCCGGCGAAAATATTGGGCACCGGCGATTCCGGCATCGCTGGGCGCGGGGCTCCCTGCGGCCCACCCTGGATACCCGGAAACAACCGCCCCACGTCTGCGGTGCCGCTGGTCTTCGGGTCGTATGCGAACGTGACTTCCAGGCGGCCCAGGGCACGCACCTCGGGAGGAGCCGGTCTCGAATTCACCAGTAACGCGTCGACACCCAACTCCTTTCTGGCTACTTCCAGAGCCGCCGGCACACTGGTGGCGAAATAGGTTTTTGTCTGCATGCTACTGGACTACTCCCTGAGAAATAACCTTGATCCCGGCAGGGACCTCACTGTGCGAAAGGAAAAACACATTTGGCATGGATGCCTCCATCGATTGCCTCAGAAAATAGCGGCAGGACGAACTCGTAATGACTGCAGTCACCGATTCCATAGTTCCGATTCCCCTTGAAAAGCGGTCCAGCAGGTCCCTGAGCGCTTGTGGGGCCAAACCAAGTGAACTGTTTGACTCTCCATGCTCGACGCCGCTCTCGACAAAACGCTCGATCTGGTTATCGATGAACCAGGCCGGAAGGTCTCCATTTCCATTGAGATAGGGCTTGACGACCGCTCGCCGGATCGCCTGTCGCACGTAGTCGGTCAGGAGAACCGGGTTGCGGGTTGAGGGCCCGGCTTCGCCCAGGGCTTCCAAAATGGAAACGGCATCCCGAATTGAAACGCGTTCCCGCAGTAAATTCTGGAACACCCGTTGCACGGTTGCGAGGGGGAGAAGCTTCGGCACCAGATCCTCCACCACCTTGGCGTAGTCCACACTGACCCGGTCCAGAAGTTTTTTGGCCTCCTGGCGTGAAAAGAGCTCATGCGCAATTCGCTTGATGAGTTCCGAAAGGTGAGTACTCATCACGCTGAGAGGATCGATCACCGTATATCCCATGGATCGCACCTTTTCGGATTGCGACGAGGGAATCCACCAGGCCGCAACACCAAACGCCGGATCCCTGGTCGCCCGACCCTCAGACGGTCGTTCCGTTGCCGTTACTGAGATGGCGAGTTCCATCCCCTGGGGCAGATCGAACCGCGCGATTTCAATACCTTTGAGGTGAATCGAGTATTCCCGCGAACGCAAGGTCAGGTTGTCGGTCACCCGAATGGCGGGAATAATGAAGCCCAGTTCGGCAGCCAGTTGCTTGCGGATGCTGCCAATGCGCCGCAACAATGGTGAATTCGCCCCGTCCGCCATGAACGAAATGAGACCAACTCCAACTTCAATGGAGAGCGGTTCCACTCGCAGCAGGTCTTCCAGATTCTCCTTCGGTTGTTTCGGCTCGGCGGCGCTAACGCCTGCAGCGCTCGGCAGGTTTTCCTTCTTTTTCATTTGCCACGCGATCACGCCCAGCCCAACACCCAGCAGCAGAAACGGGATCTTCGGCAATCCCGGAAACATCGCCAGCACAATCAGGATTCCGCTCGAAAGCATCAGCGGCTGCGGTGAACCGAAGATCTGCTTCTGGAATTCCACACCCAGGCGGTTCTCTGACGTGGCCCGGGTAACAATCATGCCGCCTGAAATCGAGATCATCAGCGCGGGGATCACGGTCACCAGACCATCGCCAATCGTCAGCACCGTATAGGTCTGCAGCGCTTTCGCCACATCGAGGCCATGTTGCAGCACCCCGATCAGCAAGCCCGCGACAATGTTGATGGCTGTGATCAGGATGCCTGCCACTGCATCGCGTTGTGTGAATTTGCTGGCCCCGTCCATGGCACCAAAAAACTCGGCTTCAGCTGCCAGTTCCTTGCGCCGCTTCCGCGCGGTCGCTTCATCCACCAGCCCGGCATTCAAATCGGAATCGATCGACATCTGCTTGCCGGGCAGCGCATCCAGCGTAAACCGCGCGGTCACTTCGGAAATGCGCACCGCACCGTGGTTGATAACCACGTACTGGATGGCGATCAGCACCAGGAAAATCACGGCGCCGATGATGTAGTTGCCGCCCACCACGAAGTTGCCAAAAGCCTGAATCACGTCGCCGGCCGCCGACGTGCCGGTGTGGCCGTTGAGCAGGATCAGGCGTGCGGAAGAAACGTTCAGAGCCAGCCGAAACAGCGTCAGGAGCAGCAGCGTTGTCGGGAAGACGTTGAAATCCACCGGCTTGGTGATGTACATCGCCACCATCAGGACGATGACGGACATCATGATGTCGACCACGATCAGCAGGTCCAGCAGAATCGCCGGCATGGGGGCGATGAGCGCCATCACGATACCCAAAACCGCCGCAGGCACCGCGAACTCGCTCACTGCCTTCAGCGTTATCTTCGGCATCATGCTGCCCGTGCCTGGTGGTGCCGCTGTCATTTAGAGTTTCCCTCCCTGGGGCTTCATGCCCTGTGGATTTGTCAGTTTGAAAATGTAGGCCAGGATTTCCGCCACGGCCCGGTATAGATCCGGTGGAATCTCCTGTCCGATGTCCACAGATTTATACAGTGCCTGCGCGAGGGGAGGATTCTCAATAATTGGTACCTGATTTTCAATGGCACGCTGCCGGATGCGTGCAGCGAGGAAATTCTTGCCCTTTGCTACCACCATCGGGGCGGACATACCTCCCTGGTCGTACTTGAGGGCTACGGCGTAATGCGTCGGGTTTACGATGATGGCCGTTGCGGTGGGAACTGCCTTCATCATGTGTTTGCGGCGCATATCCCGCTGGATCTGGCGGACCTTAGCCTTGATCTGGGGATTGCCTTCGTTCTCTCTCGACTCGTCCCGAATCTCCTGCTTGCTCATCATCAGGCGCTTGTTGTACCGCGCCCGGTCGCGCACCAGCATCACGGCACCCAGCAGGACCAGCACCCACGCGGCCTTCTTGAGCGCATCGCGGATCAAAATTCCGGCGGTACCCGCCCCGGCCACCACCGGCAGCATCGGCAGCCGCATCAGTTCCGGGAGGCGGTCTTCGATCAGGTTCCAGGTCATCCAGAACATCAGCGGCATCATTACCAGTGCCTGGAGAAAGTGGGCCATATTGTTGGACGGCATCTCTCTAAGCCGATTGGCAGGATTCAGTCGCCCGAATTTTGGTGCCAGGTTCGAGAGACTGAAACCCAGATTTGTCGCGCCCATCTGGAGCAGTAAGGTGACTGCCATCAGGAGAGCACCCAACACGGCCAGCGGCTGCAGCGTCGCCATGGCCATCCGGGTCAGTGTGGCGGCCACGTCACCGGGAGTGAGCGAAGCGGAGAAGGCATGGCGCAGTCCGGACGCCATGGTCGCGCGGACCTGCATGATCCAGTCCGGGAACCACGCCGCAGCCAGAGTAACGAAGGCAAAGAACTGAATCGCCGCCACAAACTCCCGGGCTGCAGGAAACTCGCCATCTTTGCGGGCCTTTTCGAGCCGCTTGGCGGTAGGCTTCTCTGTTCGCTGAGAATTGTCGGCCATCAGTGCCCGGTCCGGATGATTCCTTCAATGAGGCGCATCCCCTGGGTCATCATCGAGCCAAATACCTTTGGCTGGAAGACCAGTGTGGCTGCCACCAGCAGCATGGAGGCAGCCAGTTTCGCCGGCAGCGTGAGTGATACCAGCTGGATCTGCGCCTGCACCCGCCCCAGGACGGAGAGCGCCACATCGGTGAGCAGCAGGAGCGCCACCACCGGCGCGGCCAGTCGGAGTCCGGCGCCAAAGATGGAAGAACTGAAGTGGATCAGTGCGTCAGCCCAGGCGCGTTTCAACACAAACGATTCCGGCGGACTCAGCCGAATACTGTCGGCCAGTGCGCGCACCATCAGCCGGTCAGCACCCGTCGCAAAGAACAGCAGTCCCGCTGTGATCTGCGCGATTGTCAGCAGCACGGTGGAATCCGCGCCGCTGCTCGGGTCAATGGTCGACGCGAAACCGAATCCGGCCTGGATGCTGACCACCTGAGCGGCAATCTGGAATACTTCCAGAACAATTGCCAGTACCAGGCCAATGGCGAAGCCCATCGCCGCTTCGCCTGCCAGGCCGGCAACGATCCTTCCGATTCCGGGCTCTGCCACTACCGGGCCTTTCCATTCGGGCCAGAGAATCAACGTGAATCCCAGCGCGAGGAAGATTTTCGGGATATCCGAAGCCCCCCGAAATGCGGCGAGCGGCAGGAACGCAAACACACAGGAAACGCGCGCCAGCGTGAACAGGAAGCCAAACAATGTGGCATAACTGAAGAACTGATCAACGGGCATAGCGGCTCAGATTCCCCAAAATGTCGATGGTGTAGTCCATGCTCTTATGCACCATCCACGGCATCAGCACAATGCAGCCCACCAGGAAGGCAATCAGGCGCGGGATGGAGTTGAAGCCTGAGTCCTGAATCGACGTTACGATCTGCACCAGGCTGATCAAAATGCCCGTGATGAAACCGATGGCAAGCAGCGGCGCCGCAATCCAGAAGCCCGTGATGAACATCTGTCCCACAATGTGAGACACAGATTCGGGCGTCATTGGTAGAACCCCTTCATGAGCGAGCCGATGGTGAGGTTCCAGCCGTCCACCAGGACAAACAGCAACAGCTTGAACGGCGCGGAAACCATCACGGGCGGCAGCTGCACCATGCCGATTGACAGCGTTACGGAGGCCACAATGATGTCGATCAGCAGAAATGGCAGAAAGAGCACGGCGCCAATTTGGAAGCCCGCGCGCATCTCGGAAAGGATATAGGCGGGGGCCAGAACCGTCAGTTCCAGATCTGCCGGGGTGCGTGGTCGCTGGGCGTGAGTAATGTCGAGAAATAACTGCACGTCTTTCTCACGGACGAAGCGCCCCAGATAGCTCTTCAGCGGCTTGGTGCCGTTGTCCCATGCCTGGCCCGGGCCGATTGTGCCGGCTTCCATGGGTTGCCACGCATCCCGATAAATCTCATTCGCAACAGGTTGTATGAGAACCATCGTGAGAAACAGGGCGAGGCCGACCAACACCTGGTTCGAAGGCGCGCTTTGCGTGCCCAGTGCCTGCCGCAGGAAATGCAGCACAATGGAAATCCGCAGAAAAGGCGTGATCGACATGATGATGGCCGGCAGCAGGGTGAGTGCCGTCATCAGCAGGATGATCTGCATCGTGGTGCTCAGGTCCTTGGCGTTCGCCGGAAGCAGGGAAGGCAGCGGGGCTGCCGCTGCAGGTATCGCGAGCAGCAGAATCAGGGCTGTTGGCCTCAATGCCCGCCTGCTTCTTTGATCTGCGCTTCCATCTGTGCTTCCATCCGGGCCAGGAGCTGGCACGTAGTTGGCGAAGTGGCAATCACGAAGGAGCGCCCGGAGATACGAATCAGATGCAGCGCATGCTGAGGACCGAGCGTGACACGCTCCACAACTTCCATGCTTCGCGGCCCGGAAGCGGTAAGGCGTGGCAGGCGGAATGAGGCGGCACCGCGGTTTCGGAGCAGCAGCAATGCGCCGCAAAGCAGTCCGAGTACCAAAACCACCGCCGCAAGAGGGGAGAGGAAATCCATTTTTCAGCGCTCCATATTAAAGTCGGTAATGCGAACGCCCATAATGTTCTCGATAATCACAATTTCCCCAAAAGCGCATAGTCGTTTGCCAATGAAGATGTCAATATTCTCACCGGCGGATCGCGACATCTCGATGATGCTCCCCTCTTCGAGTGAGAGAATCTCGGAAAGCTTCATCCAGCGCTGATCGAGCTGCACCTCGATGTCGATCGGGATGTCCGCGAGATGTGCGATCTCTTCCTGTGGTGTCATGTGTGGCTGCGAGAGGTTGCTAACGCTTCAGTGCGACAGTCTCCTGCAAAATCTCATCTTCTGTCGTGATTACTTTTGAATTTGCCTGATAGCCGCGCTGGTAGATCAGCAGATTGGTGAACTCTTTGGCGATATCGACTGTGGAGCTCTCAAGCGCTCCCCCGGAAATCTGTCCGCGTGAACCTGTGCCCGGAAGTCCGATCGCCGGGAGGGAGGTGGCTGAAGTGACCCCGAAAGTGTTATCGCCCAAATCCTGCATCGAATCCGGATTCAGGACTGATGCAACCGCCATCTGGGCAACCGCTATCGCATCGCCGTTTGAGTAGTGGGCAAAGATCTGTCCGTTCACACCAATACTCATGCTGTTGAGTTGTCCGGAGGGCGCGCCATCCTGGGTACTGCCCAGGTTTGCCGCAGCCTGTGAGTATTGCGTAACACTCGCAAGACCGCTCACGTCATAGATGTTCCAGTTGACCGTGAGGTCGGCCGCCCCGTTGACAAGTCCTGTGATCGGAACTGCGACCGGGCCGGCTGTGGCCGCAGGCGAGGTGAGGTGACCCTTACCATCAAATGTGAGAGAGCCGGAAGCAAGGGTTGCAGTAGCGGTAGCGCCCCCGGCGGTGAGGTCCGACGATGGAATGGAAACCTTGTAGTCCCATGTGTCGGATGCTGTCTTGGTGTAGGTCACGGTCAGTATATGGGTGCTGCCCTGCGCATCGACCACAGGAATCGGCGAGCTAAACGTCCCGTCAGCGGTGCCCACCACGGCATTCGAATTGAGGTTTGAAGCCAGAGAGATATTCGCCGTGGCGGATGGCTGTCGAAGGCCGGAGATGGGTAGTTTGATGTTCGATGTTGCTCCGTTGGTCGTCAGCGTTCCGCCAACGGCATTCCAGCCCTGTACAAACTGACCGCTCTGGGTGAGCAGGTTTCCGGTTGCGTCCACCTTGAAATTCCCACCGCGCGTGTATCCCTGGCCCCCCTGAACGCTCTTGACCACGAAAAAGCCATTGCCTTGCAGGGCGGCATCAAAAGGTTGACTGGTCGACTGAATAGAACCCTGCGTGAAGGAGCGTGTGGCCTGTGCCACAGTCGAGCCGCCCACGGTTGCCGAGGTAGAGTGCCCTCCGGTGCTGCCGAGGCTCTGGTTCACCAAATCCTGAAACGACACGGAATTCGCCTTGTATCCGGTGGTGCTCAGGTTCGCAAGGTTGCCGCTGACCACGTCAATGGCCAGCGAATTGGCACTCAGGCCGGAAAGTGCGTTGGAAAAAGCTGTCGACATTTGTGTTATGCTCCTTTGCTCGGTGGCTTGATAGCTACGGGTTCCGTTGCAGGTCCGGCGGTGGTGTTTTGCCGAATTCCGATCAGCTGTTCCAACTGGCTGTACGACGTCAGCTGTGAGACGAACTGCGTGCCGTCGGTTGGGTTGAGCGGGTTCTGGTTCTTGAGCTGCGATACAAGCAACTTAAGAAATGTCTGCTCGTCAGCCAGCGGGTCTTTGATAACCGGCGTTGTGACTGGCGGCGCTGCCGCCGGTGCTGTTGCGGTCCCGGCGTGCGGTAGAAAAGCGGCGATGGAACTCATGAAATCTCCCTGACTGGTTGTTGAAGAATGCCGTTGAACACCTCGCCGCCGGATCCTGACTTGTCCTCTCGCCGCCTTTTCGGCGAGTCATCCTGCTGGCGTTGGTTTTGGCGGCCCTGGCTCGGTGTCCATGCCTCGGCGTCATACCCGGCGGTGGAGAGCGAACCGACAAGATCGTGAATCCCCTCGTGAAGGCGTCCGGAAAGTGAGGGGTCTGAAGAGTGAAGCGAAATGTGTACTTCGCCGGCGCGTTCCGAAAGCCTGAGCCGCACGTCACTGGCACCGTCCGGAGTGAATTCAAGGGATACCAGGCGCAGTGGTTGCCCTGTTTCGGAATTCGTGGGTGTTGGTTCGTGTGTCGTGTGTGGCGTCGTCGGGGCAGCTTGCTGTCGCTGCGTTGTGGCAGGCACCTCCGGAGCGGCTTTCTGCTCAACCGGGACAGCCAGCGAGGCCCCCGGACTGTGGTTGGCTGAAAATAATGTGGCGCTTTGAGCCGAAGTATCCGCGCCATCGGGCTGGCTCGCGGGGGAAGGCGACGCTGCTCTGACCTGCTCACCGGGAACCGCATGTTCAGGCCGGGCTTCTGCCTTGCGCTCTTGTGCGAGTGTTGTTTCAGCGGATTCTTTGCCTGTGTTGGCATTGCGGTCATTGGTGTCGCTGCGTCGGGTGTCTCCAGCGGGAACGGGTAACGCTCCGGAGGGCAGTCCCTGAATTGGTGAATTCGCCGCCTTTGGTTGGTCCGGGAGAGACCCGTCTGCAGTTCCGCCAGCTGCGGGCAACTGGACCGGCTCCGTCCCTTCCGGTCGCAGGCGAATTTCGAGTGCGACGTCGGGCAGGGTAATACGTTCAATTGGTGCGGTGAGTTTCGCTTCCACTCTGTCGGAGTCTTGTGGACCTGCAAATGAAGGGTCCGACAGGCCAAAGCTAAGCGGTGACGCAGGAAGATTCCGGGCAGGCACAAAGACCGGCAGTGTCTGAGTAGCTGCGGTGTCGCCCAAACCTGTTTTGCCGGCCGCGGGCAGCGTGAGCCTTGCCTGGATCCGTCCGGGGTTCTTCGCACCGTTCCCGAGCAACTCATCCACTCCGCCTGGTCCATCCGGCAGGGTGGGCCGGGCGCCCTCTGGTAGTGATTCCTGAGGAGCCGCCCATGCCGTCAAGGTCCGGCGTGTGTCCCCTGCTTTTCCCTTTGAAGAACTACCCGCAGGTGGAACAGCGCCTGATGGCAGGGAAGGGTCGCCAGTCAGGGTGGGCTCCCCGGCAGCCTCCCTGAAGGAATGCACAAGCTCCTGAAATGACGTCGGGCCTGCCGGGGCTCTCTCCCCGATTGGCAGGTCGGCCACACCGGGATTCGGACTACTCTGTTCTGTAACCTGACCCCTGCCTGCCGTGCGTTGATTTCCGGCGCTTGTCAGTAATGGTTGGGCGATAAATGAATTAGAAGGCGCCCCGGACGTTGCTGCAGAAGTCACGCAACAGCTAATTGCAGGTTGGCTGCCATTCGAAAAGCATGGATTTCCAGCCCCTTAGCGCCTCGTCAGCCGCCAGAGTTTTGTCGTTTTAGCGGTTGACCGCCAGGATCCTGGCGGCGGCACACTTGCTCCTGACACTCTTATCGACAGTTTTTCCGCAATTTATAGAGGTTTTCTAAAAAAAATAGATTG
>JBBQDH010000192.1:0-11461 GCA_038319515.1 Bryobacterales bacterium
GCTGCCGGTTCCGCAGCGCTTTCATCTTCAGGCGCCGCATGTCAGCACCTTCAGAACCGCGCCCGTCAGTTCCGTCCAGCGGCAATTCTCATGAACCAGTTGCTCCTCGCCCGCCGAGGTAAGCCGATAAAGCTTCACCCGCCGGTTGGTCGGCGAGATGCTCCATTCGGATTCAATCCAGCCAAACCCCTCAATCCGGTGAAGCGCCGGGTAGAGCGACCCCTCTTCCACCCGCAGAATCTCGTCCGAGACTTCATGAATGTGACTGGCAATGGCATAGCCATGGAGATTGGGACGGTTCGTCAGGGTCTGCAGGATGAGAAGTTCCAGAGTGCCCTGGAGATTGTCCCTACTTAAGCTTCCAGGCATAGAGTTCTATGCCTGGAGTATGGGAAGGTCGTTCGGTTGTCAACCGGCATCACGGTGTTGCCCGCCGTCGCTCCGCCGGTATCCCGGAAGGCGACCCGCTAAAGGCAGATCTGATCCTCCCTACCCGTGCATGTTTCGTCACGAGCGAGGCCGAACTCGCAAATTTACTGCCCGTCCAGCATCACTACGGACTTCGCGGGAAGCGTCACCTTCAACACCCCACCCTCCATGCGGGCGTCTCCAAAGGGCAAAGCTTGCACCACTTCAGGCCGCTCAAACGTATTCACCGCATTCATCGCCGCCGCCGTGATCACACGACCGCTCACCGCACCGGCCGCCATCCCTCCAATCTTCGCCGTCACCGCGATCGCATTGTTCGGATCCAGATTCACCAGCCCGATGTGGATCTTTCCGGCCACATCGCGCACCGCCGAAGCACTGATCGCGGGAATCGCCACAGACTCCCTGCTGTACCACGGCGACTTCAGTTCAATCGGCAAGCTCGTTGCGTCCTGATAAGCCTTGTACAGGTCGAAGACATGGTAGGTTGGCGTCAGCAGCATCTTCTCATCCTTCGTCAGAATCATCGCCTGCAGCACATTAATCATCTGCGCGATATTCGCCATCTTCACGCGGTCTGAATGTTTCACGAAAATATTGAAGTTGATCGCCGCCACCAGCGCATCCCGCAGCGAGTTCTGCTGGTACAAAAAGCCCGGGTTCGTTCCCGGCTCCACGTCGTACCACGTTCCCCACTCGTCCACGCCCAGCCACACGCGCTTCTTCGGATCATACTTGTCCATGATCGCGCTGTGTTTGGTGATGTACTCGTCCATCTTCAGCGTCGCCGCCAGCGTCTTCGCCCACGCGTTCTCCTCGAAATCCGTGGCCGAGCCTTTGCTCTGCCACGTATTCGGAATCGTGTAATAATGCAGTCCGATCCCGTCGATTTTGCTCCCCGCCTCCCGCATCATCACTTCGGTCCAGTTGTAATCGGCGTCCGACGGACCGCTCGCCATCTTCATAATCTTCACGCCCGCCGGTGCCTTGACGAACGTCGCATAGCGCCGCGTCACATCCGCCGCATATTCCGGGCGCATGTTCCCGCCGCATCCCCACAGTTCATTTCCGAGCCCGAAGAACGCGACTTTCCACGGCTCTTTGCGCCCATTGGCCGCGCGCTCCTGCGCCAAAGATCCCGCATCCCACGTCATATACTCCACCCACTCCGCCATCTCGCGCGGCGACCCGTCCCCCACGTTGCCGCTGATGTAGGCCTGCGCGCCCACCAGTTCCGCAAAGTCCATAAACTCATGCGTGCCGAAGGTGTTCGGTTCCTCCACCTTGCCCCAGTGCGTGTTGATCTTCACCGGTCGTTTCTGTCGCGGACCCACCCCTTCCCGCCAGTTGTACTCGTCGGCAAAACAGCCGCCTGGCCACCGGATCACCGGCACCTTCAGATTCCGCAGCGCCCCCAGTACATCGTTGCGATAACCGCGAGTATTGGGAATCGGGGAGTTCTCGCCCACCCAGATGCCGCCGTAGATCCCGTTTCCCAGATGTTCCGCGAACTGGCCGAACAACTCTTTGTTCACGCGGGGCCCGGGCTGGTCGGTGTGGATCGTCATTTCTGCCGGAGCAGTCGCTGCGAAAGCCGTCGCTGCGAAGCACGTCGCTGCGAAAGCCGTCACGGTAATCAGGCGGTATGGAACGCTGAGCTTGTTCATAAGTTTTTACGTTTCTCCATCTTATTCTTTTCCGCTCTGACCGTTACCAGTCACGCGGAGGTCGCCACACAGTAAGGCCCGCAGGTGATCAACGCGGGTATCGGCGGCCCCATCTACGTCCAGGCGTACGGGGGACTACACCGGTTTCACAAAGCTGTGGGACGGAGCGACCAGGACCCCCGGACAGCATCATGTCCACTATGTGGGCTCCGGCGCCGTCATGCGCGACTTCAGCCAATGTTCATAGCCTGCAGGAGGCAATTGACTCCGGCATCACCTCAGTTACCAGGACTGCCAATCAGCGACCGCTTATTGTGCCGGCTCGGGCCCGGCTGCCCCGCAACACTTCCCGTGGTGCCCGCTGGTGAGGGCCGCGCGGAGGCCCCGGCGGTCTTGGACCCGGAGGTGGACGAGGTCCGGGCGCTGCCCGCGCACCGCAGGCTCCGAATCCATGGCAGATGAGCGGCTAAAAGCCTCCGGGTGCCTTCGTCATTCCGGGTCCCTGCCGCGTCTCAAATAAGATCGGCACCATCAATGCCAATCCGGCCGGGGCTCCGCATGTCTGCCATGGCCTCGACGGTGAATGGAAATCATCGCGCGCGGCAACACTTTGATCCACATGATGAATGGTCAGGTGATTACGGGCACCATCGACTACAATCCCGCGGAGCGCGCCGTCAGCGGAATCCTCTCCCTGCAAATCGAAGGCAGCGGCCAGATCTGGTATCGCAACGTGTACGTGAAACCGCTGACCGCTCAAAAGCAACGCCGTGAAAATTCAATACATCGGAGAAGGTGAAAATTGGGTACACACCCTACGCCCTTTTGAACACCGTGGAAGTAATTCCGGGAACGAACTCGGCCACCCTTTTGAGCGATTTCCATGCGGTCGCCGCGTTGGTCCGGTGTAAAGTTTACTCGGGTTTTGCAGGATTGGCTGCGGGCGGTCCACCGCGACCATTGCCGGGCAGGGGCTGGGTCAGGTATACGGCGATATCTTTTGCAGCTTTCGTTTCCACTCCCGGCTTTTGCAGGAAGCCGAGGTCGCGGAACCAGTCGATGAAGCGATACTGCCATGTCCCGTAGGGGATGTTGTTGCGGTCTGTCAGGCCGCCGCTCATGCGTGTGCCGTCCGGCAGCGGATCGCCCGGATGTCGTCCATTGCCGTAGAGGTGCATTTCGATGTTGGGTGCTCCTACTGCCAGCATGGCCATGTAGTAGTCGAGGGCCCATTGGGCGTGGCCCCGGTCTCCGGCGCTGCCGCAGACCAGAAATGCCGGGGGGACGTTCTTCGGCACGGGCGGAGCTGTGCGGCCGCGCGCGTACGGCGTCGGTCCTGGATAGATTATCCCGACGAAGTCCGGACGGGAGGAGATGCCTGCCAGGGGATCGGATGGGTCACTGTTCTTCTTGTCCCAGTCTTCGTAGAGGATGGCAGCCGGTGCGGCCAGTTCAGCGCCGGCAGAGAAGCCCATGATGCCGATCTTGTTGGGGTCGATGCCCCATTCCTTCGAATACGCGCGGACCATGCGGACCGCCTGTTGCGCATCGTAAACAGAATCCGTCTGGGCGTTATAGCCATCTCGCCGCATGCGGTTTCTGAGGATGACGGTATTGACGCCGTAGTTATAAAAGAACGGAATGAAATCCGCACTTTCGCCGCCGACGTTGAGGGTGTTGTGGCCACCACCTGCCACCAGAATGACCACCGCGCCCGTATTGATGGCCTTCTCCACCATGTGGACTTCGATGGATGGATTGTGGATGCCGACGATGCTGCTGATGCGTCCCGGCACTGCCTGGCTCATGTTGTACACTTCGGGCTCTTTGATTTTGTCGGCCTTGAGGTACGGCGAGTTCGGCGGATAGAGCGGGACGACAATGCCGCCCTGTACGATCTGCTGCGGCTGGTACGGGCCGTCGATTGCTGTCGCGGGTTTCGGAATGGCAAGGGGCGCAGGAAGGGCCGGGAGCGGGGCTTTTTGGGCGAAAGCGAGAGGGACGGTCAGGATCAGGGAGAGTGTGGCGTTTCTCAGCATGTAATTGCCAAGACTATCGCATGGGTTGCGCGGTTACGGATTGACAGGAATCTTGCGGAGGCACCGGGTTGGTGAAAAGAACAGCCAAGCATTGGACAAGGAGGAAGCCCGCAATTCCAACCACATGGTTTGGCGACCTCCGATGCGGCCTGCGAGCAGTCCGCCCAGGATCGCGCCCACCGGGATGACGCCCCGAAAGAGCAGGTGCAGCGCGGAACTGACGCGGCCCGGCAGGTTGGCGACACCCATGGCGACGGATGCGCCGATCAGCGTTCGGCCGAGGCCGAAGCGCCGGACAGACTGCCCACTCCTCCGACGGTAAATGATCGTGCCGCCGAGGGCGGTGGACATGTGGAGGTCCCGTGCGGTGAAGAGCAGATAAAGGCCTACGAACATACTGTGCGAGAAGGCGAAGTGACGGCGGAGCCGATCTTCGACTCGGTTTGGCCGGTCCGGAGCTTCAGGAAATCAGGTGAACGCCAGGGTCCTGTGCGCGACATGTCGGCTTGGTATGGCATTGTTGACCTCAGGTCAGGTCGCCTGATAGCGTAAAAGACTTATGAGACGAAGGCGCTTTCTTACAGCGATAGCGGCTGTGCCCGCCGTGCCGGCACTGCTGGCCCAGCAGGCCGCTCCGCAGGCTCCTGCAGCACCTGCAGGTGGACGAGCGGGCAGAGGGGGCGGAGGTGGTCGTGGTGCTGCGGCCGATGTTCCGACGATTCCCCTGGTGCAGGCGGATGAGGCCGCAGCCACCACGGTGCGCTATTTTTCCGCGCCGCAGCTTGCCGCGCTGCGCAAGCTGGCCGGACAATTGCTGCCCCCCGTGAAGGACAATATCGGGGCGCTGGATTGCGATTCGGTTGAGTTTCTCGACTTTTTGATTGGCCATTCTCCGGCAGACCGTCAGCAGCTTTATAAGGGCGGCCTGAACGCCCTGAACGCGACCGCGCAGAAGCAGTTTGGCAAGGCCTTTGGGGAGTTGAGCGGCGCACAGGCTGACGCGATTTTGAAACCTCTGGTGGTGCCGGTCGCGTGGGCTTATGATCCTCCGAAAGACCCCGTGAAGCACTTCATTTTTCAGGCGCACCAGGATATCCGGACGGCTACCCGGAATTCGCTTGAGGGCAATGGTGGCTCGGGCCTGTATTGGAATCCGATTGATCCGGTTTAGGGAGCAGAATCTTCTTGGCTAAGAAAGAATACGACGTACTGATTGTGGGTTCCGGGCATTCCGGCGGCATGGCCGCGAATGTTCTGACGAAGAAGGGTATTTCCTGCCTGATGCTGAACGCCGGGCCGGAAGCCGACTACCAGAAGGACCGTGTGACCAAGCCCGCGCACGAGTTGCCTTATCGGGGATTTAATCAGCCGGGCCGGCTGGAGCATGTTTACCAGGCGAATGAGTTCAATGCCAACCAGTGGCTGGATGAGAAAGAGAATCCCTACACTTACGATCCCGGTAAGCCTTATAACTGGGTGCGTGTGCGCCTGCTGGGCGGGCGATCGCTGTTCTGGGCCCGCCAGTCGTTCCGGCTGAGCGACTTTGAATTTAAGTCGGCCGAGATTGATGGTTCGGGTGAGAGCTGGCCGATCAGCCACGACGACCTGGCTCCCTATTATTCGCAGGTGGAAGGCATCTTCCGCGTGGTGGGTCGTAAGGAAGGCTGGCCACAGTTCCCGGACGGGAATTTCATTGAGCAGACTTACCAGCCGGACAGCCAGACCATCCGCAGGGTGACGGAGCTTTGCAAAGAGCGGAATATCGGCGTTTCGAAAATGCGTTCGTCGCAGGGACAGAACGGTCTGGCGAGTTCGATCAACCTGCTGCTGCCGGATGCGGTGGCGACGGGCAAACTGGACGTGGTTTCGAACGCCATCGTGCGCGAGATCACCGTGGACAGGAAGACCGGGCGCGCTAATGGCGCGCATTTCGTCGACCGGCATTCGAAGCGCGAAATGTATGTGACGGCGAAGGTGGTGGTGCTGGCTGCGGGGACGCTCGAAAGCACGCGTTTGCTGCTGAATTCCGGTCTTGCGAATTCGAGCGGCATGGTGGGGCGTTATCTGCATGACCAGATCTATGGCGTGTCCGTGGTGGCGTCCGTACCCGAGGCACGGGATAAAAAAGCAAAGCCGGGGCAGATGGGCGGCAGTGTGTTTATCCCCCGATTCCGAAACCTGAGTAAGGCCGAGAAGCGGAATTTCATTAAGGGCTACTGCATGATCATCGGCAGCGGTGGCGGTGCGAATCCGAATCACTTCGCGGCTTATGGCGAGGAATTGCAGGGCAAGCTCGACAGCTATGCGGGTTCGTGTGTTTCCGGCAGCATTTACGGCGAACGGGTGCCGCTTTATCAGAACCATGTACGGATCAACAAAACTGTGAAGGACGCCTGGGGAATCCCGGCACTTCACATTGATGTGAAGGATACCGATAACGAACTGAACATGGCGAAGGACTCCGCCGACACGATGGAAGAGCTCTTCCATACGGCCGGCTGGGAAATTCTGTCTAAGACCGATAAGTTCTATCCGCCGGGGTACAGTATTCACGAAGTGGGAACGGCGCGCATGGGAAATAACCCGAAAACCAGCGTGCTGAATAAGTTCAACCAGAGCCACGATATTAAGAATCTGTTCGTGGTGGATGGTTCCTGTTTCGTGACCTGCGGCTGGCAGAATCCGACGATGACGATTCTGGCGCTTTCGATGAGAGCTTCGGAATATCTGGCGGATGAGATGAAGAAGGGGAACGTTTAGGCGGGGTCTGTTGGCGCTGGCGGTCGCATCGTTGTTGCGGGCCGCACCGCGCCCTGTCCGCCTGTCAGAGGCGCAGGTTCGGAATAAGCGGTTTAACCTGCTGTTTGAAACTGACGGTAAGGTCGTGACTTCATTTCGTGCCGGTCTGGCCAGGGCCACCGCTTATGTCGAGGGCTGTGCCTGAGAGGCCGTTCAGGAAGCAGGCGAAAGCATGTGACAGGTGTCTTGCCGGCCTTGACCGTGATCATGCACGTGAAGACAGCCGAGGCTGTGGCTGCGCAGGATCGCAGTCGCATCTCGTGACGCCCTGATCGGGGAGGAGGCGAAATATCACAGGTCAGGCTGCAGTTGTTTCCGTGGCGTGATCTTCGGGATTCGCTGCCGCGAAGGCCAGTGCCTGGCGGGCATCCCCGGGCTCGATTTCCGGATAGTTGCGGAGCAACTCCTCGCGTTCCGGATAAATCGACACCGCGTGGACCACACGGCGCACTGTCAGACTCATCCCGCGAATGCAGGGCTGTCCGTTCATCTGAGTGGGATTCCAGGTGATGCGGTCGAAAGCTGCCATGGATAAATTCTCAATAAATTCCGGCAGATTGTCAGAACGCCCGTTCCATGAATACATCCGCCCGGTTGTACGGCGAAGGATGCACGCGCTCCGGCGGCAAATGCCGGAAGCCCAGCGATTCGTAGACATGAATGGCGTTGCCCAGTTTGTGGCTCGTTTCCAGATAGAGGCTGCGCGCGCCCATGGAGGCTCCGCAATCGATGACGGCTTTTAGTAACTGCTTCCCGACACCGCGACCCTGATTGTCTTCGCGGACGGTCATCTTGGCCACTTCGAAGATCTGTTCGTCCATTGCCATCAACGCGCAACAGCCAATAACTTCACCGTCACGGATGGCCAGCACGATCTGACCACCCGGCTCAATGATGTAGCCGACCGGGTCGCCCAGGACCTTGCGGTCAGGCTCCTCCAGAACGAAGAACTTCTGAATCCAGATCTCATTGAGTTCGCGGAACGGGACCTCGTCGCCGGGCTGGAATGTTCGGAATATGACTGCGGATGTGGCCGACATTTATCCACTGTAGACAATCCGGATCAAAACCTCCAATATAGTGTTCATAGAGATCAGGACGTTTTTGATATGGATGGTCAGATTGAACTGCGGCACCTGCGCTACTTCGTGGCGGTAGCGGAAGAACTGCATTTCGGGAACGCCGCGAAACGCCTGCACATGGCGCAGCCGCCGCTTTCTCAGCAGATCAGAAAGCTGGAAGATGAGATCGGCTGCGCGTTGTTTGTGCGCTCGTCGCGATCCGTGCGTCTGACGAGTGCCGGCGAGGTTCTGCTGGAGCGGGCGCGGGGCACATTGCAGCGGGTCCAGGGCGATCTGGAGGCAGTGCGCGGCGTGGCGCGGGGCGAAGTGGGTACGCTGACCATCGGGTTCGTGGGGTCGGCCATGCTGACGGCATTGCCCTCCGTGCTGGGCCGGTACCGCCGCGAGTATCCCCGTGTGCAGCTTCGCTTGCGGGAGGCCCACACGGCGGGGCTTGTCGAATCCATTCGGGAGGGTTCCATGGATGCGGCATTCCTGCGCGACCCCGACCCCGCAGGAGATCTGCATTTGGAACCCGTGGTGTCAGAACCCTTTGTTGTGGTCCTTCCGAAAGGGCATCGTTTGGCGAAGAGAGGCGTGGTGCCGGTGCGGGAACTGCGGGATGAAGCGTTCGTCTTCTTTCCACGCTCCGCAGGTGAGCACGCGTGGAAGGCCGCGATGCGGATCTTCGAAGAGCAGGGGTTCGCTCCCAACATTGTGCAGGAAGCACCGCAATGGCTTACGATTTTGCGTCTGGTGGCTTCTGGCCTGGGGATCTCGATTGCGCCTGCGTCTGTGGAACGGATTCAGGATTCCGGGGTGGTCTGCAGAAAACTGACTCCGGTGGGCGGAGTGAGCCAGATCGACATGGCATGCCGGGCGAAGCACGTGAATCCCCTGGTGGAGAGCTTCTTCGCCCTGGCGAGGCCGATGTTTCTTTAGCCCTTGCCCTTTGCCAGCGCGATGACGAAGTATTCTGCCGGTTCTGAGCCGGGATTCTTCCAGCCGTGCATTTCGTTGGAGCCCACATAAATCACGGAACCCGCCGTCAATTGCGTTGTCTTGCCGCCGAACGTGGCGTCGAGCACGCCGCGGCGCAACATGAGCACCTCTTCATGCGAATGCTGATGGGGCGCGTGCGGCACCTGCCCCGGGCCGAGTTCGGTCATGTGGAGTTCCACCGGGGAGCCCAGATGCGACTCACCATCGAAAACCGCGCGGCTCTTGTTCTGGCCGTTAGGCTTCACAGGAAGGTCTTCGTATTTGAATACCCGGGACGTCAGCATCTTCTTGTCCTGCGCGGGCGCAGGCGGGGCGGCGAGGGCGGGCAGGAGCAGGGAAAGATCTCGGCGGGAAAACTTCATGGTTTGTGGATCCTCTCCATGAAAGTCTAACGAATCCCCGCCGCGTCCGTCCTGTAGTTCGGGCGTTATAATTTAGTCACGATATGGAAGATCCGCAAGTCTCTGAGGCAAAGCCGGTTTCAAGAGGACTCGACCCGGTTTCGCTGCTTCGCGACATTGCGATTTCCGTGATTCTTGCGGTATTCCTGATTGTCTTCATTTATCAGCCCGTAAAGGTGGAAGGCACCAGCATGATGCCGGGCCTGAACGATCAGGAGCGGATTTTTATTAACAAATACGAATACCGGTTTGTCGGCGCAATAGAGCGCAGTGATCTGGTGGTGTTTCACTTCCCGCTTGATCGCAGCCAGTCTTACATCAAGAGGGTGATCGGGATTCCCGGCGACTGGGTGGAAGTGACCGACGGAACGGTCTTTGTGAATGGCAAGGCCATTGACGAGCCGTATGTGCCGGAAGAATACCGCGACCATATGTCGACCGCCCGAAAGCGCATTAAAGCCGGGCAGTACTTCGTGCTGGGGGATCACCGAACGTCGTCGAACGACAGCCGGATGTGGGGGTTGGTGGACCGCGCCGATATCTATGGCAAGGCAGTCTTTGTGTACTGGCCGCCTGGAAAGATCGGGCGGGTTCGCTAACTAGCAGGCTGCTGAAAAAGTCACGGGAGCACTTACAATGACATTTACTCGCATCTGCAAGTTGTTGATTTTACATTCAGGCAATTGCCAGATCGGGCCGTTTTCGGCGCCAAGATACCCTTTTTCAGCAGCCTGCTAGTGTACTGTCCGATAAATAACTATGCAGCTTGCACCCGCGGAATTGAGCACTTGGGCATTGGCTGGCAACCGACAGAAGGCGGCCCAAATGGCGGACTCCACTTTTACGACGTGGACGCAAAAACTGTATAGTTATTTCGCGGACACTACACTAGAGGATGGCTTGAAGGCCGCTGGCGTTTAAGGGTCGGGTGCGCGCCGGGGCGTTGCGGGATGTCCCCGCTCGAAGGGGTAGTGGAAGACGCTGACAAGCGGCTGAAGCGAGGGGAAGGCTTTCCCCCTTTACGATTTTGGCGAGGACGCGGTACAGGTGCAGTGGGGCGAAGACGAATTGTCGGATACACTATCAAGGACGGAGATGTCATAATGCTCGTCGTTGACGCACAGCGTTCCACCACGACGCACGGCCTCTCTTTTCGCAAAGGGAAGGACGGGCCGGAACAGGATCTACTGAATTGGTTCTTGGAGCAGAAGGTGATTTCTGTGCCGAAAGGCTACAACTTAACTGTCTTTCGTGAGCCCCGGCTTCCTTCCGGTTTTCCTGATTTGGTGTTCGTTGTTTGGAAGGACGCGATCGCCCGTCACTGGACCAGCGACCGGGCACGCTTGACGGCAATGGACCTGCGAATAATGCACTTCCTTGGTAATGAAGGTCCGACCTCCGTTGAAGAGATGCGCATGATATTTTCTCCATCGGTTGAGGATCGTCTGGACCTGCTGGCCGAAGCGCAGATGGTCCGCGCCTCGGGGGATATCTGGAGAGCACGCTCGTTGAATTCGACCTTTGCCGCTAGTCGCATCATTGCAGTGGAAGCAAAGATTAACGCGTGGAAGGGCGCTCTCGACCAGGCGCATCTCAACACGTGGTTTGCCTCCGAATCTTGCATCTTGGTCCCCCGTATACCGAGAAACAGTGATCTTCTGCACGCTGCGAGTGAACGCGGAGTTCACGTTTTGGCTAAGGAAGACGAGGCGACGATCAAAATTAAACGACCGGTGCGCTGTGGCCCCAAGTCGTACGTTTCCTGGCTTCTCAACGATTGGGCGTGGAGGGCTTCCAACGCGATCGGGGCTGTCAGCGGATGAGTCTACCCGACAGCAAGTGGCTTGAGAGCACCTTCCCTGAGCTCAGCGCTTTTAAGCCGCTTGGCCAAGGGGGGCAAAAAACCGTCTACGAAGTGAACCACAAAGTAGAGGGAACCATGGTCTTGAAGATCATCCACCCTCGCACAGATGTGCAGAGCGTGGAGCGCGAAATTCTTGCTGTTAAACAAGTGCAATCGCCACGCGTTCCGAAGATTCTGGCACACGGGACGTGTGCGTCCA
>JBBQDH010000193.1:0-11446 GCA_038319515.1 Bryobacterales bacterium
TCACCATATAGAGCGGTTTTCTGGAATGCCTGACTGGAGTGAGAATAGTCAAAATGAAATCAGCTCATTCAGAATATCAACCCTCTGGCCGGGGCCCGGACCTGTGCGGCTACAATGGTGGTTTGTGACCACTCCAAACCAGCTCCCGGCAGAAGCCCAAATCACCAGAGAGACCGACGTCAAGAAGAAAGCCGCGGCGGCCGAGCCACCCCGGGGCTTCATCGCCGAATGGACCGTCACCATCATTCTGCTGCTGTTTGGTACCACCACGCTGGTGCAGGCGTTCGTGATTCCGACTGGTTCCATGGAAGACACGCTGCTGGTGGGGGACCACCTTCTGGTGGACAAACTGGCATACGCACCGGGCGGCGCGGTGACGAAACACATTCTGCCCTACAGCGACGTGCATCGCGGAGACATCATCGTATTCCGCTATCCCGTTGATATCAAACAGACATTTGTGAAGCGCGTGATGGGCGTTCCGGGCGACCGGATCCGTTTGCAGAACAAGCGGGTCTGGCTGAACGGGCATCAGTTGAACGAGCCCTACGTAGTTCACAAGCTGGACTACATCGATTCTTACCGCGACAATTTCCCGTCTGATCCGAATTCTCCACTTTTCCCCCCGGCGCAGAAGATGTTGGAGCAGGATGTGAAGAACGGTGAAGTGGTGGTGCCCGACGGGCATTACTTTGCCATGGGGGACAACCGGGACCAGTCGCTCGACAGCCGCTACTGGGGCTTTGTGCCGCGCGAGAACATCATCGGCAAGCCGCTGGTGATTTATTGGTCTTATGAGGCGAGCACGGACGATCTTTCGAATCCGTCTGTCACGATTCCCCACCTGATCGACGTGGTGATTCATTTCCCCACCAAGACAAGGTGGAGCCGCACGCTGCGGCTGATTCACAGCTACCCGGTCCAATAGCGAGATCTCCATATGGCAAAAGAAAACCACTACGGCCTGATCCTGGCCGGAGGCAGAGGCACGCGTTTCTGGCCCCGCAGCCGCAAACGGAATGCCAAGCAGGTTCTGAACGTTTCTGGTGAGACGACCCTGATTCAGGCAACGGTAGAGCGCCTTCGCGGCCTGATCCCGCCGGAACGAATCTGGATTCTGACGAACGACTTTGTGCGCGATGAGATTGTCCGGCAACTGCCCGAAGTGCCCGCGAACCAGATTATTGCGGAGCCCGCGCAGCGAAATACGGCGCCCGCCATCGGTTTGGCCGCGCATATTCTGCAGTCTGTGGATCCGAAGGCAGTGTTTGGCGTGTTTCCGTCCGATCACGTGATCGGCAAGCCTAAGCGCTATTTGAGCTTGCTGCGGCCGGCGTTCAAAGCCGCGGAGCGGGGCGAGATTGCCGTGTTGGGTGTGGCACCGCGCTGGCCGGAGACGGGCTACGGGTATATCGAATTTCCTAAAGGCTGCGAAGAGGGCTTGCTCGCGACGGTGCAGGTGCGGAAGTTTCGCGAGAAGCCCGAACTGCCGGAAGCGAAGAAGTTCCTGAAGAAAGGCAATTTCTACTGGAACGCGGGGATGTTTTTCTGGAAGGCTTCGACTTTACTGGCGGCCTTGCAGGAGCACCTGCCGGAGACTGCGGCGTTGCTTTCGGCCCTGCCCGCTTTCAGCCATCCCGATTTTGCGGCGCGGATGGCGGAGGTGTTCCCGAAGTGTGAGAACATTTCCATCGACTACGCGGTGCTGCAGAAGGCGAAGAACGTGGTGGGCGTGGCTTGCGATGATTTTGGCTGGAACGACGTGGGCAGCTGGGATGCGGTTTACGACCTGCTGCCGCGCGATGGCCACAGGAACGTATCACGGTCGGAACTCCTGCTGAAGGATTCGACCGGGAACTATGTGGATTGCGGTAAGAAGCTGGTGGCGTTGCTGGGCGTGAACGATCTGATCATCGTGGATACCCCGGACGCCTTGCTTGTCGCCGACCGGAAGCTTTCGCAGCAGGTCGGCGATCTGGTGAAAATGCTGGAAGCAAAGGGCCGCGAAGAGCTGCTCTAAATGGTGCGGAAGACGCGGTCGAGAATCACGATCGCTTCGTCCACATGCTGTTCGGTGATGATGTAGGGCGGCAGGAAACGCAGCACTGTATCGTGCGTGCAGTTCAGCAGAAGCCCTTCCGCCATTGCCCCGTTCACAATCTCTTTGCCGGGAATGGAAAGCTCGGCACCCACCATCAGGCCATAGCCGCGAACGTTGATGATGAAGCTGTAGCGGGTTGCAAGATCCCGCAACTGCGCGCGGAAGTAATCGCCGACGCGGGTGATCTGCGGCAGCAGGCCGTCCAGGATGTCGAAGAATTCGAGCGCCACACGGGCAGCAAGCGCATTGCCGCCGAAAGTAGACCCGTGCATGCCGGGACCAATCGATTTCGCGGCGCGTTCGTTGGCCGAAATGATACCGAGAGGCAGGCCGCAGGCCAGCGGCTTAGCGGCTGTCATGATATCCGGCATCACGTTCGGCTCCACCAATTGGTAGCCAAAATACTTGCCGGTGCGACCGACGCCGCACTGTATTTCGTCGAAGCAGAGCAGGGCGTCGAATTGGTCGGCTAATTCGCGCGCGCGCAGGCAGAATGCCGGGTCCAGTGGTAGGACGCCGCCTTCGCCCTGAATCCACTCGATGCAAATACCGGCGGTGCGCTCGTTGACGGCGGCTTCCAAACCCGCGATGTCATCCGGTTTGACGAATTTCACGCCTGGAATCAGCGGTTCGAAATCCTTGCGGTACTTCGCCTGGCCGGTGATGGAAAGTGCACCAAGGCTCCTGCCATGGAAGGAGTTTTCGAGCGAGATGATCTCGTATTTATCGGGGTGGATGTCATGCCCGTGGGCCTTGATCATCTTGAGCGACCCCTCGGTCGATTCGGTGCCGCTGTTGGTGAAAAAAGTACGCGCGAGGCCGCTCACTTCCGCAATGCGTTTGGCGAGCGGCCCCTGGTATTCGTGATAGAAAAGATTGGAGGTATGGATCAGGCGCGCAGCCTGCTCGCTGATCGCTGCGACGATCCGCGGGTGATTCTGACCCAGTGCGTTGACTCCGATGCCGGCGATGAAATCGAGATATCGCTTGCCGTTCACATCCCACATATAGGGACCGTCGCCGCGCTGGAGTACCAGCGGATGGCGCGAATAGTTCTGCAGCAGATACTGTTTCTCGAGTTCAACAACGTCAACGGAGGATGCAACGGCCATTAGTTTGATGATACAGGGGCGGGCGCAGTGTGAGGCAGCGCTTTGATGGCGGCAGCCGCGTTCAGGCCGGCGATGGTGATGCTCACCAGCGCCTGCACCAGGTTCACGGTGGTGTCCTTCGACAGCTGATGTTGTGTGTTGGTGGCTTCCCAGGCGGCCCCGGCGGCGCCGAGGACGATATCCAGTTTCTGTTTTCCCGCGCCGGAGACCGGTACGGCCAATTCGACCGCCTGGACTATGGCGAGGATTGTGGGTAGTGCGTTAAACGCAGCAAGAAAGTTCTTCATGGCCTCACGTTTGCAGACCGGGATTGTGGGCAGGTTTGCGGAACCTGCGTAAACCATTGATTCTGAGGCGCACAAATCCGGCAGTTTTTTGTGACCGACCGGGCCACATGTGCCGACTTAGATGCATCGCCATATAGAATTCAAAGATGCAGAAACCAAAAGGACGAGCGGTTGTTCACGTTCCGCAGGTGTTGCCGCCCCTTCCCGATGCCCTGAGCGGGCTGGAAGCGGCTTTCCTGACTTTTCTGCAGACCAGTCTTCAGGAACCGAGGCAGGTCGCAGTGAACGCGCCGCCGGGAGTTCCGGTGGAGCGCCGGATCTTCCTCTCCCTGGCGGAAAGCGCGCAGTTCAGCGGCCTGCCCGTGGGTTACCTGCGAAAACTGATGGCGGATGGGATGGTCAAAGCGGTGAGGACCGGCGCTGGTTGGCGGATTCCGCGAACGGAACTGGAACGCCTGGCTGAAACCCTGACGAAGGCTCCGCCGGTCCTCGAAGAGTTGTCAGAGGCGCAGGAACGCGACCTCGAAATGAACAAACTCCGCCGCCAGGGCCTTCTGCCTTAGTTCAGTTCGAGAGACCAAAGAGCCCGGTCGAAGCAGAGAATTGACACGATCTGTAGTCTGCAGCACGACTTACCGTTGGATAACGCAGACTGCCCGACTGCGCCATTGCGCTGTGCCTTCGCCATTTTGCCATATCCTCTTCTCCCTCCCACGCAAGTGCTTTCACGTCGCCTTGTCTCGCCTTTTGGGTTTCAAGCGGAACGGCTGGTCCGTAAGCCGCCGCAGCAAACCGACCTTCCAGCAAGGTCTGGATTAATAAACTCATGCCCGCCGCTGTATCCTGCGATTCAAACGACGGATTATTCCGGAACGAGAATAAAATTCTGTACGACCGGGTACAAGCGCTGCGGGAAACGAAATAATATCGTCAGAATAGACATGCGCACTGTGATAACACTGTGGGTACACCATGGCGCGAGTACCCGCACACTGTCCAACGCCACGCAGTATTCGGACATTGCCGATTGATCAGATCAGACTCGACGGACAAACACAGTGTCGCGTAGAGCTGAATGCCGACGTTGTTAACACATATGCAGAGTTGATGCGCGACGGTGCCGAGTTCCCGCCGGTGCGGGTGTGGTGCGATGGTCGGGAGTACTGGCTCACAGACGGCTTTCAGCGCACCCTCTGCGGCAGATCTGACCGGACGAAACTGACGAAGGCCCGGCTCTTTCACAACTTCAGCGGAAGCGCGAAAACCCGATTGATCGATCCGTACTAACTCTGCTAAAACGTGCGAGGACTCCATTATGAAAAAGTCTCAGAGAATACAGAGATTAGCAGCGATAGCTGTGATGGCACTGATGTCGTGGACACTGCTTGCGCAACAGCCCACGTCTTCGGCATCGTTCGAGGTCGCCTCGGTTAAACTGGCGCGTCCGGCAACTGCCCAGGTTTGGCAGATCACCGGTGGCCCGGGAACCCCGACCCCGTCGCGATTCATAGCCGCCAACGCCCCCCTCAGTTCGCTTTTGTTCAGGGCGTTTGGATTGCAAGCGCACCAACTCGACCGGGCGGCATCGCTTGAAGACGTCAGATACGACATCACAGCCACTGTACCGGACGGTTCGACCAGGATGCAGGTCGGCGCGATGCTCCAAAAGCTACTGACAGACAGGCTCCGGCTGCGAACACATTTCGAGGAGCGCCAGGTTCCCGGTTATGAGCTAACCATCGCGAAGAGTGGCCTTAAGATGACAACGGCTGAAGCCATTGCAATCCCGATAAGTGGTGCTGCTTCGTCGGAGGCAGGCCCTCCCAAGTTCACTACCGGGCCTGATGGCGTGCCGGAACTTGCCGCTGGCCGGCCGATGTGGGTCGCTCGGGCAGTTGGGAACGCCATGAGTATTGTAGGAAGGGTGCAGAGCATGGGCAGCCTGATAAAACTCCTGGAACAGCGAGTTGGCTATCCCATAGCAGACCTGACTGCCCTTGCGGGTACCTATGATTTTAAGTTACTTTTCGAGCCTGACAGGCGACCGCTTCTGGTCGCCGGGGACGATCCACAGTTCGCGGTCAAGGACTCGGAGCCGGCACCCGACCTTGCCGGGGCGCTGGAATCGCAGCTCGGATTGCATCTAAGAGCGGTCAAACGCTCCGCAGCGGTGTTGGTTGTAGATGGCTACAATCGAACGCCCACGCCCAATTAGCGATGGTAGTTGAAAGTGAGTTCAACCCAGATGCTCGCGACGGGAGGTAAGTAAAAAAGTGCATTCTGTGGTAACAGTTCAGGTGGTCGAGGCCGGTTTCAGCAGCGAGGGGGCTGTCTGAGCAGTTCGATGCGATCTTAACGAAGCGGCGATGTGGACAAGTGGGTGTCGGCCCTGCATCCGACAAGTGCGCGTAACTGTGAGCAGCCGAGCGACTGCTACTTCTCCGCCTGCGCTTCGACTGCCGAAGCTGGTCTTACGCCATTGCACTGCGCAGCGGAGTGCACGTTCGGCCGAGTTGTTGGTGGGTTCCACGCCGTCTTTTTCGAGGAACGTAAAGAACCGTTCGAAGTTTAGCAGGAGAGCCGTGGCCAGGTTGCGCACGTCTTTATCGTCACTATCGAGATAGCGGTTGGCGAGAGCAAAAAACTGTTTCTCCAGAGGAACGGATTTCAGAATTAGTTCCTGACGCGTGACCGGTCCGTATCTGACGTCCGGCCCGGAACCGGTGCCACAGGCGAAACAAAAGTGCACGCAATGCCAGCGCGTCGCGGCAAAACCTCTCGGCGTCCGTCGTTTTGGCGATTTTCTGTACGCCGAGGATATTGCGTTTGAAGTGCGCCCAGCAAAACTGCCCTTCGCCTTTGTGGTATTTGAGGTAACCGGAATAACGGTCGCTGCAAAGGATACCGGCGAAGACTGGCCCGAGTAACTGCACCAGCACTTCTGCGCCGCGCGAAACGGCGATCTTATAGAAGACGAAGTTCGCCGCCACCATGGCCCAGAGCCAGCGCTTTTCACCACTGGTCCTGACCTGGGGCAAAGTCTAACAGTCTACTTATCCCCGGATAAGTTGTGTATCGGTCTGCGCCAGTGGTCAACGGTTTCGTCGCCGTTGAGAACCGACTGATTCGGCAACTCCCGCGCCAGTTCCGCATAGGTCCCGGCAACCGCCTCACTGGCTTCTTCCCAGCTCTTTTGAATGCTGCCCAGGCTCAGTTGAATCCCGAGTACCTGTTCCAGCAGTTCCTGCACCACCCGGCGCGGCATGCGGCAAGCCACTGTCAGATAGCAGATCAAGGAAGTCAGTTCCGGCCCGAACTGTCCGCGCCCCTCGCTGGGTAGCGCCGCCTGCGTGGTCTTGCCGCATTCCGGACACAGGGCGTGCTCACAACGATATTCGGTGATATGCGCTTCGATCTTCGGCAGTTCGGTCACCTGATGCCGTTGTGGTTCCCCTTGCGTGAGAGGTGCCCGGCAGTCGCCGGTGAACGAATGTTCGCAGTGACGGCAAACGGGCGGAAACAATCGCACCACCTGATTGACGCGTTCCGCCGGTGCCAGACCGCGCCAGTGTCCGCGGTGGCCCGGTTGGCCTCCCGGCTTACGACGGCTCTTCTTCCTCTTACTCCCACGCTCGCGCTGCTCGCCCGCGAGGCCATCGGACGACGGAGGCTTCGAGGATGTCGTCGAGTTCTGCTGCCGCAATCCCAACTGTCGTTCGAGATCTTTGATCTGCTTTTCGGCTTCCGTCAGCTGTTCGCGCAACTTCTCGTTGTCACGCTGCAAACGCTCGATCTCACGCTCCGCCTCATCACGCCGCTGTGGTGCCGGAGATGGACCGGACCTGCCCGGTGTCCGATGTTTGCTGCCAGAAACCCTCAAACATCTACCTTGCCAGGTTTTTGTGCTGAGGGCCAGGCCCAAACTACAGATTCTTCAAGATTTCTTCGACAACCATTTAGTGGGTACCTGAACTGTTACCATAAAAAACCAAAGGCTCTACCGGGATGTGAGGTTTTCCCTAGAGCCCAGGGCAAGTTCGATTCAATTATGGCTGCGCTATGGTGAGCACTTTCGTCTGCTCCATAGCGGCACTGGAGTCGATAAATAAAATGCAGGTTTGTAGCTTCGTCCTGATGTGCATCGCCATTTTGCTGCAAGGTGCCTATTTATTCGTGCGAGACGCGGTTACGCCGGATCTCCCGTTTGCGTTCCTTGCTTCTGACCTGGTTTGGACCGCCGCTCTATTCTCACTGGCGTTTTATTGGCGGTATCCGCGCCTGGTGGTTGTCTCTACCTGGATATTATTCGTCACTTTTGCCATTATTCTTGAACCATTCGCCCCGCGTCACACTGCGGCAGCGTTTTTCAATGGCAATTGCCTCATGATCTCCTACGTCGCCTTCGGCCATTCAGCGTTGTATTTTAGGCGGAAGTCGACCGACAGGGTAATGGAGTGATCCCACCCCTGAAAGGCGGACCACGGGGGATGGGTCGACTGGTCGACTGATGTGCCGGAAGTGGCTGGACGTTCGCAAACGGTGAAGGACCATACAACCGGCCCTGTCTATGCCACGCTGGACTACACCCCTGCTGGTGGACTGAAGACAGTCACTATGCCAAAGATCACGGAGACGCTGGCATGGAATGACCGCGGTGAACTTTACGGGCTCTCAGCGGCTACCACGGCGGGTGCGAATCTGCTGGCTCTGGGAATGTATCCCTGCGCAGGCACTGTGAGCGCCTGCGCCAGCGGCAATACCGGCAGCATTCAAACTCAAACGGTGACGGCTCCGGGTCTGAGCATCCTCACCCAGGCTAACGGCTATGACACAGTGAATCGTCTGCTGACTGCGGCGGAGACCGCAGCGGCCACCGGGGTCTGGAATCAGGTTTACGATTACACTGCGACCGGCAACCGTTTTGTCACCACCAGTGTTGGCTATACGCGGGATAACTTCACTCCAACCGTCTCCACGAACTTTAATGCAAAAAACCAGACGCAGTTGATGGCGGCGCATGACGCGGCGGGCAACCAGACCACGGAAGGCGGCTACACGTCCACGTTTGACGCGGAAGGCCGGATGATCAAGAACAGCATCAATACCTCCGACACGTATTATGTATACGATGGTGAGGGACAGCGGGTGCTGAACCAGAACGCACTGGGCACGACGATTTATGTGTATGACGCGGGAGGCGACCTGGCGGCGGAATACACCACTGCAGCTGCCGGGGAGACGCTGCCGGTCGGCGCGACGAATTCCTGCGGAACGGCAACCTGCTATCTGACTGTGGATCATCTGGGAAGTACGCGAATGGTGACGGACAGCAACGGGAACGTGATGCGGCGCTACGATTATTTACCGTCGGGCGAAGAGATACCGGCGGGGATGGGCGGGCGTACTGCGGCGATGAAGTATTTGGGACTGCAGGATGGCTTCAATCCGAAGTTCACGGGACAGATGCGGGATGTGGAGAGCGGGCTTGATTACTTCAATGCGCGGTATTACAGCCCGGCGCAGGGGCGGTTTGTGTCGCCTGATCCGGGGAATGCGGGGGCAGATCCGGCGAATCCACAGACGTGGAACGGGTATGCGTATGCGGGGAATAATCCGACGTCGATTACGGACCCGAGCGGGAAGAGTTTCGGCGATTTCCTCGGCGGGCTGATTCATAGTTTCCTCAATAGCGCCTCCTTCGGTCTTTGGGGTGCTTTCACATCTATCCTTCAGGGTGAGACGCCATCTGTGGGTGGATTCGGGGGGCTGCCGGGAATCGGCGGGCTGACCGGGTGCGGAGGTGCGTTTGGGAATTGCGGGAGTCTGGGAAGCGGGCCGTGGAGTGAGCAGACCGGACTTGGTAATGTGCAGGATCCAGGGCGGTTTGTCAGCGATTTCAACTCGGTGGATCACTACAATATGACCCGGGCGGCGGGTGGTTCTGCCGATTTCGCTTTTGGGGTCGTCGGGGTGGACTTCTGGTCGGGATCACAAGGGATTGATGGGTTCCACACGCATTGGCATTCGATGGGAGGTACGACAATGGGCAAATCACTTCGATCATGGAGGACGAATATAGTTCAGGAAACGTGCGGTCAGGCCTATGAAGGGACGGTTCGACAGTTAAGTGACGCGACACGTAAGGCTGCTGGCGGCGACACCTCCGCCGCCAAATTCGCTGTGCACACGATCGAGGATTCCTATACCGCTGGTCCTCGATACAGCTCCTGGCCAGGAGGCAATCCCTCGTGGGCTTACGAGAAAGGCGATTGGGCTTGGAGCCAAGCGGCGGTGGACGGGACGCGGAGGTATATGCAGGCTCTTCGTGGTGACATTGCGCTTCAAAATTCCGAGTCATATCTCTATCCGCGGCCGAAATCCTGCAAGTAGAATGACAAACAAACCGGGAGGGGAGGTGGGTACTCGGATCACGCGGCAAGAGAGTTCGGCGGCCACTGAGCGAATAGTTTCCATTCTGATCTCGTTTGTCCTGGCTATCGTTCTTCTTCCGGTGGCGGCTTTTGTCGGCGGGGCTCTATGGTTCGAGGCAGCCGGGAATCCAGCTTACGGAATGCTTGCCGCGCTGGCCACGGGAGTGCTTTCGCTTGCTTTGGTAGCCCGGCTTTCGGGCTGGCCCTTGCGGTACGCTCTTAAGATTTTGCACCGCCTTTTGCCCGAGCCGTTTTTTTCAAGTCTCGAATTTGGGCTTCTCGGCGCGTTTTTGGGTTCGCTAATGCTGCCGGTGATACTGGTTTTGGGCCATCAACGTCCTGTTGGACTGGAGCTCAACGGAGTCTTGCCGGCTGTAGCGATCTGTTTCGCGGCCTGTGCCGTGATCGGTCTGCTGGTCGGTTTGCGCAGGAGGAGGCGAAGTGCGAGCTAAGAGTGAAGTTCCGAATGCTCTTCTTCGATGGGTTGAGAGCCTTGTTTCTTGTTTGGCAGGGACGTCTCTATCAAGGTCCACCAGCGCTGCCAAAATGTGTCGTATTCGCTTTTTCGCCACGGTCGTCCGGGAAATTCGTTGGTGAATCTCCGTTGAATGGCAGGGATATCCGTCACGTTTGATTCCGACTGTTAGCGCCGATCTAAGACAACCGCAGAAGCGCCGGTTTTGGCGGCGGGAGTGGCTGTGGTGATGTTTCCCCGAAGGACTTGGGCCTTGGCGATGGAACACACATCACGATCACAAAGGTCGAAATGTTAGCGAGTCCTGATTCTGAAGAATTGGTGTAGAGTCGAGTCCTGTTTATGCCACGCTGGACTCTACCCCTGCGGGTGGGCTGAAGACAGTCACTATGCCAAAGATCACGGAGACGCTGGAATGGAACGATCGCGGTGAACTCTACGGGCTTTGAGCGGCCACCACGGCGGGTACGAATCTGCTGGCTCTGGGAATGTATCCTTGCGTAGGCACGATGAGCGCTTGCGCAAGCGGCAATACCGGCAGCATTCAAACTCAGACGGTGACAGCTCCGGGTCTGAGCATCCTCACCCACGCTAACGGGTATGACACAGTGAACCGTCTGCTGACTGCGGCGGAGACCGCAGCGGCGAACGGGATCTGGAATCAGGTCTACGATTACACTGCCACCGGCAACCGTTTCGTCACCACCAGTGTTGGCTATACGCGGGACAACTTCACTCCAACCGTCGCCACGGATTTTAATGCAAAGAATCAGACGCAGTTGATGGCGGCGCACGACTCAGCGGGTAACCAGACTACGGAAGGCGGCTATACATCGATTTTTGGTAACAGTTCAGGCCAGTCGTATCCAGGCTCGGAGCGGGGTAATCCGCGTGTTTGCAGAAATCCTTTAAAATCTTCGCTTTGGGCCTGGCGCTCCCGAGCAAAACCTGGCAGTATGGGTTTTGGCCGTTGACGCAACCAGAAATCGCACATCGGGCGCACATCAGCTGGAACCGGAAAGGCGGAGGCTGGAGCGCGA
>JBBQDH010000194.1:0-11424 GCA_038319515.1 Bryobacterales bacterium
CCAAAGATTCTGGCACACGGGACGTGTGCGTCCAATCTTGGTGACTGCATTTGGTTCCGTGAACAGCTCATCGTTGGACGCCCGGTCCGCGACGTTCTGGCTTCGGGGCCAATGGACCCGCATTCTGTGTTGCGGCTGGGCCTGCATATCTTGGAAGCACTGGAGAAGACCGAAGACTCTAAAATCGTTCATCGGGACGTGAAGCCGGACAACATCATGCTTGATCAAGCCGGAGATTTTTGGCTTCTTGACTACGGGATCGCTCGACACCTGGAGCTATCTTCGCTGACTGCCACCGGTCTTCCCTTCGGCAAGATGACTCTTGGGTACGCCCCACCTGAGCAATGCAGAAACGTAAAGACGGAGATCGACTCGCGCGCTGATCTTTTTGCTTTGGGTGTAACGCTTCATGAGTGCGCGACCGGCAAGAATGGATTTTTCGACCCACCACCAAGAGACCAATTAGAAATCCTACGAAGAGTCGAAAGGTTTGTTTTGCCTCCGGTCGCGCTGGCGATCGCGGAGCAAAAGAGCTTTCAGGATCTCCTTCACTCCATGACCCAGAAAAGTCGGGTGCATCGGCCACGGAATATCGAAAGCGCGCTCACCTGGCTGCAAGAAATCTGCGCTAAAGAAGGAGTGAAGTAGATGGATCTGTACCTTCAATTTGGTCATGGAATGATGGGCCACTGCCGCGATCTATTAGCATTCTGGAATGGTGGCACCGCTATCCTTAGTCCGCGAGACCTGACACGGGACCAACTTGTCAGAGTTGGCGAAAGCATTACGGCAATCCCCGGCGGCGAGAGTCTTCTGGACCCACAGTTCTACTTGCCGCACGCTTACCACAAGAAGCTATGTGAGCACTCCTACTGGCCCAAAGACTACAACACCGCAGTATTCTGGCAGGGTCAACACCTTTCAGCATTGCTTCACGATCTCAGTAAGCTCAACCGGGAGATTGGATGTAGGCGGATGATAGCCCCTGGCCTTTTTGCCGATTCTATCGATGCCGACTGGTTAGATATGCAACGGGCCGTTATCGATGAATCAAGAGCGGTCGAGAAAGAACTCCCGCTGATCGTAACGATAGCGCTAAGCGGAAAAGCGGTTCAGAGCGCTGAGCAGATATCGCTGTTGTTAGAACACGCCGAACAATGGAAGGCCGATGCCTATTACGTGGTGTGCGAACATCCTGACGGACAGTACTTGGTTGAAGATCCGAACTGGCTCGCCAATGTTCTCGACCTGTCGGCGGGATTACGCCTCAATCGGGCAGAGGTGATCCTCGGCTATTGCACTCATCAAATGTTGGTCGCCGGTGCGGCGAAAGTCACAGCAGTTGCATCTGGTACCTGGATGAACGTCCGATCGTTCCCGCCGGACAAATTCATCACGGCCTATGACGATGAAATCAAAATGCGGAAGACGTGGTATTACTGTCCGCAAGCTCTTTCCGAGTATGGGCTGCCATTTCTAGATATCGCCCATCGGCTCGGACTCCTTAGTCTGATGGCTCCCCCTGCGGCTCTAGATGGAGGCTACGTAGCGAACCTGTTCAGCGGAGCACAGCCCACGACCATGGAATTTGGTGAGCAGTCTGCGTTTCGACATTACCTCCATGCCTTTAGAGCCCAATGTAGGAGTATCGATCAGACGAGCTTTGATGCCGCAACCGCCTTCCATCAGCGCACGCTAGATGATGCGGAAAAGTTACTTCAGCGGCTTCGCAGTTCCAACATAAGTGGGCAGCTGCGCGACTTCCACCAGATTGTGGACGTCAACAGAGCGGCGCTGGGCCTTTTGGGCTCGCTTCGCGGCCCCATCCTGAGCCGAGAATGGAACTCGTTGTAGTCGGCAGCTAATCGGCTTTCGGAACTTTCGGCTTGCCGGCGTCTGAGTGGTGCTGTTCGCTGGAACTGCCGAGGGCAGGTGAACTGGCGTCAGCAGGTTGCCCGCCCGGATAGCCAAATTCCGTTACGCCGGTTGCGGTCTGGTGTTTGCTGCCGCTCATGCCGGTCGAACTGGTGCCACATCCTGTCAGTGCTGTTGCTGCTGCCAGGAGGGCGAGTGTCAGGGTCGCTTTGGAAACCATCTCTCTTCATTGAAGCACAGCGGTCATTCCGCGCGCAGAGCGTCCAGCGGATTGACACGGGCAGCCCGGCGCGCCGGAATGTAGCTGGCAAGGAGAGACGCAATCGCCAGCACGACGGCCACTCCCGCGAGGGTTGTTACGTCCCATGCAGCGGTGCCGAAGAGGAGATTACGCGCCAGGGTGGCGGCTCCGATGGCGCAAACAATCCCGGCCCCGATCCCGATCACGGCAAGCGCGCCTGCCTCTCTCAGTACCAGCGCGCAGACACGGGTGTTGTCCGCGCCCAGCGCCATGCGGACACCGATCTCGCGGGTTCGTTGGCTGACCGAATAGGCGACCACGCCATAGAGCCCGACCACGCCCAGAAACAGCGCGGCAAGCGCGAAACCTGCCAGGAGCCAGGCAGATGAGCGGCGGAGCCAGGTAGATGGCGCGTCATGGATCACCGCAGAAAAACTGGCTCCGTTGGCGGTGACAATGGCGGGATCGATGCCGTGGATGGCAGCCTGAAGGGCGGGCAGCAGCGATGTTTCTTCCGTGGAGGTGCTTGCCACCAAAACAAAATTATTGCCGGGGTCCTGATTAAACGGGAAGTATTCGGTGGGCACCATGGGCTCATCCAGTTGCCCTTCGCGAATATCTTCCACCACGCCGATGATCTGGCGCAGCGATTTTGGAGTGAGGTCCAGATTTCCCACCATTCTGCCCACCGGGTCTTCACCCGGGAAATACATGCGGGCCAGCGCATTGTTGATCATGATGACGCTGGGTTTCGTCCTGTCGTCGTCTTCGCGGAAATACCGTCCCCGCAGGAGCTTCGCTTTCACGGTGACGAAATAGCGGGGGCTCACATCGCGTTGGTTCACGTCGTTATGTTCGCCGTGCCATGGTTTGCCGACGAAACGGATCCAGTCGGTATTGCCGTTGAAGCTGATGGGCAACTGGCTGCAGAAGGCGACGGAAAGGACTCCCGGGATGGCGGCAACCCTGGTGGCCACGGCATGCTGAAGAGCGATCGCCTGTTCGTCCTTGCCGTACGCGGCATGGGGCGCGGCGATCTGCAGGGTGGCAAGGTGGTCCGGTTGCAGACCAATCCCGACATTCAACAGGCGATAGAAGCTTTTCCCTAAGAGCCCGGCTCCGGTGAGCAGCACCATGGCGGTTGCCAGCTCCAGCACTACCAGTTTGCTGCCGAGTCTGCGCCAGGTAGTGCCGGTGGAACCGCGGCTGCCTTCAGCCAGACCATGCCTGACATCAGGCACGGATAGGCGCAGGGCAGGCGTCAGGGCAAAAACAATAGCTGCGCCCAGCGCGATCAGCGCGGCGAAGGCAGGCACGCGGAAGTTCATGCCCAAATCCTGTAACCACGGCATTCCCGCCAGCATGTTGGCGGGTATAAGGCCGATGAGCAGCCGCATGGCCGCGTAGCCGGACAGCACTCCGAGCGTGGCGCCCCCGGCGACCAGTATTAGTCCTTCGGTGACGAATTGGCGGACCAGACGCGTCCTTGAAGCCCCGAGTGCACTGCGGACTGCCAACTCTCGCGTGCGGCTCTCGGAACGAACCAGGAGCAGGCTGACGATGTTGACGCAGGCAATGAGCAGCAGCAGGCCGGCGGCGATGAGCAGCGCCAGTAGAATGGGTCGGTTCTTACCGGTAATGGCCTCCGAGAGCAGGATCACGTTGGCGCCCTGACCCAGGTTGGAACCGGGGTATTGCTGTTCCAGCAGGTGCGCGATTCGGGCCATTTCGGCTTGCGCCGCCGCGAGCGATACGCCCTCCCCAAGCCGGCCAACTCCATAGAGGTTGTGGCAGCTCCGCCGCGCCTCACAGGGACTCTCCGGATTGAGCGCCGCCCAAAACTCCGCGGGAGGGAGCAGCGCGAAGTGGAAATCGCGCGGCAGCACCCCAATCACCGTATAGGCAGCATCATCCAGAACTACTGTCTGCCCCAGAACGGATTTGCTGCCGCCAAAGCGGTTTTGCCAGGCAGCGTAACTCAGCAGGACATTGTGCTTCGCGCCTGCGGCGTCCTCGTCCGCGGAGAAACTACGGCCGAGCGCGGGTTGGATACCCAGAGTGCCAAAGAAGCCGGCACTGACTCTCGCGCCCGCTGTTGGCAGTGTTTCAGTCCGGGTCCGGAGCAGAAACCGGTTCGCTTGATAAGCCTCCAGTGAACGGAAAACACCGTTCATCTTCTTCCAGTCGATGTAGTCGAGGTAGGAGAGATTGCAGGCAGGGCACTTCTCCGTGTGTTCGTAAACCCCGGTGAGCCTTGTTGAATCGCCATAGGGCAGCGGCTTGATCAGGGCTGCGTCGACGAAGGCGAAGATGGCGATGGCGGCGCACATACCAAGGCTGAGCATCAGAACGGCTGTGGTGGTGAAGCCGGCATTGCGACGCAACTGGCGCAGAGAGAAGCGGAGGTCCTGCAGCAGCGTTTCAGCCCACGGGAGGCTGCGGCGGTCCCGCCAGGCTTCTTTGGTCGGTTCCACGCCTCCCAGCCTGAGAATGGCCGCGCGGCGGGCCTCCTCAGGACTCATGCCGGCGCGGAGGTTGTCATCGGTGTGCAGGCGGAGGTGGGATTCGATTTCTTCCGAAAGATCGCGTTCGGCGGCGGGGTTGGGCAGTAAGCCGGTCAGGCGTCGCAGGAAAGCGCGAAGCTGTCTCATGCCTGGCCTCCTGAAGGTGCCAGGAAGCGGGCCAGAATTGCAGTGGTCTGTTCCCAGTTACGGGCTTCCTGTTCCAGTTGTCTCCGCCCGGCGGAAGTGAGCTGATAGAACTTCGCTTTGCGATTGTTCTCCGACAGGCCCCACTCTGAAGTGATGGAGCCTTCCTGTTCCATCCGGAGCAGGACAGGGTATAGAGTGCCGTAGTTCAGCGTCAGCAAATCGTCACTGATTTGCTCAATGCGGCGGGCGATGCCGTAACCGTGAATCGGTCCCAGAGCCTCAATGGTCCTGAGCACCATCAAAGCAAGCGTGCCCTGCAGGATGTCGGTTTTTTCTCCCATATGGCGCTCCTATTGTTTTCCCATAGGGAGAGTAGCACTGGTCGGCAGGGGAATGCAATAGAAAAGGGGCGGGCTCCTGCGGTTGAGCTGTGACGGACCAACCCATTCAAAGCAATGGGTTTCGTCGTTCCGGACGAATTCCGGCGGTGCTCTTTGTGTCGGTCGTCACACACTATATAGACTTTTCTGTTGACGGGGCACTACATGTTGGGTCAATATTGCAAATGCGCGACGATTTACAAAGAGTAATCCGCGCTGGCGAGCAGGAGCGAGAAATGGCACAAACTACAGCGGTAAAAGCAAAAGCAGAGGAAACGGCGGCGGCCGGCAGTTCTCTGCAACCGACACATACCGGGGTGCAGTTTCCCCGTTACTTTACAAGCCGGCTGGAAGGCGGCAGGACCCCTTACGACGAGGTGCAGTGGGAAACCCGCAATGCGACCATCGGTAACGATAAGGGTTCAGTGATTTTCGAGCAGCGTGATATTGAGGTGCCGGCGGACTGGTCGCAGACCGCTACCAATATCGTTGCAAGCAAATATTTTCATGGCAAGCTGGGTTCGCCCGAGCGGGAACGCAGCGTAGGGGAACTGGTGCATCGCGTTGTCGATAGCATTGCCGACTGGGGTTTGAACGACGGCTACTTCGCAACGAAGGAAGACGGCGAGAATTTTCGGAACGAACTGGCGCACCTGATGCTGCACCAGAAGGCCGCGTTTAATTCGCCCGTCTGGTTCAACGTCGGTGTGAAGGAATCGCGCGGGTATGGCTGGTTTTTTGATTCCAAAGCCGAGCAGATTCAGAAGCTGACGAAAGAGGCCAAACCGCAGTGCTCGGCCTGTTTTATTGTTTCCGTGAAAGATTCGCTGGAGTCGATTCTGGATCTTGCGAAGACCGAAGGCATGTTGTTCAAGTGGGGCTCCGGCACAGGTTCGAACCTTTCGGCGCTGCGCGAGGAAGACGCGATTCTCTCGGGCGGGGGCAGGGCATCGGGTCCGCTTTCGTTCATGAAGGGCTTTGATGCGTTTGCGGGCGTCATCAAGTCCGGCGGCAAGACGCGTCGCGCCGCGAAGATGGTGATTCTGAACGTGGAGCACCCCGACGTGGAGCGTTTCATCTGGTGCAAGGCAAAGGAAGAGAAGAAGGCCCATACTCTGATCGCCGCAGGCTACGATTCGTCCCTGGACGGCGATGCCTATGGCTCCATCTTCTTCCAGAACGCGAACAACTCCGTGCGCGCCACCGACGACTTTATGCAAGCCGTGGTGGAAGACCGCGAATGGTGGACTCGTGCGGTGAATAACGGCGAGAAGCTGAAGCGCTACAACGCACGGGAACTGATGCGCCAGATCGCGGAAGCCACCTGGCAGTGCGGCGACCCCGGCATGCAGTTCGATACCACCATCAACAAGTGGCATCCCTGCCCGAACACCTCGCGCATCAATGCGTCGAATCCGTGTTCGGAATACATGTTCCTGGACGATTCGGCCTGTAACCTTTCGTCTTTGAACCTGATGAAGTTCGTGGGTCCGAACGGGCAGTTCGACGTGCCTGCGTTCCGCCATGCGGTGGACACACTGATCATGGCCCAGGAAATCCTGGTGGACAACGCGGCTTATCCCACGGAAAAGATCGCGCAGAACTCGCATGATTACCGCCCGCTCGGGTTGGGATTTGCGAATCTGGGCGCACTGCTGATGTCAATGGGCATGCCGTACGACAGCGACCGCGGTCGTGATTTCGCGGGCGCCATCAGCGGCATTATGTGCGGCCAGGCGTACCTGAGCAGCGCGCGTATCGCTGAATCCACAGGGCCGTTCCCCGGCTATGAGAAGAACGCCGAGCCGTTTCTGAACGTGATCGCGATGCACCGGGATTCGGTGAATCTGATCAACCACCGGAACGTGCCGAGTGAGATGTTCCAGAGCGCCAAGAAGTGCTGGGAAGATGCCTACAATCTGGGCCGGAAAACCGGCTTCCGCAATGGCCAGATGACGGTGATCGCGCCCACGGGCACCATCGGCTTCATGATGGATTGCGACACGACGGGTATTGAGCCGGATCTGGCGCTGGTGAAGTATAAGAAGCTGGTGGGCGGCGGCGTGATCAAGATCGTGAACAACACAGTCCCGCAGGCGCTGATCAAGATCGGCTACTCGCCCGAACAGGTGGAGACGATTGTCAGCCACATCGATTCCACGGGTACCATTGAAGGCGCGCCGGGTCTGAAGCCGGAGCATCTTGCAGTGTTCGATTGCAGTTTCCGTCCGGCGAACGGCTCGCGTTCCATTCACTACATGGGTCACCTGAAGATGATGGGCGCAGTGCAGCCCTTTGTTTCGGGCGCGATTTCGAAGACCATCAACATGCCGGAAGAATGCTCGGTGGAGGACATCATGGATGCCTACATTGAGAGTTGGCGGATGGGCCTGAAGTCGGTTGCGATCTATCGGGATAACTCGAAGATGGCGCAGCCGATGAGCTCGGGTCAGGGTTCGAAGACCGAGAAGAAGAACGCGGCGAGTCTCGCGACCGGCGTGACAGTGGTGAAGGAAGCCGTGGCGGAGAAAGTAGTGTTCCGTCCGGTTCGCCGCAAGCTCAACGATGAACGGCAGTCGATTACCCACAAGTTCTCGATTGGCGGGCACGAGGGCTACATCACGGTCGGCATGTTCGAGGACGGATTGCCCGGCGAGATTTTCGTTTCGATGGCCAAGGAAGGGTCGACGATTTCCGGGCTGATGGACAGCTTTGCAACATCGATCAGCTACTGCCTGCAGTACGGCGTGCCGCTGAAGTTCCTGGTCGACAAGTTCGGGCATGTGCGGTTTGAGCCGAGCGGGTGGACAGGGAACCCGAATATTCCGTATGCGAAGTCGATTCCGGATTATATTTTCCGGTGGCTGGGCTCGAAGTTCCTGGGCTCGGAGTATGCGCTGGCGAATAACGAGGCGGGCGAGACGCAGGCGTTGCGACCGACTGAGCAGAGTCCGCAGGAAAAGTTGCCGTTCCCGGTGGCTATGGCGGACTCGCCGTTGTGCGCGGAATGCGGTGGCATGATGACGCGGAACGGCAGTTGCTACAAGTGTGAAAATTGTGGGGGGACTTCGGGCTGCAGCTAATCCGGTCAAACTGAGGGACGCAGTTCGTTGCACAATTCCGCAAGCCGCCCGGAGAGATCCGGGCGGCTTTTTTGTTCGAATCGGAGTGTTGCACAAAAACCGTGTAAATTAAACTCGTATGAAAGACCGGCGTGCCTGGATCTCCGCGGCCGCCAGGGGAAACTGTAGTCCTCATCCCGTGCCACGTCGACACCACCAGGAGATCGACCAGGCGCGGAAGAATAACACTCCCTCCTGCGGATTCGTGTGATTGAGCAGATCAATCATTCGCAGTAAGCAATCGCCGCCAGGTTTTTCAGCAGCGTTCTCCGGATCTTCGCGCTGCGGGCACATCCGGCAACGGTACCGACGGCGAATGCCACCCGGTTCGGGCCGCCTGGAGGAACACGCCCGCTTTCCGGTCGTTGACTACGACAAGGGCCAAGGTTCCTCCAGCTATTGGTGTCGCCACCGGCGACCGGCGGGCTTCTGAAGAACACAAAACGACACGGGTTTCTTTGCGTCTTCGCGCCACCGGCCGGTACCGCCCAACGCGGATCCAATGCTTCTGAGATGTTTCACATCTTCCTGTCAACGCTCGATTGCGAAATGAAGCAGGATGGCGGCACGATGGAAGAAATCTGCAAGACGCCCCATAGAGAAGGGGAGATTTTGCGGCCCGCAACGAGGCTGCAAGATAGCTTACTTCAGGCTGCGACCAGCGTCCTGTTGCGGCCCGAATTTTTGGCTGCATAGAGGGAACGGTCGGCTTCCGCGATCAGCGCGTCTCCGTCGGCATGCCCGGACCGTAGTTCGGCGACGCCGAAAGAGCAACTTGCCCGGAAGCTCGCGCCGTGCACCACGAACTCGTGCGCGGTGAGTTGTTTACGGATCTTCTCCATGATTTCCGCCGCTTCCGTGGCGGCAATGCCGGGCAGCGCGAGCACGAACTCATCTCCCCCCATTCGGGCAGGCAGGTCGGTATCCCGGAGGTGCTGGCGCAGGAACCGGCTAAAGGTGGAAAGCACTTCGTCGCCTCGGGCGTGGCCCCATTTGTCGTTGACCTGCTTGAAGCGGTCAAGGTCGCACACGCACACGGTGAGAGCTGTGGCTTCTCTGCGCGCCGTGTTGAAGAGCGGCACGAACAGCCGTTCGAACTCCCGCCGGTTGGCAAGACCCGTCAGTCCGTCGGTTCTGGCGTGACGGGCGAGGAGGTTTTCGGCGACCTTGCGCTCGGTCATGTCGGTGTGCGATCCGGCCATGCGAACGGGAATCCCGCGCTCGTCCCAGACGGCCTTGCCCCGGTCCATGATCCAGCGCCAGGTTCCGTCTTTGTGCATCATCCGGTACTCAGTGACGTAAGCGTCGGTCACCCTCTCCAAATGCGCGTGCAGCGCGGCCAGCGCGGGCCGGACATCATCGGGATGCACCAGACGTTTGAACTCATCAAAGGTGTCACCGACCTCCGACTCCTCGTAGCCCAGCATGGCCCGCCAGCGACCGGAGCGGAAGACGTGCCCCGTCACTATATCCCAATCCCAGAGGGCGTCGCCGGCTCCGCGGAGGGCCAGTTGCCAGCGCTCTTCGCTGAGTCGCAACTGTTCCAGCATGCGCTCCTGCCCCGTTAAATCGCGGACGATCATCAGTGTCGCGTGGCGGTTCTCGTATTCGAGGTTATATCGGGTGACGTCGACGGTCAAAGTCAGGCCATCTTTCGTCTTGTGCTGCCAGGTGCCCGGTGTATGTTCCGGCAGTTGGATGTCGGCCAGCTTCATGCCGGACAGAAAATCTGCCCGCGCCCAGCCATAGCGCTTTACCGCCGCGTCATTCACGGTCAAAAATTCCAGTGTATCCGCGTCACAGACCCAGGAGGGCAGGGGATTCTGGTCGAAGAGTTCCCGGTACCGCGCTTCGCTGGCTGCAAGGCCGCGCAGCGCGACTTCACGCTCTGTCACATCAATAGCCGTGCCGCCGATGAACCTCTCTCCGCGCTCGTTCTCGAAGGGGAATTTGATCACCAGAACATCCCGCAGGTCGGTGGGAGAGACGGGAATGCGTTCGATCAGTTGCAGCGGCTCGTCCTTCGAGAGCAGTTCGACGTCGACGGCGCGCAGGTCTCTGGCGACGTTGGGTGGCCACATGGCGAAGTCGTCTTTGCCAAGGCAGTCCTCCGGTGCCCGGTTGAGCATCAGGGACCAGGCGCGATTCACATAGAGCAGCTTGCCTGCCGCATCCTTTATGAATGACATGGCAGGGCTGTTATCCATGAACGCCGTGAAGCGCCGTTGCGCGTCCCGCAGGCCGGTCTCGGCACGTTCCGCCTTGCCTTTTAATCGCCATGCGCGCCACGCGGCCAGCGCCAGGCCAAGCGCCAGAGTGACGATGGCCATCAGGGTGTAGCGGTAGATGGTACTGCGCTGATTGGCCTCCTGCCGGGCCCAGATGGACCGTGTCCCCTCGGCCGAGAACGGGGACCATTCGTCCAGCCTGGCGCTGAGGAAGCCGTTGGTAGTCAGGTCTGAGATGCCTTCACGAAGCGCTTCGGCGGCCTCGCGAACCTCCGGCACCGCGGCAATTGCCAGTGGCGAGGTGGCACCGGGCAGCGAGGAAATATGGAACTGCGTGCGCTCACACCCCTCCGGTCGGGTGAGCAGGATTGCATCCAGCACACGGCTTTCCACCAGCGCTGCAGCGGCTTCGCCCTGACACACGGCCTGGATGGCCTCCGACCGGTAGCGCCGGATCATCTCTGTACTGCGCGCAAGATGTTTATCGGCGATGATCTGGGTGAACTTCAGCCGGGCGTGCACTACCACTTTGCCCGCAGCTTCGGCAGCAGTGCGGATGGGAGCCTGCCGGGTGGAAAGGAGGATGTAGTCGCTCTCCAGCCAGGGCTCACTCATGTAGAACCTGTTCGCGCGCTCTTTGGTCATGCCCACCAATGGCCAGAGTTGCACCACGCGGTCGCCCAGGGCTTTGTCAATCGGAATGTCTTTCAGCGGCGTCCAGATCAGCTTGATGTCGCGGCGGCGGGCGGCTTCGTTGAGGACGTCAACGGCCAGCCCGGTGACGGGACCATTCTCTTCGAACTGGTAGAACGGCGGCGAATAATCCACGCCGACGCGAAGCACCCAGGGCTTATGCTCATTGCGCGGTACGGCGAACCACAGCAATGCAGCAACCGCCAGGACCACCGCGAGGGCAATCGAGACGAC